>NZ_JBNFXP010000021.1:0-72734 GCF_052877535.1 Vibrio sp. PNB23_22_6 | reverse complement strand
TAGCTCCAATTGGCAGAGCAGCGGATTCCAAATCCGCGTGTTGGGAGTTCGAATCTCTCCACCCCTGCCATATTTAAGGCTCTAGTCGAAAGACTAGAGCCTTTTTTATTTCAGAAGCTAAAGAGTATAGCTCTAGAACTCCCTACTGAGGCTATGGAAAGTCTCTAAACAATACCTCTCGAATCGCATTTACGCGCAGTACTGATATATGGTGATAGCCACTTAGCGTGATTAGCCGAGTACTTCCTGTTATTATCGTTGCTTAATTTTAATCATTAGGAAGCAAGCTATGCCACATTTTCGATTTCGAGCGGTAGAGCCCCAAGCTGTGCAAGCCCTATCAAAAACCCTAACAGATGAACTGCAACCGCTTATGAAGTGCCCAAGAGAGGACTTCACGTTTGAGTATATCTACACGACTTTTTTCAGTGAAGGAGAAGTTACTACTTCTTATCCTTTCATCGAAGTGCTCTGGTTCGACCGCGGCCAAGATACTCAGAATAAAGTGGCAAAAGGAATCACTCAGCAAGTTCGTGGAATTGTTGGTGAAGATGTTGACGTAGCTGTTATTTTTTCCGCACTTTCTCCGAATGCTTACTATGATAATGGTGAACATTATTAAGAGGTAAAACAGATGAGGCTGAGTTTTTGTTTGTATTTGAGCATGATATTCTCAGCCTCTGCGAGTTCGAGTCCGTGGGAGAAAGTGTTGACGCCTAGCAATAACCCTTCCTCTGCCATCGGAAGTTATGCAAATGGCTGCTTAGAGGGAGCCTTGCCATTACCACTAGAAGGTAAGGGCTATCAAGTGCTACGTAGTAGAACGAAACGTTACTATGGGCACCCTAATACGATTGGATTTATTGAAAAGTTAGCACTCATGGCCAGTCAAGATCTCAATACCACTCTGCTAATTGGTGATTTATCTCTGCCCCGAGGTGGGCGTTTCTCTTCAGGTCATTCCAGCCATCAAACTGGGTTAGATATTGATATTTGGTTGCGGTTAGCTGATACGCCGCTTTCTTACAATGAATTACAACTCCCTAAGCCGATGAGTGTGGTCGATCTTAAGAAATATAAGATTTTGGATCATAACTGGGAAGATAGGCACTTTGAATTAATTCGCAATGCTGCCCGGCATGCTGATGTAGCACGAATTTTTGTCCACCCAGTTATTAAGGAGCAACTGTGTATTCAGGAAGGAGCTAACGGTCGCGGCTGGCTACGTAAAGTCCGCCCTTGGTGGGGACATCATTACCATTTTCATGTCAGATTATCTTGTCCTGATTCAAGTAAGAGTTGTATTAATCAAGAGTCTATTCCATTAGGTGATGGCTGCGGACAAGAGCTATCAAGCTGGAAACTTAAAGCTCAGCCTCAGAGCAAAGCGAAGTCAACAGCCTCTATTAAACCAAGTAAAAAGTTAATTCCTTCAGCTTGTCGAACACTTGTTCCCCTTAAATAATCTGTGGCGTTGGCCTCTTTTTCTGTTATCGCTCCTTTCTATCTCTGTTATAAAACTGGAGAAACATCATACTTTTAGCTACAGTGAATATACCAGTACAAAAAACAGCTAATTGGTTCCGATGTATATTATAGAAATCTCAAATAAACAGAGGGTTGGTTGTATTGTTAAGTAGTGGCAGCTCTGCTTTAAGAACTTTTCATTACTTTGATCTGGTTTCTTACAATATGTCTGTGATAAAGGATGAGTGATAACATGGATAAGTGTATTTAGACGGTGTGACGGTAGTGCCTATCTAGAAGTTAATCAAGGAAAAAACCATGACTATGATTTGTGCAAAAGAATTTGCAGAGTGGTTAAGACACAGATTTAGCAGTGATACCAAAGGGGTCTTATTGACTCGTGAAGATGTTAATCACCTGACGGGACGTCAGCGCCTTGCCCCTGGGTTTGTTAATGATGTGCATTACGAGCTGATGCAATATGGAATGGCTTTCGTGACGGATACGAGTCGAGAAAATTTTTATCTAGTGCCTGTTTCACAGGCTGAAAACTGGCGGGAGAGGCTAGAGTATCAGTTCGAAAAAGAGCTATTCTGTAATATCTACCCTATTGAAAAGTCGGGTTAAAAAAAGGTTCAACTTTGAATGCAAAGTTGAACCTTTCGAATTTACGCTAACCCTTGAATAATCACGAACTTCTCAAGCAGTTGCTCTTCTGTTTCTACATGATTTGGGTCTGTGATAATGCATTTTGTTATAGGGCAAACCGACTGGCAGGTTGGCTTTTCGTAATGCCCCTTACACTCTGTACATAGCGCGGGATCAATCTCGAAGATACTATCACCCATGGTGATTGCGCCGTTTGGGCACTCAGGATCACACATGTCGCAGTTAATGCACTTATCAGTAATAAGTAGTGCCATGATTACTTACCAGTTGGGTTACGGGTGTCCTGACCTGCATTTAAATTACGCATTAACAGGCCATATTCTAGGTCCATGTCTTGCGGTACGGGAATGAATACGAAGTGACCGTTACCTTTTGCGTCTTCAATTGATTCTAACTTACGATTTTCCATCGCTTCTAGTGTAAAGACCACGTTGCCTTTTGGTGTCATTAGCTCAAGGCTATCACCTACAACGAATTTGTTCTTCACTTCGACTTCCGCCATATCGCCACGACGTTTGCCTGTGAACTCACCAACGAATTGTTGAGCATCAGATACAGAGTAGCCGTAGTCGTAGTTCTGGTAGTTATCGTGTGTATGACGACGTAGGAAGCCTTCTGTGTAACCGCGGTGAGCTAGGCTTTCTAGCGTGCTCATAAGGCTCTCATCGAATGGACGACCAGCAACTGCGTCATCGATTGCTTTACGGTAAACTTGAGCGGTACGTGCGCAGTAGTAAAATGACTTAGTACGGCCTTCGATTTTTAGTGAGTGAACACCCATCTTAGTTAGACGCTCAACGTGTTGGATCGCACGTAGGTCTTTCGAGTTCATGATGTAAGTGCCGTGTTCGTCTTCAAACGCTGCCATTTTTTCTTCTGGGCGGTGGCTTTCGGAGAGCAATACAACTTCATCGGTTGGTTTGCCACGGCCAATGGTTGTCTCTGGGCGTTCGTCTTGAACTTCTACCGCTTGAGCTTCGTTTGGATCGAAGGCTTCCACTATTTGGCCAGAGTCGTTTTCTTTGCCTTGTTCGACTTTATATTCCCAACGACATGCATTAGTGCAAGTACCTTGGTTAGGATCACGTTTGTTAATGTAACCAGATAGTAGGCAACGGCCTGAGTAAGCCATGCAAAGAGCACCATGTACGAAAACTTCTAGTTCAGTTTCAGGACAGTGCTCACGAATTTCTTCGATCTCTTCTAGAGAAAGCTCTCGAGAAACGATAACACGCTCAACGCCATTTGCAGCCCAGAACTTGACTGTCGCCCAGTTAACCGCGTTCGCCTGAACAGACAAGTGAATCGGCATTTCTGGGAATGCTTCGCGAACCATCATGATCAGACCTGGGTCAGACATAATCAGTGCGTCTGGGCCCATTTCTACCACTGGTTTTAGATCGCGGATGAAAGTTTTCAGCTTTGAGTTGTGTGGTTGAATGTTGCATACCACATAAAGCTTTTTGCCTAGGGCATGCGCTTCATCGATACCAATTTTTAGGTTTTCGTGATTGAACTCGTTATTACGTACACGAAGGCTGTAGCGAGGTTGGCCTGCGTATACCGCATCTGCGCCGTAGGCGAATGCGTAACGCATGTTTTTAAGGCTACCTGCAGGAGATAGTAGTTCAGGTACGAATGTTTTCTCTGTTGTCATTGTTCAATTCTCTTATATCTGATCACAAGTCAGGCCAATTCCACCTTATGGAAATGGGGCGAAAATTTTACGTCAAAATGTGACCTATGACTAGGAGAATTGTAGTTTAGATAAACAAACGCCCTCGCTGATGGTGAGGGCGTAATAGTTACAGATGGCGCTATGTTACGCGTTTGGGTTTGGCAGGCCGCCTAGTGCTTCGTATAGGTTTGGCAGGAAAGCACTGAATTCACCGCACATCAATGAGAAGTCTGCATCGAAGCGTGCTGCTTGATCTTCACGTGGGATATCATCGTTTTGATCTTTTAGCTCGTCAGAGAACTTTAAGCGTTTGATGGCAGAATCTTCCGCCATGATGAACTCAATACGGTCTTGCCAGTTTAGCGCTAGCTTAGTGACCACTTTATCTGCTGCGATATGGTTACGGATTTCATCCGTTGTCAGCTCTTGTTTCTTACAACGGATCACACCACCTTCTTCCAATACTGATTTCAGCTCTGCTTCATCCATCATAGCGATCCCTTGCGGTGTGTCGCCGGTCTTCACCCACTGAGTCAGTGTGGTTTCAATGGCTACTTCTGGAATAGCAGGTACAACAGGTAGGCTACCCATCGTCTTGCGTAATAGTGCTAATACGTCTTCTGCTTTTTTGTAGCTGCTCGCATCGACAAGGATAAAACCTTCTTTTGGCATGATCAGAACGTAAGTGTGGCTGCTGCGGCTAAATGCACGGGGCAGTAGATCCATTACGATGTCATCTTTTAAGTTGTCTTTCTCTTTCTTTTTAAGAGGGCGACCTTCTTGTGCTTCCATTGCATCGACTTTTGCGTTCAGAGAATCTTTGATCACGGATGCGGGTAGCATTTTCTCTTCTTTTTTCGCACATATCAGAATGCGGTTTTCAGAAACGTGCGTCATCATGTCGCCATGTCTGCCCATTGCGCTAACCCAGCCAAATTTTTGTTTATCTTGGCTGCCACAAGGGGTGAATCGGAACTCCGCTAGTTGAGTTTCCAGTTGTTCGGCGTTGAAGTTAACCTCGCGGTTAACACGGTATACCAGCAAGTTTTTAAACCACATAAATCTTCTCTAGGCTTGATGACGAGGTGCTAATAATAGGGAATTTTCCTGCTGATGTCCCAATAGAAATGAAAAATATCAGAATGAATCTCAAAAGAAACTTATATGAAAATTTGTTTTCAAAGGTCACAAAAGTGTCATAATTGGTGGTAATAATGCTTATGCACTGAGGGGCGCTTTGTCCTTAAATTCATTAGCTCAACTAACATAAGGTTATTCAATTATGTCGAGAAGGATTCTGGTTGTTGAAGACGAAGCTCCAATTCGTGAAATGCTATGCTTTGTACTTGAACAGAAAGGTTATCAAGCAGTAGAAGCAGAAGATTACGATACTGCGGTAACTAAACTAGCTGAACCCTTCCCAGATTTAGTTCTGTTAGATTGGATGCTACCGGGTGGTAGCGGCATTAACTTCATCAAACACATGAAGCGTGAGGAATTAACCCGCAATATTCCGGTTGTGATGCTAACCGCGCGCGGCGAAGAAGAAGACAAAGTTCGAGGTCTCGAAGTTGGCGCTGACGATTACATCACCAAGCCTTTCTCGCCGAAAGAGTTGGTCGCTCGCCTGAAAGCGGTTATCCGCCGAGTGACACCGACGGCCCTAGAAGATGTGATTGATGTACAGGGCCTGAAGCTTGACCCGGTCTCTCACCGTGTAACCGCAGGGGATGAGCCGGTAGATATGGGACCAACAGAATTCAAAATGCTGCACTTCTTCATGACTCACCAAGAGCGTGTTTACAGCCGCGAACAGCTACTAAACAACGTATGGGGCACCAATGTCTATGTTGAAGATCGTACGGTTGATGTTCATATTCGACGTCTGCGCAAAGCTTTAGAAGCCGCCGGTCATGATAAACTGATTCAAACTGTTCGTGGTGCTGGTTACCGTTTCTCAACTAAGGCATAACATTATACACGGCTTATCAATACCATTTCGGGAGTAATGAGTGGTTGAAAGATTAAATTGGAAAAAGCTGGCCTGGGAGCTGGCTTTTTTTTACACCCCGTGGGTGATTATTGGTTGGATGTTTGGTTATATGCCGTGGTTGCTTTTGGCCGCTACGGCATTGCAGCTTGTGTGGCATTTGCATAATCAGGTACGTCTGTCGGCTTGGTTATGGGATGAGAAACGACTTACACCACCTTCGGGTACTGGGAATTGGGAGTCTTTGTTTAATGGTTTGTACCGATTACAACAACGCCAACGTCGCAAGCGTAAAGAACTTACTAATTTAATCCGTCGTTTCCGCAACGGCGCTGAATCTTTGCCGGATGCGGTAGTAGTTTTTCGTGCCGAAGGTAATATTGTTTGGTGTAACAAGCTTGCACAACACCTGTTAGGTTTTCACTGGCCTGAAGATTCTGGGCAACCTATCTCTAACCTTATTCGTACCCCAGATTTTATTAAATATATTAGCAAGCAAGATTTCTCTGAACCATTAGAAATGCGGTCACCATTGAATGTTGAACGCATGCTGGAACTACGTATTGTGCCGTATACTGAAGGTGAACACCTAATGGTGGTGCGAGATGTCAGTCAGTTAAAACAGCTTGAAGGTATGCGTCGTAACTTCTTTGCTAACGTTTCTCACGAACTTCGGACACCAATGACTGTATTACAAGGTTATCTAGAGATGACCGAAGACCCGGACATGATCGTTGGCCCGATGTGGACCAAAGCTCATGGAGTGATGACCGAGCAATTGAATCGTATGAACAGTTTGGTTAGCCAACTTCTTACGTTATCGAAGATCGAAGCTGCGCCAATGCATGAGCTAGAAGACGTTGTTAACGTTCCAGGAATGCTCGAAGTCCTAGAAAAAGAGGCTGTGAGCTTGAGTGGCGATAAACAACATAAGTTGAAATTTGACGTTGATGACAAGTTGCGTGTGCTTGGCGATGATGACCAACTGCGCAGTGCGATTTCAAACTTGGTTTACAATGCCGTGAAATACACTCCCCCTGGCGCAAGTATTCATGTGCGCTGGTACCAAACACCTCAAGGTGCTTGTTTAGAAGTGGTAGATAGTGGGGATGGTATAGAGCCGCAACACATTCATCGGTTGACGGAACGTTTCTATCGGGTCGATAAAGCGCGTTCTCGCGACACTGGTGGGAGTGGGCTTGGATTGGCGATCGTAAAACATGCATTGAGTCATCACGACTCTCATTTAGACATTCTTAGTGAAGTTGGCGTGGGCAGTAAATTCTCATTTGTACTTCCAAGTCGTTTGGTGGTGAAGTGATGGGGTGGGGTCAACAAGCATTGAAAGGGATAAGCCTTGTAACGCTAATGCTCAGTAGTGTGCTCTTTGCACAGGATAAGCCACTACCTAATTATCAAAAAACAACCGGAATAGCAGGTAACCTACTGTCAGTTGGCTCCGATACGCTTGCAGGCATGACGACTCTTTGGGTGGAAGAGTTTAAATCGATCTACCCAAATATTAATGCTCAGGTTCAAGCGTCAGGATCTTCGACTGCGCCACCCGCATTAACCGAGCAAACGGCACAGTTTGGCCCGATGAGCCGTCCAATGCGATTACGTGAAATAGAAGCTTTTGAACGTGTGCATGGTTATAAGCCTACCGCTCTGCGGGTGGCGATTGATGCTATTGGTATTTTTGTTCATCAAGATAATCCCATCAAAGGGCTCAATTTCAACCAACTCGATGCAATGTTCTCAGCAACATTACGCTGTGGTGAAAGTGAGTTTATTACCAATTGGCGTGAGTTAGGGATTAAAACGGAGTGGGCAAAGCGCAACTTACAGCTGTTTGGGCGTAACTCGGTTTCTGGTACCTATGGCTATTTTAAGAGTAATGCGCTGTGCGGTGGGGATTTTAAAACTCGAGTCAATGAGCAGCCAGGTTCCGCGTCGGTTGTTCAATCAGTGGCTTCAACCATCAGTGGTGTTGGTTATTCTGGTGTTGGCTATCGTGTTGCGGGGGTAAGACTGGTACCCGTTGCCAAAAGTGGCACCGATTACGTCAATCCAACTCGAAAAAATATCGTATCAGGTAAGTACCCACTATCACGTTACCTTTACGTATACATAAATAAGCACCCAGATTACCCATTGAGTCCAATTGAATCTGAGTTTATTCGCTTTATTTTTTCAGAGCAGGGGCAAACATTGGTCGCAAAGGATGGCTATGTGCCAATTTCTGCGGAGTTGGCGGCGCAAGAGTTAAAAAAAGTCGGCTTATAAACCGACTTTTGGTGAGCATATAGCTTTAAAGGATGAGCTTCCATCCAGCGCTCTCCCAGCGCAACTGCTCTTCTTGTAAATCGGCATCCAACAACTTATTTTCTTCTAGCCAATCGTCGTTACGGCAAGTGAGGCGCCATTCATCGCCTTTAATCGATAGCTTAAGCTCTGGTAATGGATCATCGTTGCGCTGTCCATTTATGACTATCGCTAGTCGTAATATTTTAATTAGATTTATTATGTCACTCTGTTTGTAAAGGTTGAACTCTGGTAACTCATTGAGTTTAAGAGACTTGCGCTGAAAACGTGCCAATGTTGCCAGTACGAGCTGCTGTTCTCGGTTAAAACCCGGTAGTGTAGAGTGTTGCAAGATGTAGAAGGAATGGCGGTGGAAACCTCTTAAGCTGATGCTTAAGCCTACTTCATGGAGCAATGCGGCCCATTCAAGCAAATCGAACAATTCACTTTTCTTTTTGATTCCTAGCTCTGAGTGTATGTCTGACAACCACTCTTTCGCGTGACCTTTGACTCGAACTGCATGCTCGATATCAACCAGATGTTTCTTCGCTAAGTTCTCGGTGGTGCGCATGCGAATGTCAGAGCGGGCAAAGCGCTCTTCCATCTCATACAATAAGCCTTCTCTTAATGCACCGTCAGAGAAAGACATTTGAGTGATTTTTAGCGATTGGAAGATGGCGCAAAGAATGGCGACGCCTGCGGAAAATACGGGTTTGCGATCGTCGGTAAGCCCTATGAGGTCGATGTCGTCTATCGAATCATATTCAGATAGGTTATCGATCAGTTTTCCAAGCCGTTTACTGGTAATTAAACCATCCTCATACCCCAAACCGATCAATACTTCACTTATTGCTTTGATCGAGCCAGAAGAACCTAGAGCGATGTCCCAGCCTTTCTTTCGGTACTTACTGGCAATGGTTTCCAGTTTTTGCTCGGCAGCCAGCATTGCTTTACTGAGGTTTTTTCGTGACAGTTTTTTATTACTGAAAAATTGTTCAGTAAAACTGATGCAGCCCATCTGTTTGCTGTTTAGCAAGCTAGGCTCAAATTTGTGTCCGATAATTATCTCGGTACTGCCACCACCAATGTCGACCACGAGTTTAGAATTGGATTCAACTTGAGTGTGCGCGACACCAAGGTAAATCAAACGAGCTTCTTCTTCTCCAGAAATGATTTCGATAGGAAAAGGTAAGGCTGCTTTCGCTCGCTGGATAAATAAGTGCGCGTTGTTGGCTCTGCGTAGCGTATGGGTAGCGGCAATTCTTACATTGGATGTTTCGAAACCTTGCAGTCGCTCGGCAAACATAGCGAGGCATTCTAGCCCTCGCTCCATTGCAGCATGGCTAAGGTTGAGTTCGTCATCGAGCCCTGCGGCTAAACGAACTCGCTGTTTGTGCCGACTCACCAGTTGCAAATCGCTTCCAACCACTTTTGCCACAACCATATGGAAACTGTTTGAACCGAGGTCAATAGCTGCAATATGGCGCACATCTTTTTCAAGTATCTGAGGCATTGGATTTTTGTTTTCTAGTTTGCTTCTCTATATTTTTAAGATAGTCGTAGATGGCAACTTGTGAGCGAACTTTTTTACGATTACCACGCGGTACGTATGAGTTTGTCATCTCTTTATCTATCAAGCGTGCTTTTACCGTATCGGTAAAATGGATGTTGGTGATGTCAATGATTCGCTGCTTCAAGCGTGGATTACGAATGGGGACCGCCACTTCAATGCGGTGATCGATATTTCGCGTCATCCAGTCGGCAGAAGAGATGTAAACCTGTGGATCGTCATCATTATGAGTAATCACCACTCTCGGATGCTCTAAGAAGCGATCGACAATACTGATGATACGTATGTTCTCACTGACCCCTTCCACGCCGGGAACTAAAGAGCACATACCACGAATAATCATGTTGATCTTCACGCCAGCATTGCTCGCACCGTAAAGTTTGTTAATAAGCCCTTTATCAACCAAGTTATTAACTTTAATCGTCAGTGCCGCTTTTTTTCCTGCTTTAGCATTGGTAATTTCACCATCAATCAGCCGGTATAGCTGTTTGCGCGAATTACGCGGTGAAACAATCAGATGATCAAACCGAACAGGGCGGTAGGGATTTTCAATATAGCCAAAAACGTTGCGGACTTCGTTGGTAATTTCTTGGTCTGCAGTCAGTAACGAATAGTCGGTATATATACGTGCTGTATTTTCGTGAAAGTTGCCCGTTCCGATATGAGCGTAGCGGATGATCTCATCTTCTTCTCGGCGACTGATCAACAATAGCTTAGAGTGAATCTTCAGTCCTGGTGTACCAAAAACGACATGTACCCCTGCGTCAGTAAGGACCTTCGACCACTCAATGTTGGCTTCTTCATCAAATCGCGCTTGCAGTTCAACCACAACGGTAATGTTTTTTCCGTTGTGCACGGCGTCAATCAAAGAGTGCATTAAGCGAGAGTCTTTTGCTACTCGGTAGATGTTGATTTTTATGCCGAGCACCTTGGGATCGAAAGAGGCCTGACGAACGAGCTCAGTAATATGATCAAAGGTGTGGTAGGGATAATATAGGAGAATATCTTTGGCTTTGATGGCTTCAAAGCTATTCGCGTACCCCTCAAAGTCAGCACACTTCATTGGTGGTAACGGTTTATTCTCCAAATACTCTCGCCCAACGTTTGGAAAACCAATGAAATCTTTAAAGTTGTGATAACGACTGCCAGGTATCAAACTGTCATAGTTAGAGATTTGCAGCTTTTCGCACAAAAAATCGAGCATTTCTGTCGGCATCCCACGCTCATAGACAAATCGAACCGGCATTGCTGTCAGACGTTGACTCACCCCTTCAGACATCTGTTCGAGCAGGCTGTATTCGATCTCCAAGCGTAAATCGTAATCCGCATCGCGTGTCATTTTCATGGCATAGCCGTTGAGTTTGTCGTAGTCGAAGAAGCCTTTAAACAGATCGTCCAAGCAGTAACGAATAATATTATCGAGCAAGATGATGGTTTTGCGACGTTTCCCTTTTTGTTCTGGCACCATGACAAAGCGCGGTAGATGGTCGGTAGGGATTTCAATCAGTGCGTATTGGGATTGCTCGTTTTTACGCAGGTCAATGGCGATGTAAGCATATTCATCTTTTAGGAATTGCAGTACATCGATTTCCTCTTTCATTAACAGAGGAGTGATGTGTGGCATGACCTCGTTACGAAAATACTTGGTAACCCAACATTGTTGAGCTTCATCAAGTTGGTTTTCATTAACCAAAAAGATACGACGACGAGCCATTTCTCGGATCAGCTCGTTGTATAAGTCATCAAATAGATCATTAAGCCTCAATGCTTTAGTTTGCATCTTGCTTAAGAGGTGCTTAGAGTTGTCACTGATACCGCGTTCTTGATTGATCAAGATCCGGCGTTTAACATCGGCAAATCGTACTTTGTAAAATTCATCTAAATTGTTGGAAAAGATGCCGAGGAAACGAATCCGTTCAACCAAAGGGACGGTTTTATCGGCAGCTTCTTGTAACACTCGCTCATTGAAGGATAACCAACTAAGCTCTTTTTCGATATACAGCTTTTCTGCACTCATAACCTTACCTAGCTTAAAAAGATGTAATCCGTAATCATCGAAGGACAAAAGATGAGTAAGACACTATTGATTTTTTGTTGCACTTTTGTTTCATATTGCGTCTGTGCAATAGTTGCATTCTTTTCAGTTGTTTAATGCGATCTGTAATACAATTGTCATCTTAATGACATAATCTAGTACTAAGTCAAAAAAGGTAGAGAGACAAATGGCACAGGCCGAATTTTCATTGCAGCAAAAAGATAAAAAACGACGGATAAAAGATCGTTTAGTTCGACTTGCAGTGACATCCGGTGGTGTTGGCGTTCTTGCCGCTCTTGTGTTGATTTTTGTTTATCTTGCGATGGTGACCATTCCTCTGTTTTCTGATGCAGAGATCGAAACCAATTACGCCTCTCGTACGACCCAAAGTGGGAAGCCTCTCGCCATTGCTGTCGATGATTACTCTCAAATCGGTTTGGTACTCACTCAATCGGGTGAAGTGCGCTTTCTCTCATTAGACGATCCTACGAAGCCCGTTTTATACACCCAACAAATAGCCAATAGCCCAGTCGCTTTTGCGAAATCATCCCCGGGGTTAGGCTGGTATGGTCTGGTCGATGAGAAGGGGGAAGCGCATCTCTTTAAACCTGAATTTAATGCCACACTGAGAGAGAATACACGCCCACCAGAAGTGATTGAGTTGCATCCCCAAATGGACATGCAGCTTACGGATAGTTCTGATCCCGTAGCATCATTTGCTTTTAGCACTTCACCAAATGCTCATACTCTAGTATGGCAAACACAAAGTGGTTTGCTTAAAGCTCGTTGGCAAGAACCCAAATTATTAGGCTCGCCGCCTGTAACAGTGGATTACACCTTTTCATCCGCTTTCGATACGCCAGAGCAGATGCTGCTGACCCCAGACGGTCAAATACTGTATTTACGCAATGGTTCAGAGCTTATTGTACTGATTAAGCAGCACGATAAATTTACGGTTCGTGAAGTGATCGATTTAACTCAGGGTGATAAGAACCATTCCGTTAGAACCCTCGATCTTCTCGCTGGTGCGTACTCACTGCTGGTGACCCATAATGACGGTCGAGTTTCTCAGTGGTTTGACACTCTACAGGGAGAACGACGTACACTTACTCATATCCGTGACTTTAAGCTGGCATCTGAGCTGAAGTATTTGTTGCCGGATTCACACCGTAAAGGTTTTTACAGCTTTTACACGAACGGTACATTACAAAGCCACTACACCACGAGTGAGAAATTGGTGTTGTTCGAGCGTGCCTATCAACAGGCTCCTACCTTCGCGGCGATGTCGAATAATGAGCGCTACTTGATCACCTGGCAGGACGATGAGCTTAGTGTGACGGCTGTCGATAACCCATATCCAGAAGTGTCTCTTTCCTCTTTATGGCAAAAAGTTTGGTATGAAGGTTATCCTGAGCCGAAGTTTGTTTGGCAGTCGACCTCCGCGAGTGACAATTTTGAGGCAAAGTTCAGTTTAGTGCCCATTGCGTTTGGTACCATCAAAGCGGCGATGTTTGCGATGCTATTTTCCGTGCCTTTAGCGGTGTTAGGGGCGATATACACCGCCTATTTTATGTCGCCGCGTATGCGCAGAGTTGTGAAGCCTTCAATTGAGCTTATGGAAGCCTTGCCCACGGTTATTATCGGCTTTCTGGCTGGTCTTTGGTTTGCTCCTATTGTTGAAGACCATTTGATCACCGTAATGGTTTTGTTGTTTATCCTACCGCTGAGTACCATGGTGATGGGTGGGGTGTGGGCATTGATTCCAAAGCGCCTGCGTAATCGGCTTCCTAACGGTTGGCACGCTCTAGTGCTGATGCCTGTTATTCTGTTGCTGATTGGTCTAGGCGTGTGGCTATCACCAAGCATAGAACAAATATTTTTTGCAGGGGACATTCGTTTATTCCTTACTGAGCACGGGATCGGGTTTGATCAGCGCAATGCACTGGTCGTCGGTTTGGCGATGGGCTTTGCTGTGATTCCAACAATTTTTACTATCGCAGAAGACGCGATTTTCTCCGTGCCAAAGCATTTATCTGATGGTTCGTTAGCGCTTGGTGCGACCCCATGGCAAACGTTGATTTATGTGGTTCTTCTAACGGCCAGCCCAGGTATATTTTCTGCGGTCATGATGGGGTTAGGCAGAGCGGTTGGAGAAACGATGATCGTTCTTATGGCGACGGGGAATACGCCATTAATGGATTGGAATGTTTTGGAAGGGTTACGTAGCTTGTCGGCAACGATTGCTGTGGAGCTCCCAGAGTCAGAAGTGGGCAGTTCGCACTATCGCTTGCTGTTTCTTTCTGCATTAATTTTGTTCGTCTTTACCTTTGCCGTGAACGCGCTAGCTGAGTTGGTCCGTCAGAGATTGAGAGACAAATATCGTGCGTTGTAGTGGACTAAAAAAAGAGCGAGTAGTCGTGTGTTAAATTGGATTCGTTCTGGCGCACCTTGGATATGGTTAACGGGAGGGGCGGTGAGTATCAGCTTACTCTCCGTTTTAGGCTTGTTGCTATTGATTGGTTGGAAGGGGTTGACCTACTTCTGGCCAGCGCCTCTTTATCAATGGAATGTTGCTGCACTGACACCGGTGCAGGACGAAGTGCTGCAGGAAAACTCGATTCTGGTTGGTCAGGTTTACGAGCACAACTTCGTACCAAGGAGTTACCTACCAGAAGATGCTGCGAAAAAACTGGCTCATGATGAAGAGTTTGCCACTCGCCTTAACATCAAAATTGCTAACCGTGAGCTTTATCCCGCGGATTTTATCTCGGTATTGAAGATGCAGCTTGATGAGCCAACCACGCCGGATGAGTGGGCGGTGATTGAGCGCAGCAGTGGTGGATACTTTTTCGGGAAGTTCATTGCGTTTAAAGATGGCGACATCCGTTACGAGAATGACATTCGGGCACGGCTCAATAAAAAGCTGGAAGATGCAGAGACCCTACGTCATGAAATCGATATGCTGGTGGATGACCAAGTGAAAGGGTTAGTTTGGCAGTTAGAGCAATTGCGTTTAGATAAACGCAAACATGAGCTCAATGACACCATTACCAACGAATTCCTTGTGAAGAACAGTATCCAAAAAGCCAATATTGAAAAAGAGTTGACTCAGCTTGACGCTCAGATTGATGGCTTACGCCTCGGGTTTTCTGACTATGCATTGATCGTTGAGGACATGACAGGCACACAAGTCGCCATTCCCCTAGAAGATATTTTGGATTACTGGTATCCAAACCAAATGTCGTTGCCGGAGAAGGTCGGACATTGGGGCAAACAAGTATGGAAGTTTTTGTCGCAAGACCCGCGTGAGTCTAATTCCGAAGGTGGGGTTTTCCCTGCGATATTTGGCACGGTATTCTTAGTCATTATCATGTCGATTATTGTGATGCCGTTGGGTGTGATTGCGGCCATTTATCTACACGAATACGCGAAAAATAACGCATTGACTCGAATCATCCGCATTGCAGTGATAAACCTTGCGGGGGTGCCGTCAATTGTTTATGGCGTATTTGGTTTGGGCTTTTTTGTTTACACGATCGGTGCGTCAATCGACAATGTTTTCTATGCGGAACGCTTACCTGCGCCGACATTTGGTACGCCAGGTTTATTGTGGTCAGCATTAACGCTTGCGGTATTAACATTACCTGTTGTGATTGTGACGACAGAGGAAGGCTTAACTCGTATTCCAAGCTCCGTGCGACATGGCTCTTTGGCGTTGGGAGCGACACAGTTTGAAACCCTCTGGCGGGTGGTATTGCCGATGGCAACCCCAGCCATCATTACCGGTTTAATTTTGGCGATAGCGCGTGCTGCAGGAGAGGTTGCGCCATTGATGCTGGTAGGCGTGGTAAAATTGGCGTCAAGTTTGCCGGTTGACGGACAATTTCCTTACGTGCATTTAGACAGAAAGTTTATGCATTTAGGCTTTCATATTTATGATGTCGGCTTTCAGACATCGAATATCGAGGCCGCGAGACCCTTGGTTTACGCAACGTCTTTCTTACTCGTGACCGTCATTGTCGGACTAAACTTAACAGCAATCAGTATTCGAAATAATCTGCGCGAGAAATACAGAACATTAGGACAAGATTAAGCATGTTTAACTTTGATAATACATTGGGTTACGAGCCGCCATTAGATGTGCACAACCTAACGAATGAACAAACGGCGATCTCGATTGAGAATCTTAATCTTTTCTATGGTCAGACACAGGCATTGTTCGATATTTCCATGCGTATTCCTAAAGGCAGGGTGACTGCATTTATCGGTCCGTCGGGTTGTGGTAAATCGACATTGCTACGCTGCATAAATCGTATGAACGACTTAGTGGAGGGGTGTAAAGTTACGGGGAAGGTGCGTTTGCATGGCCAGAACGTTTACGATCCAAGTGTCGATGTGGCAACCCTAAGGCGCCGCGTTGGAATGGTATTCCAGAGACCCAATCCTTTTCCTAAGTCTATCTATGAAAATGTCGTGTATGGTTTACGCTTACAAGGCGTAAAAAATAGGCGAACCTTAGACGATGCAGTAGAACGTTCGTTACGCGCAGCGGCACTTTGGGATGAGGTAAAAGATCGTCTACATGAAAATGCCTTTGGCTTATCAGGGGGTCAACAGCAACGTTTGGTGATTGCACGAGCAATTGCGATCGAGCCAGAAGTGTTATTGTTAGATGAGCCGACATCGGCTTTGGATCCGATATCAACTTTGACCATTGAGGAGCTTATCAATGAGCTCAAGACCCAATATACTGTCGTGATCGTTACCCATAACATGCAACAGGCAGCAAGAGTTAGTGACCATACCGCTTTTATTCATATGGGAAAATTGATTGAATATTCCGATGCGGATTCGATCTTTACGTCACCAATGAAGAAACAAACCGAAGATTACATTACCGGTCGTTATGGTTAAGTCTCGACCTTGCGCAAAATAAAGGACAAACATGCATTTTGGACGCCATATTTCTGGGCAATTTAACGTAGAACTAGAGTCGATTCGTACCCATGTATTAACCATGGGGGGCTTGGTTGAGCAGCAACTATCGTATGCCATTCAAGCTTTGAATAAGGAAGATGTCGAACTGGCGCGTAAAGTGGTGCGTGATGATCACAAAGTGAATGCTATGGAAGTGTCCATTGATGATGCCTGCACGCGTATCATTGCTAAGCGACAACCGACGGCGAAAGATTTACGTTTGATTATGGCAATCATTAAGACCATTACTGACTTAGAACGCATTGGTGATGTGGCGACTCGTATTGCCAGAGTGGCGATTGAGAGCCCAGCCTCAAAAGAACGCCAATTTCAAGTATCACTAGAACCATTATGCCGTCAAGCGATTCAGATGCTACACCAAGTGCTCGATGCGTTTGCACGTATGGATGTGGAAGCGGCTGCGGAAGTGCATAAATTGGATGACAAGCTGGATGCCGAATATGAAGCGGTAGTTCGTCAATTGATGACTTATATGATGGAAGACCCGAAAAATATTCCACACATTCTGCAAGTTATGTGGTCTGCACGCGCTATCGAACGTGTTGGCGATCGATGCCAGAATATTTGTGAGTACATTATTTACTTTGTGAAAGGTAAAGATGTGCGCCATCTTGGCGATCAAAGCATTGATGATGCATTAAAATAGTATTAAACACAGCGTTTGACATTTTAGTATTACAGACGAAGACCAAAACCCACAGAGAACTGTACGGCAGTGTCGGTAAAGGTGTGGGTTTTATCGTCTTTAAAGATATCGAGATCTGCACCAGCTCTTACCGAGAGAATCGAATTGACTTGATACACATACGCGCCACCAATACTCAATCCTGTCGTATCTCTTTGTTCCTCCCTGTATTTTCCATCATAAACCGCAGTGCCTATACTGGCTTGAAACCCCATCAGAGGTCGATGATCAAACCAATGTTGAAAGCCGACGCGGTATGCATCAATGGTTTCATCAAAGTTACCGCTTTTATAAGTGACTTGTGAGTAGTCAAAGTACAAGGCATCAAAACCCGCGATATCATTGGTTCCGAGTTGGATACCTGCCCCACGAAATGAGCCAATTTTGACTTCTGGCGATATAAATAATCCAGCAGAGTGAGCGGAAATGGGCGCGAGAATAAGCGTGAGTAAAGAGAGAGTGTGTTTCATATATCTACCTAGATTACGCCATCCTTGGCAGTGGACTTCTTTATTAGACTCTTATTTGAATGTGAATTGTACACCGACACCGCCAGCCATTTCAGACGATGAATATTTACCAGAAGACTCGTAATGGAACGTGCCAGATAAGCTCACTTGATCGGTTAAGCCATACGCACCACCTAAAGCTACCGCTTCTTTACTGCCTGCGAAACCAATGCCAGCGCCAATAGCGAGTTCACCATTTGTCGCATACGGGCGAGCATTGGTAACCGCATGCAAACTTGCACGAATCCCATCCATTTGCTCGGCTTGTTGATTCAAACGGTAATCGTACTCCACTGCTAGATTTTCAAGATTGTGTAAGCGATCGTCCGTAGGATTGTTCTCAATTGGGTTTGATGGCAACTGAGGGGTTGGGCGATCCGGAATACTCGGAATACCGTTATCTTTTTCCGGCAGTGTTGGTTGCTCTGGGGCCGCTTCGACTGGTGGCGTTGGTGGCATGTCTGGACGTGGACGATCAGGCACTCCAGGAACACCGTTGTCAACCTCAGGAAGAACAGGTTGTTCAGGTACCCCTTGAATAGGATTTGTTGGGATACCTGGATTCGGGCGGTCAGGAATAACCGCAGAAAACGAACCAAATGAAGCAAGTAGGGTGCAAGCCGCGGTTAACTTAGCAATCTTGTTTGTCATGTCTGATCTCTCAATAAGTAAACGAGGAACAGCATCCATACTGTAAGCAATCGCTTTTCTATCTCCCTTTTGAAGTAGGGCTATCTTATTGAAAAGTTTGATTTATGGCTAAGTGGCAATTGTTATCTTGGTGATAATTAAATCTTATCAGTTTGTAGTTGTAGACCTTGCTGAATAAGCTCTGCTAACCACTTTACAAGAGGATTGTTGCGGTTTCGAACGTGCATGTGGCAATGCACAGACTTCGTTTGTAATTGATCATCGATAATTACGTCTAACGCTCTTAAACCAGGAAATTGATCGATTGGAAATAAGTTGGAGTGGGGCAAATACATGTCGGTATGTTTGATTACATCAATGATTGCCATAACGAACTCTGAGCGAAAACCAACCGTATGCTCTATATCCATTTGAGTGAGTAGGTGAGAAGCATAGCTGAACTTGTCGTTCCATCCTGGAGAAATTAACGACGCGATGGGATAGCCAGTTAAGTCTTTAGGTTCGACGTGTGACTTGGTGATTGGGTGACCTTCACGAACAAAAATTCGTCCTTTCAAATCGAGTATTTTAGGCGCATAAATTTCTTTGTTAGTAAGGAGTAACTCGTAGTTTACTCCCATGAGGGTTTCCCCCTTTAAGATTTCATCCACAGTGCTGTTTGACCAGCCGACCAGTTCAAGTTGGGCATTTGGGGCGAGGGTTCGCATCTGTTCGAAGAGAAAGCCGGGCAGGCAAGTCATCGTAATAGGGGCTAGTGCGATACGGATTTTATTATCGACTTCTGCTGGTTCAAACTGATGAGAACGGTTAACCGCCGCCGCTAAACCATCAATATGAGGGGTAATAGTATTCGCAAGAGATTCTGCAAAAGAGGTTGGCTCAAGACCTGTTTTTACTTTCACAAACAGCTCGTCATCGAAGTGATTACGCAGTTTTTGTAATGCTTGACTGATCGCGGGTTGAGAGACGAACAGACGCTGCGAAGCTTTACGCATATTTCGTTCTTGCATTAATACCAAAAAGGTTTTGAGTAGATTTAGGTCAAGGTTAATAAACAGGTCTTTTGCCATGGTTAATCTCTAATATTTATCCGGAACAAGCATCTGATCCCCGATAGGTGCTCTAATGTAACCTTCTTTATTTAATTCTGGTAACTCTATCTGAGAGTATTTGATTTCTTGGTAATCAATTTGACTGAGTAAATGACTGATGCAGTTTAATCGAGCTTTCTTTTTATCGTCAGAGGGAACGACCCACCAAGGGCTGTTTTTGGTGTCTGTGTAAGCAAACATTCTGTCTTTGGCTTCGGAGTATTCCGCCCAGCGGTTACGAGATTCTAAGTCCATTGGGCTGAACTTCCAGCGCTTGATCGGGGTATGAATGCGTTCTAAGAAGCGTTTTTCCTGCTCTTCATCTGATACTGAGAACCAATATTTTATGAGGATGATGCCAGAGCGTAACAACATGCGCTCAAACTCAGGACAAGAGCGGAGAAATTCTTCGTATTGATCGTGAGTACAAAAACCCATGACTTTCTCTACTCCAGCACGGTTGTACCAACTGCGGTCAAATAGCACGATTTCACCTGCCGCAGGCAAATGGGCGACATAGCGCTGAAAGTACCACTGTGTTTTTTCTTTTTCTGTGGGGGCGGGCAGTGCAGCAATGCGGCAAACACGAGGGTTAAGTTTCTCAGTAATGCGTTTAATGACACCACCTTTGCCTGCAGCATCTCGCCCTTCGAATAGAACCACGACTTTGAGTCCTTTGTGTTTGACCCACTCTTGCAGTTTCACCAGTTCAATTTGCAGCGCTTCGAGTTCTTCTTCGTATTCCTTTTTCTTTAGCTTTGGCATAGTCCCTCCCGTCCTTAGTTATCAATATGTTAGCATTCGATAACTAAAAACGGGATTTGAACGCCTTTAATTGAGAGCGGTTACCGTTTTTGCGATAGCTTCAGTGCTGGTAATTGGAATCGTAAAGTCATCCATATCAGCAGCGCCCATCTTGCTTTGTTCGGCGATAAAGATCATGTGGCTTGGTCGTGTTGTTTTTCCGGAAAGATGGATTTCACCCACGCCAGTTTGCTTAATTAATGAAGTAACATTATTGGCATTGACACCCGCACCGGCCATGATCGCAATGCGCCCTTGTGCTTGTGTAACCAGCGCTTGGATAATCTTAACACCCTGCGGCGCAGAAGGTGCTAAACCAGAAGTCAGAATGCGTTCACAGCCTAAGCTAATCACTTTTTCTAAAGCTTTTTCAGCGTCACGACACTGGTCAAAGGCACGATGGAAGGTCACGCCTAAACCAAGCGCTTGAGCAAATTCACACAGCGCTGTGGCATAAGGCATATGGATATCACCGTCTTGAGTCAACACACCGAGTACGACACCGTTCAAGCCTGCTTGTTTGACGGCTTCAATATCCCAACGCATCATTTCGACTTCTTCCTCACTGTAGAAGAAGTCGCCTTGGCGTGGGCGAATCATCGCGTAAACCGGAATGGTAGAGCGTCTAGCAGCTTGCTGCATAAAGCCGTAGCTTGGGGTTAAGCCACCTAAAGCGAGAGAAGAGCAGAGTTCGATGCGGGTTGCACCGCCAGTAATCGCATTGTGAAGAGATTCAATGTTATCAATACAGACTTCAAGTTGAGTGTTCACGAGGCTGTCCTGAATTGTTGTAATTACAGCAAATACTAGCAGGACGTAAAGGGGGAATCTGCACTGAGACAGAGGGAAATAGAGGTAAAATTTTTGCGTGAGGCTTGCCTCTTTTGCTGTTAAAAAACGCAGATAAAAAGAAAGCCCAGAGCGACTCTGGGCTTTTTTATGACTTTACTTAGACTGATTGGCGTTTGCGATTTTTCCGCGATAGCTTTTGCTTTATATACATCCAACCAACACGCCCGTTGAGCTTGGGCTGTGTAGTCTATTACTTACTTAGGTCGCTTGCGTACTCAGATAGGAACGCTGCAACACCTTCTGGAGATGCGTTCATACCAGCTTTACCTTCTTCCCATTGTGCTGGGCATACTTCGCCGTGCTTCTGGTGGAAGTTTAGTGCATCAACCATGCGTAGCATTTCATCGATGTTACGGCCTAGTGGTAGGTCGTTTACGACTTGATGACGCACAAGACCATCTTCGTCGATTAGGAAAGAACCACGGAAAGCAACGCCTGCTTCTGGGTGCTCAACATCGTATGCTTTACAGATTTCGTGCTTAACGTCAGCAACTAGAGGGTATTGAACTTGACCGATACCGCCATCTTCGATAGCAGTGTTACGCCATGCGTTGTGAGAGAACTGAGAATCGATAGAAATACCGATTACTTCAACACCTTTAGCTTGGAAATCAGCTAGACGGTTGTCGAATGCGATTAGCTCAGATGGGCAAACGAACGTGAAATCTAGTGGGTAGAAGAATACTACTGCTTTCTTACCTTTAGTGAATTCTGCAAAGTTGAAGTTATCAACGATTTCGCCGTTACCTAGAACAGCTGCAGCAGTAAAGTCAGGGGCTTGACGACCTACTAGTACCATTTTTTGCTCCTAAAAATTTTGGTTAGCTTCAAACCTAATTCAGTTATTTAGGTTTAGTCCGTGTTTGTACGGGACAAACTATAGTACAGATTGTACTATTGAAAAAAGCGAAATAAATAGATTAAGTTAATCGAAAAAAGCGATAATAACAAAACTATTACCTCGATCACTGAAACAGCATTAGATACAAATAGAATTATGAATAAATGGCCTAGCTTGAAGCAGTTACACTACTTGGTCACTTTGCATGAAACACGTCATTTTAGCGATGCCGCTGAGCGTTGTTTTGTCAGTCAATCTACGTTGAGTAAAGGGATTCAAAACCTTGAAGAGTTGATTGGTTGCCCGCTATATGAAAAGAAAGACAAAAAAAGCCCACTGGTTTTTACGCAAGCTGGAGAAATGGTGGTTCAGCAAGGTCGAGAGTTATTGGCAAAAGGTCAAGACTTGGTTGAACTGGGGCTTTTATGTCAAGGTGGCGATATGGAGGGGCAACTTAAGGTGGGCTGTATTCCGACTATCGCACCTTTCTTATTGTGCGATCTCGTTCAAGAGGTGAACTACCGTTTCCCACAACTGAACCTTCTATTAAGAGAAGATACGACGACAAACTTATTAAAAGCTCTACGTCATGGTGAATTGGATGTGTTGATTCTTGCGCTTCCTGTCGAAATTGAGGGCATGGAAAGTCGAGTGGTAGGTCAAGACCCATTTCGTATGGTGATCAGTGCGAATCATGTGGATTCGGTTCCTGTGCCGATTAGCTATGCGGACTTGCCCAATGAATCGGTGTTTCTTTTAGAGAAAGAGCACTGCTTAACGGAACACGCGGTTTCTGCGTGTAAGTTGACTGAAAAAGACAAAATTAATCCGTTTACGGCAACCAGCCTTCATACTTTGGTACAAATGGTGGCAAATGGTCTGGGTACAACGTTTATCCCGCAAATGGCCATCGATCACGGTTTGCTTCATAACCAAAATTTGGTGGTGATTGATCCCCCAGGTCAGCAAGCGTATCGCGATATTGGTTTGGTGTGGCGTCCAAGCTCGTCACGAACAAATACTTTCAAGCAATTGGCAGAAGTCGTCTCTGAACTGCTTTAGCTATTAGTATTAGCCTACAATATCCGATTCAATATCTAAAAGTGCACTATAAATAGTGCGTTTTTTAGCATTTTGTTCTGCATGCAAACTTTGACTTGTAAAATTTCACAGACGAACTTTCATGAAGCTTTCATAAAATAGTGAAATTTTACAATGTTCATTTTACACAACTACTTGTATAGCGCGTTTAAGTTGCGTTTCACTTCCTCCTTCTAGCCCTTGTGAATACAAGGATTTTTCTCTCACCTTACTATTCATACGCTTGTTTGAATTCAAAAATAACCTGTAAAATTAATGTAATTAAATTACGTAATAACTTACAAATTAAGTTGAAAAATCAAACGCTTGTTTGATACCGGATAAAACTTTGAATTTAATGTTTTGTTTACTTAAGGGGTTTCGCTTAACCCTTTGTTGAGTTAGCTTAATTAAAGGCTTGTAAGACTTATGTCTAGATTGAAAAAGCAATTCAGGTTGCGCAAGATATAGACACAATGAAGCGAAGTGAACACCAAATCAATGGATGTAATTTGTTGTTCATAACTTACAAATGTAGCTTTAGGCTTGACTGCCAAGATGGATAAAGCACGTTAAGGATGAATGATTATGCTTGCTCAGACAGAACAAAAAACACAACAACTAATGCAAACCCAAGGCATGCTTGAGGTGATTGGAATCGTTGCTCCTGAACATCAAGCAATTTTCCCTGTTGAAGCCCAAACCTTTTTATCTCTACTGTGTGAAAAATTTGCCGGACGTGTTGAACAGTTGCTAGAAGCGCGAGAAGAGAAGCAAGCACGCATCGATGCTGGTGAGCTGCCAGATTTTCTACCGGAGACACAAGACATTCGCGAGGGAAGTTGGAAGATCCTTGGAATCCCGCAAGATCTGCAAGATCGCCGAGTGGAGATTACTGGACCAACCGATCGCAAGATGGTGATTAACGCACTGAATGCGAATGTTAAAGTGTTCATGGCAGACTTCGAAGACTCAATGTCTCCGGCGTGGAGTAAAGTTCTGGATGGACAAATTAACCTGCGTGATGCCGTCAATGGCACCATCAGTTACACCCATCCTAGCAATGGCAAACACTATCAGCTGACAGAAGACCCAGCGGTGTTGATCTGCCGCGTTCGCGGGCTGCATCTAAAGGAAAAACACGTCACGTGGCACGGTCAGATCATTCCAGGTGCGCTATTCGACTTTGCTCTGTACTTCTACAATAACTACAAAGCGCTATTGAAAAAGGGAAGCGGTCCTTATTTCTACATTCCAAAGCTGCAATCGCATCATGAAGCGAAGTGGTGGAGTGAAGTGTTCCATTTCACTGAAGAGTATTTCGGTTTGGATACCGGAACCATTAAAGCTACCGTACTGATTGAAACGTTGCCTGCGGTATTTGAAATGGACGAGATTCTGTTCTCACTCAAAGAGCACATTGTCGGTCTCAACTGCGGTCGTTGGGATTACATCTTTAGCTACATCAAAACACTGAAAAATCATCCAGATCGCGTTCTACCTGATCGCCAAGTGGTGACTATGGATAAGCCATTCCTCAACGCTTACTCAAGATTGTTGGTGCGTACTTGTCATAAGCGCGGTGCATTTGCGATGGGCGGCATGGCAGCCTTTATTCCAGCCAAAGACCCACAAGAAAACCAAAAAGTGCTGGATAAGATTCACAAGGATAAATCACTGGAAGCGAACAACGGACACGACGGTACTTGGGTTGCACACCCTGGTCTGGCGGACACTGCAATGGAAGTGTTTAGCGCAACACTCGGTCAGCGCACCAACCAACTGGATGTGAGCCGCTCGGAAGATGCGCTAATCACCGCCGAAGAGTTGCTTGAACCATGCGAAGGTGAACGCTCAGAAGAAGGCATGCGCCACAACATCCGCGTCGCGTTGCAATACATTGAAGCTTGGATCTCTGGCAATGGATGTGTGCCGATTTACGGACTGATGGAAGACGCAGCAACCGCAGAAATTTCCCGTGCTTCTATTTGGCAGTGGATTCAACACGGTAAGTCGCTCGATAACGGTTTGATAGTCACTAAGGAGCTGCTCGAGTTGTATCTGAAAGAAGAGATTGAAGTCGTGAAGCAAGAAATTGGTGAACAGCGCTACCAAGCAGGTCGATTTGAGGAAGCGGCTGACTTGATGGCAAGGCTCACTACGAGCGATGAACTGACCAACTTTTTAACCATTCCAGGTTACGACTACTTGGATTAACCCAATAATTTCAATAACCAACTTTATTTAACCAATACGTGAAGGATTCGAGGCAGATAAGGATGTACTGCCTGAGAACGGAAAACTCAACGCACATGCACAAGTGCACATTATTAGAGGGATAGATCAATGACTAACTTAACTCGCCGCCAACAAATTGATGCACTGGAAAAAGATTGGGCAACCAACCCACGCTGGAAAAACGTAAAGCGTACTTACACAGCGGAAGAAGTGGTAGAACTACGCGGTTCTATGGTGCCTGCGAACACAATCGCACAACGTGGTGCTGACAAACTTTGGTCACTGGTTAACGGTAGCTCAAAGAAAGGCTACGTAAACTGTCTTGGTGCACTGACGGGAGGTCAAGCCGTACAGCAAGCAAAAGCGGGTATTGAAGCTATTTACCTCTCGGGCTGGCAGGTAGCGGCGGACAACAACACCGCTTCGACTATGTACCCAGACCAATCCCTTTACCCAGTAGACTCTGTACCGTCAGTAGTAAAACGCATCAATAACTCATTCCGTCGCGCAGACCAAATCCAGTGGTCAGCAGGTAAGTCGCCAGAAGACGAAGGTGGTATTGATTACTTCCTACCAATCGTAGCGGATGCAGAAGCAGGTTTTGGTGGCGTTCTTAATGCGTACGAGCTAATGAAATCAATGATCGACGCAGGTGCGGCGGGTGTTCACTTTGAAGACCAGCTGGCATCAGTGAAGAAGTGTGGTCACATGGGCGGTAAAGTATTGGTTCCAACTCAAGAAGCAGTACAGAAACTGGTCGCAGCTCGTCTAGCAGCAGACGTTGCAGGCACTACAACACTCGTAATCGCACGTACCGATGCAAACGCAGCAGACCTGCTAACGTCTGATTGCGACCCATATGACAAGGACTTTATTCAAGGAGAGCGCACACCAGAAGGTTTCTACCGTGTTCGTGCAGGTATCGACCAAGCAATCTCTCGTGGTCTAGCTTACGCACCATACGCGGATTTGATCTGGTGTGAGACGGCAACGCCATGTCTAGAAGAAGCGCGTAAGTTTGCAGAAGCGATTCACGCAGAGTACCCAGACCAACTGTTGGCATATAACTGTTCGCCTTCATTCAACTGGGAGAAGAACCTAGACGCTGAAACCATTGCTAAGTTTCAACAAGAGCTGGCTGATATGGGCTACAAATATCAGTTCATCACGCTAGCGGGTATCCACAACATGTGGTTCAATATGTTCGAACTGGCACATGCTTACGCACAAGGCGAAGGTATGCGCCATTACGTTGAGAAAGTACAGCGTCCTGAGTTTGAAGCGGCAGAAAAAGGTTACACTTTTGTGGCGCATCAACAAGAAGTTGGTACGGGCTACTTTGATAGAATGACCAATACCATTCAAGGTGGTAACTCATCAGTGACAGCACTGACTGGTTCTACCGAAGAAGATCAATTCTAACAAACGTAGAGTCCACAATTACGACGAGAGTCATGACATCTTTGAGCGGCGATTGGGCCGCTCTTTTTTTGTTTGTGCCATTGGTTGAGCAAAATGACCACATATCCAGAAAGGTTTAGTCTTCTGACTCTATTTCCTCGGGCTCAACCTCTTCTTGCAGTTCCAGTAAGTTAATTGCGATCGTGACAAAATCTGAATCAGTGATAATGCCGACTAAATGACCGTGGTTCACCACTGGCAAGCAACCTACTTTATGCTTCTGCATATAGATAGCACTTTCTTTTAATCCAGCCCTTGGTTCCGCCGTCATGATGTTAGTGTGCATCATTTTATGAAGTGGCGTATCGAAAGTGAAAGATTGTTCAGTCTCATCAGGGTGCAAACTGGATTCTTGAGCAGCAAGAATATCTCGATGTGTCACTAAACCTTGTAGATGGTCATTGGCATCTACAACCGGAATATGTCTAATATCGAGCGCTTCCATCATGTCTCGAGCCTCACGCAATGTGTTGCTACTAAAAAGGGTATGAGGATTGCGAGTCATCATGTCTTCAACTTTGATCATAGAGACCTCCAAAGGCGTTGTCCTTTTCCTAAATATAGAGAATATTTTGCCCTTTATCTGGGAGCTAACTCGTTTTTCACTAATAAATTAATGCAATTAGATGAAGATCAATCAGGGGAGGGAATAGGTTGGTCATTTACATAAAGCCGTCTACTAAAAGAGAAGGTGATCCTGCATTGTAAGATGGGAGTGAAACATGTAAGCGCTATCATGAATGACCAAAGCTAAGGCAGTATAGCCTTAGCTTTGGTTACTCTTAACTTTGTCTATAATGGACACAGATCAGACCATATGCTTTGGCATCAACACAGCTACCAATGTAACTTTTATTAGGCAGATTAACTGCGCACAAGTGCGGTACTTGCTTCAGCTTACATGCATCTTGTAACGTTTTTAACGTCTCTTGTTCAGAGCTTGCTAACGTATTAGCAGAAAAAGAAATAATGGCGGCGCTGAATAGCGTAATTAACATCTTCATACTTACCTCAAAAGTTCGAACATAGAGCAAGTTGCTCATTGTCAATATAGTCTAAAAGTGAACTTATTGAGTGATTTGATAATAACGAAGCATGCCGATGTATATCTATACGTCGTGGAACAATACGCTCTTCATGTCTTATTACATTCTTAGTGGACGCTTTTGCCATCAATCGAAAGGGATTTGCTTGCTATTGCAGCATGTAAACATATACTAGTCTGCTGCGAAAAACTCGTCGCAATTTTATCGTCGTCTTTGACGTGATTTGACCAATATATAAGACAAGTAACATGCAAGTATCAGATTTCCATTTCGACCTTCCAGATGAACTCATCGCTCGTTACCCTCAGCCAGAGCGTACCGCTAGCCGACTACTGCAAATGGACGGTAATACTGGCGAGCTAGTGGATGGCACATTTACCGATGTGTTGGACCATGTTCAAGCCGGTGACCTCGTGGTTTTCAATAATACCCGCGTTATCCCTGCCCGTATGTTTGGTCGTAAAGAATCAGGCGGTAAGTTAGAAGTACTAGTGGAGCGCATGCTCGACGACAAGAGCATTTTGGCTCACGTACGCTGCTCAAAATCGCCAAAACCAGGCTCCACCGTTATTGTTGGCGAAAATGATGAATACTCAGCAGAGATGGTGGCTCGTCATGATGCATTGTTTGAGCTGAAATTTAATTCTGATAAGACGGTGCTAGAAATTCTGGAACAGATCGGTCATATGCCACTTCCACCCTATATTGACCGCCCAGATGAAGACGCAGATAAAGAGCGTTACCAAACGGTTTACAGCCAAAAACCGGGTGCGGTAGCCGCGCCAACCGCAGGCTTACATTTTGATGATGTTCTGCTAGAGAAAATCAAAGCGAAAGGCGCCGAATTTGCTTATGTGACGCTGCACGTCGGTGCGGGTACATTTCAACCGGTAAAAGTGGATGATATTAACGATCACCACATGCACGCGGAATACGTTGAAGTGCCACAAGACGTGGTTGACGCTATTCATGCCACCAAGGCCCGTGGCGGTAGAATCATTGCCGTTGGTACAACATCGGTTCGTTCACTGGAAAGTGCAGCGCAAGACGCGTTGAAGAAAGGCACAGAATTGGTTCCATTCTTTGGCGATACCGAAATCTTTATCTACCCTGGTTACGAGTACCAGTTGGTGGACTGCTTGATCACCAACTTCCACTTGCCAGAATCAACACTGATTATGTTGGTGAGTGCGTTTGCAGGTTATGAGAACACCATGAATGCATACCAGCATGCGGTTGAGAACAACTACCGTTTTTTCTCTTATGGTGATTCAATGTTCATCAAGAAGAAAACGGCATAAACCCCTCCCTAACCCTCCTCTTAAAAAGGTGAGGGAATAAAAGCGCTGAGGCGTGGGTTTCTCCCCCCTTTCTAAGGGAGAGGCTAGGAGGGGGCAACGATTTACGAGTGCTAGCAGTAAGCTAGGAAACAGAGCAGAACCACTGCTTTGTCTCTCGCACGGAAAGCGACCACTCCTTAAAGTGGGGGTTACCCCTAAAAAACATTGTCAGACTGTTTCTCTGACACTCGGAGGCATCGTGAAATTATCATTCGATCTTAAGAAGAAAAACGGCAATGCGCGTCGTGGTCAATTGACCTTCGAACGTGGCACTGTTCAAACGCCAGCGTTCATGCCGGTAGGTACTTACGGTACCGTTAAAGGCATGACACCAGAAGAAGTAAAAGGCACGGGCGCAGAAATCCTGCTCGGTAACACTTTCCACCTATGGCTGCGTCCAGGCCAAGAAGTGATGAAAATGCACGGTGACCTGCACGACTTCATGAACTGGCATGGTCCGATCCTTACCGATTCAGGCGGTTTCCAAGTATTCAGCCTGGGTAAAATGCGTACTATTACAGAGCAAGGTGTACATTTCCGCAACCCAGTAAACGGTGACAAAATTTTCATGGACGCAGAGAAGTCGATGGAAATCCAAAAAGACTTAGGCTCTGACATCGTTATGATTTTCGACGAGTGTACGCCATACCCAGCGACACACGATGAAGCGAAAAAATCGATGGAAATGTCACTACGTTGGGCGCAGCGCTCGCGTGATCACTTCGATAAACTAGAAAACCCGAACAACCTATTTGGTATCGTTCAAGGTGGTGTATACGAAGACCTACGAGATGTATCGGTAAAAGGTCTAACTGACATTGGCTTTGACGGTTATGCGGTGGGTGGTCTTGCCGTCGGTGAACCGAAAGAAGACATGCATCGCATTCTTGAGCACACGTGCCCACAACTTCCAGAAGATAAACCACGTTACTTGATGGGTGTTGGCAAGCCAGAAGACTTGGTCGAAGGTGTTCGCCGTGGTATCGACATGTTTGACTGTGTAATGCCAACCCGTAACGCGCGTAACGGCCACCTATTTGTGACTGGTGGTGTGATCAAGATCCGTAATGCGAAACACAAAACGGATACAACACCGTTAGATCCGCACTGTGACTGTTACACTTGTCAGAACTACAGCAAGTCGTACCTTCACCACCTAGAGCGTTGTAACGAAATCCTAGGTGCGCGCCTGAATACTATCCATAACCTACGTTACTACCAACGTTTGATGGAAAGCATTCGTAAGGCGATTGATGAAGATCGTTTCGATGAGTTTGTTCAAGAGTTTTACGCTCGTCGTGACCGCGAAGTGCCACCACTAGGTAAAGCATAAAAAATTAAAGCCTTTGGCATGTCGCCAGAGGCTTTTGCTAATAAAGTAGGCAAAAGCATATTATTTTTGAGAGAGTGATCTCTATTAGTCACATTCAGACTTGAATCTAAATTGCGAAAGCCCAACTTTTTGGATTATTAATAAAATATAATGAGGATGTTTTAATGTTTATTTCTCAAGCTCACGCAGCAGCAGAAGGCGCACCAGCAGGTGGCGGTTTTGAAATGCTAATCATGCTAGGCATGTTCGCAGTGATCTTCTACTTCATGATCTATCGCCCACAAGCAAAGCGTGTAAAAGAACACAAGAGCCTGATGTCTTCGATGGGCAAAGGTGACGAAGTACTAACAAGCGGTGGTCTAGTAGGTAAAATCACTAAGATCAGTGAAGAGAACGACTACATTTCAATTGAGCTAAATGCAAACAATGAAGTTGTGATCAAGAAAGACTTCGTAACGGCAGTGCTACCAAAAGGTACGCTTAAGTCTCTATAAAACAGCTAAAGGATCCTCGCTGTGCTAAACCGTTATCCGTTATGGAAGTATTTGATGGTATTCTTCGCCATCATCACCGCTGCGTTGTACGCACTTCCAAATATCTACGGTGAAGATCCGGCTGTTCAAATTACAGGGGCGCGTGGCGCCTCTGTTGATATGTCAACGCTGGATGCTGTCACTAACGCTCTTGATAAAGAGCACCTTTCTTATAAAACCATTGCTCTCGAAAATGGTTCAATCCTTGTTCGTTTCAATGATACTGATACTCAGATCAGTGCGCGCGATATTATCAGCGAAGCGCTTGGCAAAGATAAAATTGTCGCTCTCAACCTAGCGCCATCTACGCCAGACTGGCTAGAAGCCATTGGTGCGTCACCACTTAAACTGGGTCTTGACCTGCGTGGTGGTGTTCACTTCTTGATGGAAGTGGATATGGACGCGGCAATGGAAAAGCTAGTTGGTCAACAAGAAGAAGCGTTCCGTAGTGAGCTTCGTGAAGCCAAAGTTCGCTACCGTGCAATTCGTCCTTCTGGTAAAGAGGGAGTCGAAGTATTGCTACGTAATGAAGAACAACTGGCGGAAGCGAAGGCGACGCTAGAGAAGAATCACCCTGACATGAACTTTGTCGACTCTGATTCGAATGGCCGTTACGCTTTGATTGCCACCTTTACTGAGCAACGTTTACAAGAGATCCGTAACTACGCTGTAGAACAAAACATCACGATTCTACGTAACCGTGTAAACGAGCTGGGTGTTGCTGAACCATTGGTGCAACGTCAAGGTGCTAGTCGCATCGTCGTTGAGCTTCCCGGTGTTCAAGATACCGCTCGTGCGAAGGAAATCCTAGGTGCAACGGCAACGCTAGAGTTCCGCGAAGTCGATGATAAAGCGGACCTATCAGCCGCGGCAAGTGGTCGTGCGCCAGCAGGTAGCGAAATCAAGATGGATCGTGATGGTCGCCCTGTTGTATTGAAGAAGCGCGTTATTCTTGGTGGTCAAAGTATCACGGATGCAAGCTCAAGTGTTGATGAATACGGTCGTCCGCAAGTGAACATCTCGCTAGACAGCGAGGGTGGTAACAAGATGTCAGCGTTCTCTAAAAAGAACATCGGCAAGCTAATGGCAACCGTGTTTGCAGAATACAAAGACAGTGGTCGTCGTACGCCAGAAGGCAAAGTGATCCTTGATAAACACGAAGAAGTCATTAACCAAGCAACGATTCAATCGGCTCTTGGCCGTAACTTCCGTATCACAGGTATCGACTCTGCGGCAGAAGCGCACAACCTAGCACTTCTACTACGTGCTGGTGCACTTATCGCCCCTATCTCTATCGTTGAAGAGCGTACCATTGGTCCATCAATGGGTCAGCAAAACATCGATATGGGTATTCAAGCATGTATCTGGGGTATGGTAGCAGTAATGATCTTTACTCTGCTTTACTACCGTGGTTTTGGTCTGATCGCGAACGTTGCACTGATGGCAAACTTAGTGCTTATCATCGGTATTATGTCGATGATTCCAGGTGCAACCATGACGCTTCCGGGTATCGCTGGTATCGTTTTGACAGTGGGTATGGCAGTCGATGCGAACGTACTGATATTCGAACGTATCCGTGAAGAGCTTCGCGATGGCCGCAGTCCACAACAAGCGATTCATCAAGGTTACGCTAATGCATTTAGCACCATTGCCGATGCGAACATCACCACCCTTATCACAGCAATCATTCTGTTTGCTGTTGGTACAGGTGCAGTGAAAGGCTTCGCGGTAACGCTATCTATCGGTATCTTGACCTCTATGTTCACCGCAATCATAGGTACACGTTGTATCGTGAACTTGGTGTACGGTGGCAAGCGCGTTAAGAAATTGTCGATCTAAGGCTGGGAATTATTATGTTTCAAATTCTAAAAGCAGAAAACACGATCGGCTTTATGCGTTGGTCGAAAGTCGCGTTCGTATTCTCTATCTTTATGATCGCTGCTTCTATCTTCACGCTATCAACCAAGTGGTTGAACTGGGGTCTAGACTTTACTGGTGGTACGCTCATCGAGGTAGGTTTTGAACAACCAGCAAACCTTGAAGAAATTCGTGCAGCTCTAGATTCACAAGGCTTCGGCGATGCGACGGTACAAAACTTCGGTAGCGCTCGTGATGTAATGGTTCGTCTTCGTCCACGTGACGATATGTCTGGTGAAACGCTAGGTAACCAAATCATTGGTGCTATTAAAGAAGGCACGGGTGAAAGCGTAGAAATGCGGCGTATCGAATTCGTAGGTCCAAACGTTGGTGATGAACTAACGGAAGCAGGCGGCCTAGCGATTCTTGTGTCGCTAATCTGTATCCTGATCTACGTATCGATCCGATTCGAATGGCGTCTAGCAGCAGGTGCGGTAATGGCACTGGCACACGATATCATCATCACGCTGGGTGTCTTCTCGTTCCTACAAATCGAAGTTGACCTAACCATCGTAGCGGCACTACTAACGGTAGTTGGTTACTCGCTCAACGATACCATTGTTGTATTCGACCGGATTCGTGAAAACTTCCGTAAGATGCGTAAGGGTGAGCCTTCAGACATCATGGACGCTTCAATTACTCAAACATTGAGCCGTACTTTGATTACGTCTGGTACGACGTTGTTCGTAGTAATTGCACTGTTCACTCAAGGTGGTGCGATGATTCACGGTTTCGCGACCGCACTTCTACTAGGTATCACAGTAGGTACGTACTCTTCTATCTACGTAGCATCAGCACTAGCGCTAAAACTGGGTATCCAGAAGGAGCACTTGATGCCACCTCAAGTAGAAAAAGAAGGTGCAGAGTTCGACGAGATGCCATAAGGCAGATTGAGAACCGAAACCGAAAGCAAAAACCGCTGAGTAATCGGCGGTTTTTTTGTATCTGAGTTGTGTCGCTGAAGAGCCTCGCACATCATTCGTCCTCAATGTGTAGACACATTTTAGAACGAGACTGACAGATGTAAAAAAGCCCCGCTCAGAGAGCGAGGCTTTTTGAAAGTCATCAGCGTGGCGGGCTTAGTATGCCGCCATCATCTTACTTAAGGATCGCGCTGTTACCGTTTTCACGAATGTGCTTAAGGATAGATTTTACGCCACGAGCACTTGAAGCAACGATGTTGCCAGACTTCATGTAATCAGTTCCGCCAGCAAAGTCAGTTAGGATAGCACCAGCTTCACGAGCAATCAGCTCACCAGCCGCCATATCCCATGGCTTCAGACCTAGCTCGAAGTAACCATCTACGCGACCTGCAGCGACATAACATAGATCAAGAGCTGAAGAGCCAGAACGACGGAAATCGGCACATTCAGTAAATAGAGAGCCAATGATCTTGATGTAAGATTCAGAGTGTTGCTTCTGTTTGAATGGGAAACCAGTCGCAAGAACAGTACCGTGTAGGTCTTTAAGCGGAGTAACACGGATACGAGCGTTGTTTAGTTGAGCGCCAGCACCGCGTTGTGCAGTGAATAGCTCGTTTTGCATTGGATCGTATACACAAGCCACTTCAGTTTTACCTTTGAAGCGAACTGCGATAGATACTGCGAAAGTTGGGTAACCTTTTACAAAGTTATTAGTGCCATCCAGTGGGTCGATGATCCATTGTACGTCTTTATCTTTACCTTCGATAAGACCAGCTTCTTCAGCAACGATACAGTGCTCTGGGTAAGAGTGCTTGATAGTATCGATGATGATAGCTTCTGCTTCTTTGTCTACATTAGTAACAAAGTCATTAGTGCCTTTTAGCGTAGATTCAATTTTATCTGTGTTTTCTAATGATTTAGCAATGTGATTGCCTGCCTTTCGCGCAGCGCGAATAGCAATGTTTAGCATTGGATGCATACGAATTTCCCAACGGATGTTAAAGAACAAATGAAAGCGGCCGCGAGTATACCAGAGTTAAAACAAAAAGGAAGTGGTTATTTTTTGTCCTCCGTTCTAGTGCGTAGTGGTCCATGTATCGTGATGAAGTGCACCAATTGATGAGAATGCCAGTAGAAAGCGGCTTCTCTATAGGGCGTGTTAAAAAAATATGGTAACATTCTGCGGTTTTAAACTAGGTAGCAAACACAGATGTTGGATCAAGTAAAAATCGTACTCGTCGGAACTTCTCATTCAGGCAACATTGGCTCGGCTGCACGCGCAATGAAAGTCATGGGTTTAAGCCAACTTGTATTGGTTGATCCGCAATGTGAAGTGGATGACCAAACTCTTGCTCTTGCCGCTGGTGCTGGTGATATTGCTCAAAACGCAACAGTCGTAAGTACGCTAGAGGAAGCCATTGAAGATTGTGGTCTTGTCGTCGGCTCTAGTGCTCGTTCACGCACACTTGAATGGCCAATGCTTGAGCCACGCGAATGTGGTGAGAAATTTGCCGTTGAAGGCCAAAAGCACCCTGTTGCATTGGTCTTTGGCCGTGAGAGAACTGGCCTAACTAATGACGAATTGCAGAAGTGTCATTACCACGTTTGCATTCCAGCTAATCCTGAATACAGTTCACTTAACTTAGCGATGGCGGTACAAACGCTGAGCTATGAAGTTCGCGTTGCACACCTCAACCTAGAGCAAAGCCAATACGTGCCAAGTGAGCCTGAAGAGTACCCACGCCATAAAGAGCTAGAAATGTTCTTTGAGCACCTTGAAAAGGTGATGGTTGATACCCAATTTATCAACAAAGAACAGCCAGGTCAGGTGATGAACAAACTTCGTCGCTTGTACTCACGTGCACGACCAGAGGCTCAAGAATTGAATATTCTGCGTGGTGTTTTGACAGCGATCGAAAAGAAACTCTGAATAAACAATAACCACTTTAGATGTAAGGGTGAATACCTGACTAAAATAGTCAAATAAATACTTGACCATTTTAGTCGGGTATGGAAGAATCATAATCATTACAAACCATGTGGATACGGTGTGGTATGAAACTTACATCTAAAGGAAGATATGCGGTGACAGCCATGCTGGATGTGGCACTGCACTCGCAACAAACCCCGGTACCTCTTGCAGACATCTCCGAGCGCCAGGGGATCTCGCTCTCTTATTTAGAGCAGCTGTTTTCGAAATTGCGTAAAGCAGGCTTAGTCACTAGCGTTCGTGGTCCTGGTGGTGGTTACCGACTGGGTGCCGATGCACACAGTATCGCTATCGGTACCGTAATTGCTGCTGTTGATGAGTCAGTCGATGCAACCAAATGCCAAGGCAAGGGAGGTTGTCAAGGTGGGACTCGTTGCCTAACTCACACACTATGGCGTGACTTAAGCTCTCGTATCAGCGACTTCCTGAATAACATCACGCTCGGTGAGCTGATGACAGACAACGAAGTAATAGAAATTTCTGATCGTCAGGACATTGATCTGGCGGTGACTCATGGGCTATCAAACAAAAATACAACCGCCGCGCCCATCGGTGTAAACGTCCGCTCTTAGCGGTCAGCTTTTTACATTGGAGTAGAGAATGAAACTGCCGATTTATCTAGATTATTCCGCTACGTGTCCAGTTGATCCACGTGTTGCTGAAAAAATGGTTCAGTACATGACAATGGATGGGACATTTGGCAACCCAGCTTCACGTTCGCACCGTTATGGCTGGCAGGCAGAAGAAGCTGTAGATACTGCCCGTGAGCAAATTGCTGACCTTCTAAATGCAGATCCACGCGAAATTGTCTTCACCTCTGGTGCGACTGAATCTGACAACCTTGCAATCAAAGGTGCCGCTCATTTTTACTCTAAAAAGGGTAAACATATCATCACTTGTAAAACAGAGCATAAAGCGGTTCTTGACCCATGTCGTCAACTAGAGCGCGAAGGCTTTGAAGTGACTTACTTAGAGCCAGAATCAAACGGCCTGATTGACCTAAACAAACTTCAAGCAGCAATGCGTGAAGATACTGTTCTCGTATCAATCATGCACGTAAACAATGAGATTGGTGTTATTCAAGACATCGCAGCAATCGGCGAGTTATGTCGTGAACGTAAGATAGTGTTCCACGTAGATGCTGCACAATCTGCGGGCAAACTGCCAATCGATGTTCAAGAGTTGAAAGTAGACCTAATTTCACTGTCAGCACACAAAATCTATGGCCCTAAAGGTATTGGCGCACTTTACGTACGTCGTAAACCTCGTATTCGCCTAGAAGCGCAAATGCATGGTGGTGGTCACGAACGTGGTTTCCGCTCTGGTACGCTACCGACTCACCAGATCGTAGGTATGGGTGAAGCGTTCCGCATCGCCAAAGAAGACATGCAGAAAGATTACGATCACGCATTAGCACTTCGTAACCGTCTTCTAGATGGTGTGAAAGATCTTGAAGCGGTAACGGTGAATGGTGATTTAGAACAGCGTGTACCACACAACTTAAACGTGAGCTTTGCATTTGTTGAAGGCGAATCACTCCTGATGTCACTGAAAGATCTCGCAGTATCATCAGGTAGTGCATGTACTTCAGCGAGTCTAGAGCCATCTTATGTGCTTCGTGCGCTAGGTCTTGACGACGAACTGGCTCACAGCTCTGTACGTTTCTCATTTGGCCGTTTCACGACTGAAGAAGAAATTGATTACGCAATTGAACAAATCCGCGTTGCAGTGACTAAGCTACGCGACATGTCTCCTCTATGGGATATGTACAAGGAAGGGGTTGATCTGAGCACGGTTGAATGGGCTCATCATTAATCTCACGGACTGAATAGAGGATTCGAGGTAATTTATCATGGCATACAGCGAAAAAGTAATTGATCACTATGAGAACCCACGTAACGTAGGTTCATTCGATAAAGAAGATCCATCAGTAGGTAGCGGCATGGTTGGCGCACCAGCTTGTGGTGACGTAATGAAGCTTCAAATTAAAGTGACACCAGAAGGCATCATTGAAGACGCGAAATTTAAAACTTACGGTTGTGGTAGCGCAATCGCATCAAGTTCACTAGTGACAGAGTGGGTGAAAGGTAAGTCGATCGATGAAGCGGCTGCTATCAAAAACTCTGAGATTGCAGAAGAGTTGGAGCTTCCTCCCGTGAAAGTGCACTGCTCAATCCTAGCGGAAGATGCAATTAAAGCAGCGGTTGCTGACTACAAGAAAAAACACCAAGAATAAGTATTCCGTATATAATGGGAGCCTGTAACGCTCCCATTTCAATCGTAATTTAGACAGACGTAAGGTGCAGTATGGCCATCACAATGACAGAAACAGCGGCGAGTCGCGTAAAAGCATTCCTAGATAACCGAGGCAAAGGTATCGGTTTGCGTCTTGGAGTGAAGACGACAGGCTGTTCCGGTATGGCTTATGTGCTTGAGTTTGTTGATGAGCTTAATGAAGACGAAGATGAAGTATTCGACCACTCGGGTGTCAAGATCATCATCGACAAAAAAAGCTTGGTGTACTTAGACGGCACTGAACTGGATTACGTGAAGGAAGGCTTGAACGAAGGCTTTGAATTCAACAACCCGAATGCGAAAAGTGAATGTGGTTGTGGTGAAAGCTTCAACGTCTAATTGATTGGCCTTTTGGGCAACCGAGTCCAGAGGGCTTTACTAGGACCCGAACTTAATGAATCACTTTGAATTATTTGGGCTACCAAGTCAGTTTACGCTGGATGGTAGCCTTCTTTCTTCTCAGTTCTTAGAACTGCAAAAACGCTTTCATCCAGATAATTTTGCCACAGCGTCTGAGCGCGACCGTTTAATGGCTGTTCAAAAAGCAGCGCAAATTAATGATGCTTACCAAGTTTTGAAACAGCCAATCTCACGTGCAGAATACATCTTGGCAGAAAATGGCATTGAAATCCACGGTGAACAGCAAACCATGCAAGACCCAATGTTCCTAATGGAACAGATGGAGCTGCGTGAAGAATTAGAAGAAATTGCTGACAGCTCTGATCCTGAATCAGCGCTTTTTGACTTTGATGCTAAGGTCAGCAAAATGTACAAACAGCATTTGGCGAATGTAGAACAAGAACTTGATAATGGTCTTTGGGCAGAAGCTGCAGACCGCGTTCGTAAACTTAAATTCATAGCCAAACTAAAGAACGAAATTGAACTGGTCGAAGACAAGCTCCTCGGCTAGTTAGCGTGACAAGGACTCATCATGGCACTACTTCAAATCGCAGAACCGGGCCAAAGCTCGGCACCTCATCAGCATAAGTTAGCAGCGGGTATCGACTTAGGTACCACGAACTCTTTGGTTGCTTCTGTACGCAGTGGCAATGCCACGACTTTAACGGATGAGCAGGGACGTAGTATTCTGCCGTCGGTTGTAAACTATGCGCAAGAATCGGCGATGGTTGGTTATGACGCGAAAGCAAAAGCAGAGCTAGAGCCTGAAAATACCATTATTTCGGTAAAGCGTTTGATTGGCCGCTCATTGAAAGACATTCAATCTCGTTACCCATCTTTGCCTTACCAGTTTAAAGAGAGCGATAATGGTCTTCCTATTCTGAAAACGGCTCAAGGTGATAAGAACCCGATTGAAGTTTCTGCAGACATTCTAAAAGCACTCGGAAAACGTGCAGAAGAGACGCTTGGCGGGGAACTTGCTGGTGTCGTGATTACCGTTCCAGCTTACTTCGATGACGCTCAACGTGCCGGTACTAAAGATGCGGCAAAATTGGCAGGTCTTCATGTACTACGTCTGCTTAACGAGCCAACTGCAGCAGCTATCGCTTACGGTTTGGATTCTGGTCAAGAAGGTGTGATTGCGGTTTACGATTTAGGTGGCGGTACTTTTGATATCTCTATCTTACGTCTGTCAAAAGGCGTATTTGAAGTCTTGGCGACGGGTGGTGATTCAGCGTTAGGTGGCGATGACTTTGACCATCTTCTTGCTGACTATCTGATGGAGCAAGCGGGGCTAGAAGCGCCACTTTCTGCAGAGAAAAACCGTGTACTGTTAAACATTGCCACTGCAACTAAGATTGCTTTCTCTGAGCATGACAGCGTGGATGTTGATGTTTTTGGCTGGAAAGGCTCAGTCACTCGCGAACAGTTCGAAGAGTTGATTCGCCCATTGGTGAAGAAAACCTTGATGTCTTGCCGTCGCGCGCTTAAAGATGCTGACGTTGATACCGAAGACGTGCTTGAAGCCGTGATGGTTGGTGGCTCTACTCGTACTCTACTGGTACGTGAAATGGTGGGTGAGTTCTTTGGTCGCACACCACTAACAAGCATTAACCCAGATGAAGTGGTTGCGATTGGTGCTGGCATCCAAGCGGACATTCTAGCGGGTAACAAACCTGATTCAGAAATGCTGCTGCTTGATGTTATCCCATTATCACTTGGCATTGAAACCATGGGCGGCTTGGTAGAGAAGATCATTCCTCGTAACACCACCATTCCTGTTGCTCGTGCGCAAGAATTTACCACGTTCAAAGATGGTCAAACGGCGATGAGCGTACACGTGGTACAAGGTGAGCGTGAGATGGTCGATGACTGTCGTTCACTGGCACGTTTCTCGCTGAAAGGTATTCCGCCAATGGCGGCAGGTGCAGCGCACATTCGTGTGACTTATCAAGTGGATGCTGATGGTCTTTTATCTGTGACGGCAATGGAGAAGAGCACTGGCGTTCAATCTGAGATTCAAGTGAAGCCTTCTTACGGTTTGAGCGACAACGAAGTTGCGAACATGTTACGTGATTCGATGGCCTACGCGAAAGAAGACATGCAAGCACGTGCGCTTGCAGAACAACGTGTTGAAGCAGACCGTGTGATTGAAGGTTTGATTGCAGCGATGCAAGCGGATGGTGATGAGCTACTATCAGAGCAAGAGAAACAAGCGTTGTTAAATGTGATTGAAGCACTGATTGAGCTTCGCAATGGTGAAGATGCGGATGCGATTGAGCAAGGCATTAAAGACACCGACAAAGCAAGCCAAGATTTTGCATCGCGCCGTATGGATAAATCGATTCGAGCTGCACTGTCAGGTCAATCAGTAGATGATATATAAGAGATAAGTAGTTATGCCTAAGATTATTGTATTACCGCACGAAGATTTATGCCCAGAAGGTGCAGTGTTGGAAGCAAAAACTGGTGAAACCGTTCTGGACGTGGCACTGAAAAACGGTATCGGTATTGAGCATGCCTGTGAAAAATCATGTGCATGCACCACATGTCACGTGATCATTCGTGAAGGTTTTGATTCACTAGAAGAAAGTGAAGAGCTTGAAGACGACATGCTAGATAAAGCGTGGGGGCTAGAGCCTGAATCTCGTCTTGGTTGCCAAGCAAAAGTGACAGATGAAGACTTGGTTGTTGAGATCCCAAAATACACGTTGAATCACGCGTCAGAAGATCACTAATACGATCTCCCTGTGATAGGGAAAACGAAAAGGAAGATGAGCAATGAAATGGACAGATTCTCGCGACATCGCGATAGAGCTTTGTGACAAGTTTCCGGGTGTGGATCCTAAGACGGTACGTTTTACCGATCTCCATCAATGGATCATGGAGTTAGATGAGTTCGATGATGAACCAAACCATTGTAACGAAAAGATCCTCGAAGCGGTGATCTTATGCTGGATGGATGAAGCAGACTAACGCTCAAATCGGCGGCAAAACGCAGCCGAGTTAACAATTCTTACTAAAAAAAGCGGACCTCTCGGTCCGTTTTTTTATCCAATTGACATTTTTTCCCTACATAGTGCTAACATCCGTTAGTTATTAAAAAAGAAGAGGCGTAGGTAACGCCGTTATAAGACAAGGAGAAACCATGTCTACACAGATGTCTGTATTTCTAAGCCAAGAACCAGCGGCACCACATTGGGGCGACAAAGCACAGCTTTCTTTCGCTGAGAATAGCGCAACCATTCACCTAGATGAAGGTCACGATCTTGGTGCGATTCAACGTGCAGCGCGTCAACTCGATGGCCAAGGAATTCGTTTTGTTCTACTTGCGGGTGACAACTGGGACTTAGAGAGCATTTGGGCTTTCCACCAAGGATACCGTAACCCTAAGAAACACGGCGCACTAGAGTGGGTTGCACTGCCAGAAGCGGATCAAGCAGAGCTTCATGCTCGTATTACCGCGACTGACTTTACCCGCGATATCATCAATAAAACCGCAGAAGAAGTCGCACCGCGTCAATTGGCGACGATGGCGGCAGAATTTATCAAGTCAGTTGCGCCTCAAGGTACCGTGACGACTCGCATCGTAAAAGACAAAGACCTGCTTTCAGAAGGCTGGGAAGGTATCTACGCTGTAGGCCGGGGATCAGAGCGCACATCTGCAATGTTACAGCTAGATTACAACCCAACCGGTGATGAAAACGCACCAGTATTTGCGTGCCTAGTGGGTAAAGGTATTACCTTTGACTCTGGCGGTTACAGCTTGAAGCCATCAAACTTTATGACAGCAATGAAAGCGGACATGGGCGGTTCTGGCACCATCACCGGTGGCCTTGGTTTAGCGATTCAGCGTGGTTTGAACAAGCGCGTGAAGCTGATCCTTTGCTGTGCTGAGAATATGGTGTCAGGTCGTGCACTTAAGCTTGGCGACATCATCACCTACAAAAATGGCAAAACCGTTGAGATCATGAATACCGATGCTGAAGGGCGCTTGGTGCTTGCTGATGGTCTTATCTACGCAAGTGAGCAAAACCCAGAGCTAATTATTGATTGTGCAACACTCACAGGCGCGGCGAAGAATGCGCTCGGTAATGATTACCATGCACTGATGAGTTTTGATGATGAGCTTTCTCACCACGCTCTAACGGCGGCGAACCAAGAGAAAGAAGGTTTATGGCCACTCCCTCTTGCTGATTTCCACCGTGAGATGTTGCCTTCAAACTTTGCGGATCTGTCCAATATCAGCTCTGGTGATTACTCTCCAGGTGCGAGCACTGCAGCGGCTTTCTTGTCCTACTTTGTAGAAGATTACAAGAAAGGTTGGTTGCATTTTGACTGTGCGGGCACCTATCGCAAGTCGGCATCGGATAAGTGGTCTGCAGGGGCAACAGGTATGGGCGTTCGTACACTTGCTCGTTTCCTGAACGAACAAGCCGCAAAATAAGACTTTTACCAGTGCAGACATCACGTCTGTGCTGGTATAACTAAGAGAGACGCAAGTCACTTATATAAAACTATTATTACAAGTACAAAAAGGAAACTTTATGGCTCTAGAAAGAACGTTTTCAATTGTTAAGCCCGACGCTGTAGAACGCAATTTGATTGGTGAAATTTACCACCGTATCGAAAACGCAGGACTACGTATCGTTGCTGCGAAAATGGTTCACCTGACAGAAGAGCAGGCGAGCGGTTTTTACGCAGAACATGAAGGCAAACCTTTTTTCCCTGCACTGAAAGAGTTCATGACATCTGGCCCTATCATGGTTCAGGTACTTGAAGGCGAAGGCGCTATCGCGCGTTACCGTGAACTGATGGGTAAAACCAACCCAGAAGAAGCGGCATGCGGTACGATCCGTGCGGATTACGCACTGAGCATGCGCCATAACTCCGTTCACGGTTCAGACAGCCCAGAGTCGGCGGCGCGTGAAATCGAGTTCTTCTTCCCAGAATCAGAGATTTGTCCTCGCTAATCTTGTCCTCGTTTGAATTTTAGGCCTCGGATTTTTCTGGGGCTTTTTATTATCTGTAGATGAGGAAGAATGGGTGAGTAGCGCTGTTTAAAATTTAATCACTATGATTTTAATGCCTTAACAAACACAAGGTCTTACAGCCCTTGTTGTAGCTGCATAAAGGCTGTACAATTCGCGCCCTTATTCTTGTTTCAGTCATTGAGAGGCAACATGACCACTGAAAAAATCAATCTACTCGACTTTGATCGCAAAGGCATGCGTCAATTTTTCGCGGAAGAACTAGGCGAAAAAGCGTTCCGCGCCGATCAGGTTATGAAGTGGATCTACCATTTCGGTGTTGATGACTTCGACAATATGACGAACATCAACAAGAAACTGCGTGAAAAGCTTCAGCACAAGTGTGAGATTAAAGCTCCTGTCGTTTCTGAAGCGCAGCACTCATCGGATGGTACGATCAAGTGGGCAATGCGTGTTGGCGATCAAGATGTCGAAACGGTGTACATCCCAGAGGATGATCGTGCGACTTTGTGTGTTTCTTCTCAAGTTGGCTGCGCACTGGAATGTAAGTTCTGCTCAACCGCTCAGCAAGGCTTTAACCGTAACTTGAAAGTTTCTGAAATCATCGGTCAAGTATGGCGTGCTGCTCGTGAAGTGGGCCTACAGAAAGAAACTGGTCGTCGCCCAATTACCAACGTGGTAATGATGGGAATGGGTGAGCCGCTGCTTAACATGAAGAATTTGATCCCAGCACTAGAAATCATGCTGGATGATCTTGGTTTTGGCTTGTCTAAGCGTCGCGTAACTGTATCAACATCGGGTGTTGTATCTGGTCTTGATCAGATGACAGGTAAAATCGACGTGGCACTGGCGATCTCACTGCACGCACCAAACGATAAGTTGCGCAGCGAAATCATGCCAATCAACGACCGTTGGGATATCCAAGAATTCTTGGCATCGGTTCGTCGTTACCTAGCATCTTCAAACGCGAACCGCGGTAAAGTAACCGTTGAGTACGTACTGCTAGACCATGTGAACGATGACATGGATCACGCTCGTGAGCTGGCTGAGCTGATGAAAGGTACGCCATGTAAGATTAACCTGATCCCATTTAACCCGTACCCAGGTTCACCATACAAGAAACCAAGTAATTCACGTATCGATCGCTTCCAGAAAACGTTGATGCAGTATGAGCACACGGTGACGATCCGTAAGACCCGTGGTGATGACATCGATGCGGCCTGTGGCCAACTTGTTGGTGATGTTATCGACCGCACGAAGCGTACCGCAATGCTCAAAGCAACCCGTGGTGCAGATACCATCGAAGTGAAAGCGGTATAAATTGCCAGAATAAAGAAATAGCCAGAGCTTATGCTCTGGCTATTTTGTTTGGCATCTCGAAACGGCAACCGGAGTAATGGCTTGTTATTGCGATCAATTGAGGGTAGCCATGTCAATTTTTGGACAAAAACTTGAGCTATCTGTTAATTTGAGAGTAAAGAGTTTTTGTCTTTGTTATACATTCGCTTATCATGGTGAGTAAAATATAACTATGACACTGACAATTTGCAGTATTTTCTTAAAACGCTTTGCAGCTTCTTGCAACGCGAGCATTCAAACAACAAGTGCTGTAAGTTTCTAAAAGATTATTTTGGTTAACGCGTTTAGGCTAGCTATCTTTAAGTGAGTCTGAAGAACAAAAACGAAAATAGATAATGTGTTAGCCACCCAACAGATTAAATACCATAATTATGACAGAACACGAAAACACCACTGAAGTGCCACTTTCTCTAGAAGCAGGCACACTACTAAAAAATAAACGCGAATCATTGGGGATGACGCAAAAGCATGTTGCTAATCGCCTGAGGCTTCGCGTTTCTGTTATTCAAAATATTGAAAACAATCGATTTGAACCGCAGCAGGTCGCGACCTTTACACGTGGCTATCTTCGTTCGTATGCGAAACTCGTTGGCCTTGATGAAAAGACCGTTTTGGCAGCTTTAGAGCAAACATCTGAGGCCCATGTTCAGCCACAAGAAACCGAGATGCAGAGCTTTTCGCGTAAAACGAAACACGAAAAACACAATAGCCGTATCATGCTGCTTACTTGGGTGATTGCTATTGTTATTATCGGCATTTCGGGTGCTTGGTGGTGGCAAAACCAACAAGAGGATAGCTTGGCTCAAGTCGTTACAGAGGCCAATTTAGATGTAGAACCGAGTGCTGCTGAGATTGCCGATATAGACCAACTTAGCGCTGATGAGTTAATTGCTAGCACTCCTGCTGAGATTGCCGAGATAGACCAACTTAGTGCTGATAAGTTAATGGCTAGCTCTCGTGATGAGATAGCGTCAACAGACATTAAGCCAGCGATTGAAGGCGTAACGCTAGCGGCTTCTGATGGCGATGCACTAGAGACAACGACCCCCGAACTTGCAGTGAATGAAGACGAGGTTTCTGAAATTATACCTGATGCTCCAGTGGCGATTATTGAAGCGGCAGATGAAGAGCAAGAGCCTAAGCTCGTTGTGCCAGAAGGAATGACGCGACTGACGATGAAATTTAAAGCGGATTGCTGGATTCAAGTAAAAGACGTGAATGGCAAAACGCTCGTCAGTGGTACTCGTAAGCCTGGTCAAGATGTAGAACTTGCCGGAAAAGCGCCTTTTAAAGTGATATTAGGCGCACCTGAAGGCGTAACCATGACATTTGCAAGTGAACCTGTCGACCTTTCTGGGTATACTTCAGGCAAAGTAGCTCGATTCACTCTACCGTTATAAAGAATTATGCAATACGAATCTCCAATTGTTCGTCGTAAATCGACGCGTATTTATGTGGGTGATGTGCCAATTGGTGATGGTGCACCGATTGCCGTACAGTCAATGACCAACACTCGCACGACTGATGTACAAGCCACAGTCGCTCAAATCCGAGCATTAGAAAAAGTGGGCGCAGACATTGTCCGTGTTTCTGTCCCTACCATGGATGCCGCGGAAGCCTTTAAATTAATAAAGCAGCAAGTCTCTGTTCCATTGGTTGCCGACATTCACTTTGACTACCGTATCGCACTAAAAGTGGCGGAATACGGTGTTGACTGTTTGCGTATCAACCCTGGCAACATCGGCAGCGAAGAGCGTATTCGCTCCGTTGTGGATTGTGCCCGTGACAAAAATATCCCAATCCGTATTGGTGTTAACGGTGGTTCTTTAGAAAAAGACCTGCAACTTAAGTACGGTGAGCCAACGCCTGAAGCCTTGGTAGAATCAGCGATGCGTCATGTCGATCATCTCGATCGCCTTAACTTTGATCAATTCAAAGTGAGTGTGAAGGCGTCTGATGTTTTCCTTGCCGTAGACTCATACCGTTTATTGGCGAAGAAAATTGATCAACCGCTTCATCTCGGCATTACTGAAGCTGGTGGTGCGCGAGCAGGGGCGGTCAAATCTTCAGTTGGTCTTGGCATGCTGTTGGCAGAGGGCATTGGTGATACTCTGCGCATCTCTTTGGCTGCAGACCCTGTAGAAGAGATCAAAGTTGGTTTTGATATCCTTAAATCATTGCGTATACGCTCTCGTGGCATTAACTTTATTGCTTGTCCGAGCTGTTCACGTCAGGAGTTCGACGTTATTGGAACGGTGAACGCACTAGAAGAGCGTTTAGAAGATATCATCACACCAATGGATGTATCGATTATCGGCTGTGTGGTAAATGGCCCTGGTGAAGCTGAGGTTTCACATTTAGGTCTAGCAGGAAGTAACAAGAAGAGTGCGTTCTATGAAGATGGCAAGCGCCAGAAAGAACGCTTCGACAATGATGACCTTGTTAATCAGCTGGAAGCTAAAATCCGTGCGAAAGCGTCTGTAATGGACGAAGAAAATCGCATCGAAGTTAAAGTTCAAGATTAATCTCAACGAGTATTACGGTAAGTATTGTGGCAAAACCAATCCAAGCAATCCGAGGCATGAACGACTGCCTCCCAACTCAATCTCCGCTGTGGCAGAAACTTGAAAACACAGTGAAAAATGTAGTTAGCGCATACGGTTACAACGAAGTGCGCATGCCAATCGTTGAGATGACGCATCTATTCAGCCGTGCAATCGGTGAGGTCACCGACGTGGTTGAGAAAGAAATGTACACGTTCGAAGATCGTAACGGCGATAGCCTAACACTTCGTCCTGAAGGTACCGCCGGCTGTGTTCGTGCTGGTATCGAAAACGGTCTGCTGTACAACCAAGAACAGCGTCTATGGTACATGGGTCCTATGTTCCGTCACGAGCGCCCACAAAAAGGTCGCTACCGTCAGTTCCACCAGTGTGGTGTGGAAGTATTTGGCCTAAATGGTCCCGATGTTGACGCAGAACTGATTATGATGACGGCGCGTCTATGGCGTGAGCTAGGCATCGACAAACACGTGCGTTTAGAGTTGAACTCAATCGGCTCTCTTGAAGCGCGTGCTAATTACCGCACGGCACTGATCGCATTCCTAGAGCAGCATATGGATGTTCTAGATGAAGATTGTAAGCGTCGTTTGCATACCAACCCGCTACGTGTTCTAGATACTAAGAACCCTGACGTTCAAGCGATTTTAGGTGATGCACCTCGTCTTTCTGGCTACTTAGATGATGAATCTAAACAACATTTTGCAGGTCTGTGTGAACTTCTTGATGCTGCTGGTATCGAATACTCAGTAAACGAGCGTCTGGTTCGCGGTCTGGATTACTACAACCGTACCGTATTTGAGTGGATTACTGAAAGCCTAGGTTCCCAGGGCACAGTATGTGGCGGCGGTCGTTATGACGGTCTTGTTGAACAACTTGGCGGCAAACCGACACCATCAGTTGGTTTTGCTATGGGTCTAGAGCGTCTAGTACTCATGTTAGAAACCCTAGAATTGACAGATGTACGTCGCAGCGTTGATGTTTACGTCGTTACCGCGGGTGAAGGCACGATGATGGCGGGTATGAAGCTAGCAGAGCAGCTTCGTGAAGCTATCCCAGGTGTTCGCGTGATGAATCATTTCGGTGGTGGTAACTTCAAGAAACAGTTTAAACGTGCAGATAAAGTTGGTGCTGTTGTAGCATTGGTACTGGGCGAAAACGAAGTGGCGGATAATACCGTTGTACTTAAAGACTTAGCGGGCGGTGAGCAAGAAACTTACAACCAAGCAGAAGTTGCTGAGAAGATCGCAGCACTGATTTAAGTCTTTTAATAAGCTAAAGATTAAAATCTAATTCGCAATGATAAGGCTCCCAAGATAGGAGCCTTTCGACGAAATAGAAACAATGGCAGCCCTTGCTGCCATTTACATGTTTTAAGAGGACAGGAAGTGGAACTTTACGATACTGAAGAGCAACAAGTTGAAGCCATTAAAGACTGGTGGAAGGAAAACGGCAAAGCCGTCATCATCGGTGCAGTTGTTGGTTTAGGTGGTCTATTTGGTTGGCGTTACTACCAAGATTCTGTAGTTCAGGCGAGTGAAGCCGCTTCTCAAAGCTACACGACAGCGATGAATGCGCTACAAGCAAAGGGCACTGATGCTCAAACTGACATTCAAGCTTTCATCGACTCAAATAAAGTGAAAGAGTACTCAGTGCTGGCGGCCCTTCAATTGGCTAAAGTGCAAGTGGATGCAAACGAACTTTCTGCAGCACTAGAGCAATTGAAGTGGGCACAAAGCAATACTAAAGATGCAGCGCTATCCCCACTTATCAGCTACCGTATCGCGCGCATTGAAGCTGAGATGGGTAACTTTGACGCCGCAAACGCTGAATTGGGCAAAGTGACTGACGCAGCATGGACGGGTCGTATTGCAGAGCTTCGTGGTGACATCGCGCTTCGTCAAGGTGACAAAGAGGCGGCTTACACCGCGTACACAGAAGCTCAACAAGCCGCTGATGCAAGCCCAACGCTACAAATGAAATTGGATGACTTGGCCAAATAAGGACCGTATTGGATGAAGAGAGTCTTTAAGAAAGCCTTGTTAGGGGCGTTAACAGTGGGAATCCTAGCTGGTTGTGCTAGTGAAGAAGATACCATTGTTATGGCTCCATTACCTCAGGTTGACAGCCAGTTCACGCCAAACAGTGAATGGAGCACTTCGATTGGTGATGGCGTTGGTCATTACTTTTCAAAGCTGTCACCTGTGTTCGATAATGGCACTCTGTTTGTTGCCAGCCGTGATGGTCTAGTGAAAGCTCTGGATCCAAAAAATGGTAAACAGAAGTGGCAAATCGACTTAGAAGAAGATGTGATGGCCCGTCTTTCTGGTGGGATCACTGCGGCTTACGAACACCTGTACATCGGCTCTGAAAATGGTGAAGTGATTGCACTTGACCAAGAAACCGGAGAGGTGATTTGGCGTATTGAAGTTGGTGGTGAGGTACTAGCGAAGCCTGTAGCAGACTCAGGCTTGATCATCGTAAATACGAGTCGAGGCACATTGGTTGCTTTGGATGAGAGTACGGGTGAACAGCGCTGGGCTCTAAGTACAGAGGTACCAAACCTAACTTTGCGTGGTGATAGTACACCAACGGCGATTGGTGGTGGGGTATTCTGGGGAACGGCAAACGGTCGATTAGCGGCAGCAATCGTTGAGCGCGGTCAATTAATTTGGCAACAACCCGTTGGCACACCAAAAGGTGCAACCGAGATTGATCGTCTAGTTGACGTAGACGCTTCACCTATCGTACTTGGTGGCACTCTTTTCACTATAGGCTACAACGGTCAGCTCATCGCGATTGATTTGCGTTCGGCAAATCCAATTTGGAAGCGCAACTACTCATCAGCAAATGATATGGCGACGGATGGCAGTCGTGTGTTCGTGATCACTGAAAAAGATCATGTGGTGGCGGTAGACGCACGTAGTGGTACTGAGCTATGGGAAAACAGCAAGTTGGAACATCGCCAATTGACTGCGCCGGTACTCGTAGATAACTATCTGGTTGTTGGTGACACATTAGGTTACTTACACTGGATGGATCGTTCAACGGGCGAGTTCGTTGCTCAACAGTATGTGGATGACAGTGGTTTTGCTGTTGGTCCAACCTTGTTGTCCGATGGTTATGTGATTACAACTCGCAACGGCGATGTAAAGAAACTGACCATTAACGAATAATATCGTGATATAATTCACATTCGGCTCCTGGCTGGTAACAGTTAGGAGCCGTTTTGTTGTTTGGAATTTTTATTTATTAACAGTTAACCCTGACGTGGTTATAGGTAAAAAGCTGGTTTGATTTGGCATTAGACTAGTCGTTACCTATAACTACAGAAGAAAGATTATTGTAGAGGTTATTATGGTACCTGTTGTTGCTCTTGTAGGGCGTCCTAACGTAGGTAAGTCTACGCTATTTAACCGACTGACTCGTACTCGTGACGCGTTGGTTGCGGACTTCCCAGGCCTAACGCGAGACCGTAAGTATGGCCAAGCGCGCCTTGACGAAGAACATGAGTTCATCGTGATTGATACCGGTGGTATTGATGGCACGGAAGAAGGTGTAGAGACCAAAATGGCACAGCAGTCATTGGCTGCAATTGATGAAGCTGACGTTGTGCTATTCCTTGTTGATGGCCGTGCAGGTCTAACACCAGCAGATGAGGCTATCGCTTCGCACCTGCGTAAAATTGAAAAACCAGCCATGCTGGTTGTTAACAAAATTGACGGTATCGATGCAGATGCTGCATGCGCTGATTTCTGGCAACTTGGTGTGGATGACATGTACCAAATCGCCGCAGCACACGGTCGTGGTGTTACCGCACTTCTAGAACGTGCGCTTGCGCCATTCTTTGATGATCTGCTAGCAAGTGAAGCGCAAGATGGTGAGATTGAAGATCTGACCGAGTTTGAAGACGCTGACTTTGAACCTGAAGAGATCACCGAAGAAGAAGCGGAAGCGGAACTACAACGTCTGCAAGATCAGCCGATTAAGTTGGCGATCATTGGTCGTCCGAACGTTGGTAAATCAACGCTGACTAACCGTATTCTGGGTGAAGAGCGTGTTGTGGTATACGACATGCCTGGAACGACTCGTGACTCGATCTACATTCCTATGGAACGTGATGGTCGTGAATACGTTCTCATTGATACGGCTGGTGTACGCCGTCGTGGTCGTATCAATGAAACGGTTGAGAAGTTCTCTGTGGTGAAAACATTGAAAGCAGTAGAAGACGCTAACGTGGTTCTGCTGGTAATTGATGCACGAGAAAATATCTCAGATCAAGACTTGAGCCTACTGGGCTTTGCACTTAATGCCGGTCGCTCGATCGTCTTAGCAGTCAATAAATGGGATGGTCTGGATAACGATGTTAAAGAGAGAGTGAAAAAAGAACTCGATCGTCGTTTAGGTTTTGTCGACTTCGCTCGTATTCACTTTATCTCAGCGCTACACGGTACTGGCGTTGGCCACTTGTTTGAATCTATCCAAGAAGCATACAAGTCAGCAACGACGCGTGTCGGTACTTCTGTGTTGACCCGTATTATGAAGATGGCGACAGATGATCACCAACCACCAATGGTTCGTGGCCGCCGCATCAAGCTGAAATACGCGCACGCGGGTGGTTACAACCCACCTATCGTGGTGATTCACGGTAACATGGTTCGTGAGTTGCCAGATTCGTACAAACGTTACTTGATGAACTACTTCCGCAAGTCTCTGGAGATTATGGGTACGCCAATTCGCATTAATTTCCAGAACAGTGAGAACCCATTCGAGAACCAGGGAAATAAGCTGACCTTGTCTCAAGAGCGTAAGCGCAAACGTATGATGTCTATGGTTAAAAACCGTAATAAATAATCGACATGATCTTTTTGAATACCCAAGTTTCGGCTTGGGTATTTTTTTATATGAAGCTTTTTATTAGAAGTAATGGCAAACATGAGAATCACAGCAACGAAAACACGTTTCTGTCATCAAACATGGCAGTTGGAAGCACAAATACAGCTCGTTCAACATAACACTGAAGCCACGTATCTGGTAACAGATATGACACCGTTTCACCCTGTCAGTCACATTTGGCCTGATCATCCAGCCGATAAAGGGCGTTTGAAAGCCAGTGGAGCAACGTTTGAAGTTATCGACTGCCAAGTGGGTGCGATAGAACTTTCGACTGGAGAACTATATGTTGGAACGGCAATCCCTGTAAAACGCGATGCAGAGGGCTGGGTATTTGTTGTCGTGCATGTATTGTCACCCACAGAAGCTATTAAGGTTGGAGAGTCAATCTTATTAGAAGTAGACAAAGAATATCAGCTTTCACTTAGCCGCGGTCATAGTGCTGGTCACCTTGCATTCCTTGCGCTCAACAAAGTGCTGTCAGAAAGGTATTGGCGTAAAGATGCAGATCGCAAAGACGCACATGGGAACTACGACTTTAACAGTTATGCCCAAGAAACCAGTTTTATCACACCGGATAAATGCCTGGATACCTATCGCTTAGGCAAAACACTCCGTAAAAGAGGCCTAAACAGCGCAGATATGCTGTCTGATCTCAAAATTATCGAGCAACAGGTGAATGTTCTGTTGGCTGATTGGCTGAAACGAGACGTTGTGATCACGATGGACTGCCATGGAGAACATCTAACTGATTCACGTTACTGGATGTGTGATTTAGGGGAAGGGAAAATGGCAGTGATCCCTTGTGGCGGCACGCATGCAAGCCGTTTGAGTGAGTTTGGATCTATTCAGGTACAGCTACTGGAAATCGATGCTCAAATAATTGAAATGCACACCAATGTTACTCGTTAACGCCATTAATTGATCGTTTTATTAAATTCTAATTTATTATTTTTATCATGCATCTTTCAGGGTTTAATTCTAATTTAAATTGAAATGCAGAATATGTAACTTATGCTTTCGGTATGTGGTCATATAAATATTCTTTTTAGGGGTGATCGCTGATCAAAAGGTTAATATAAGAAGATCAGAGTATGATCTTTAGGCTTGTTTATGATTTACTAAGTATTGAGTGTGATCGGGATCAAGGTCATTGAAGCTAAAGTCATCAATACTAAAAGTCGTTGAAAAGAAGGACGGAGAAAAGCATGCAGGCAAATATCTGCCCAAATTGTGACGTAGAATTGGAATGGACAGGCCAGTACCATTGTAACCAGTGTAAGTCTGATTTCAAAAAGATCGGGTTTTGTCCCGATTGCGAAGCGGAACTAGAGAAGCTACAAGCATGTGGTGCTGCTAATTATTTTTGCAATAGCTGCAATGAACTTAAATCAAAATCTCGCGTTCGATTTGAGTTTCAGAAAATTTAGGGCAAAGCGCTAGTTTACGGTCGAGCGAAGTTCACCATTAGCCAAACGGGTGACCAGTATGTCGCCCGTTTTTGCATCTGAGGCTTGAGTAATCACCTGACCTTGTTCGGTTTGAGTGATCGAATAACCTCGTTTTAGCGTTGCTAGTGGGCTGACGGTATCTAGTTTTTCCGCTGCAATAGCCAGTTTATGGCGCATGGTCAGCAGTTTACGATCCATCGCGTCCATGAGCTTTTGCTCCACTCGGTCAAGTTTGGATTTTTGCACAGCAAGGCGCTTAATAGGAGAGTTCAGTTGTAGGCGATACTGTTTACGTTCTACCGCTTGCTGATGAGAAGCAATAAATCGCTGCATTGCACGCTGCAAGCGTATATCCAAGTCATCCAGTTGTTGAGACTGGCGCTGTAGCTGGTAGCTTGGATGTTGGTGCTCAAGGCGGTGCATCAATTGCGTTGATTGTTGTTTTTGCTGCGCTAAGTAATAACGTATCGCACTCGTGAGCTTATGCTGGCGAGTCACCAAAGCTTGATCTTTATGGCTGTTGTCGCGGCTTACCAATTCAGCAGCAGCTGATGGGGTTGGTGCGCGCATATCAGCGACAAAGTCTGCGATCGTCACATCCACTTCGTGACCAACAGCACTGATGATCGGGATCTGGCTTGCTGCAATGGTACGAGCAAGGATCTCGTTGTTAAAACACCATAGATCTTCTAACGAGCCGCCGCCACGACCAACAATCAGCACATCACACTCATCACGGCTGTTGGCACGACCAATTGCTTGAGCAATTTGAATCGCGGCTTCTTCACCTTGCACCATGGTTGGATAAATCACAACAGGTAGGGAAGGGTCACGGCGTTTTAATACGTCTAAGATGTCGTACAGTGCGGCACCAGTTTTCGAGGTGATCACACCAACACGTTTGGGATGCTCTGGTAATGGGTGCTTATTGGTTTGCGCAAACAAACCTTCCGCCGCCAATTTCATCTTAAGCGCTTCGAACTCTTGTTGCAGGCGACCATCACCTTCTGGCTGCATGCTTTCGATGACCAATTGGTAGTCACCACGCGGCTCGTACAAAGACAGGCGCGCTTTGACTAGCACTTGATTGCCGTTAGCAGGTTTGAAAGTGACGCGACGATTGTTACCACGGAACATGGCACATTTTACTTGAGCGCGAGAATCTTTAAGAGTGAGATACCAGTGACCAGAGACGGGAGCTGAGAAGTTAGATATCTCTCCGACAAGCCAAACGATCCCCATTTCGTTTTCGAGCAGCAGACGCACTTCGGCATTGAGACGAGAAACCGTGAAGATGTTTTGATTGGTCTGGGAGGACACAGCTAATTCCGTAGACGTGAATATGGAAGTTAGCGGCAATATAATACATAGCAAGGGGGTAAATGCAAGAAAAAAATTAAAAAATTTGTAGTCAAGCGATTGCGTTGGACGTATAATCCCTTCGCAATATCTAATCCAAATGTAGCCAACTACCTAAAACGGGTTACCCTCATTATGCGAAACGATGAGATTGGATTGTTCTTTTTACTCCTCTACTTGTGAGATATTGCAAATGCTAAGAATTGCCAAAGAAGCGCTGACATTCGATGATGTACTACTCGTGCCAGCTCACTCCACCGTTCTCCCAAACACAGCTGATCTTCGCACTCAGTTGACTAAGAACATCACCCTAAACATCCCAATGATTTCAGCGTCTATGGACACTGTTACTGAAGCTCGTCTAGCTATTGCGCTAGCGCAAGAGGGTGGCATTGGCTTTATCCACAAAAACATGTCTATTGAGCAGCAAGCTGCTGAAGTTCGTAAAGTTAAGAAGTTTGAAGCAGGTGTGGTTACTGATCCAGTAACGGTTAATCCAGATGCAACGATTGCAGATGTGGTCGCACTAACTGAAAAACACGGATTTGCTGGCTTCCCTGTTGTGACAGAGAGCAATGAGCTTGTAGGCATTATCACTGGTCGTGATGTTCGTTTTGTTACTGATCTTTCTAAGAAAGTTTCTTCCGTAATGACGCCAAAAGAAAGCCTAGCAGCAGTCAAAGAAGGGGCAACTCGTGAAGAAGTGCAAGAGAAAATGCATGAAGCACGTGTTGAAAAAGTACTGGTAGTGAACGACGAGTTCCAACTAACTGGTATGATCACTGCCAAAGACTTCCATAAAGCAGAACGTAAACCAAACGCTTGTAAAGATGGCCGTGGTCGTCTACGTGTTGGCGCCGCTGTTGGTGCTGGTGCTGGTAACGAAGAGCGTGTTGCTGCATTGGTTGAAGCGGGCGTTGACGTTCTTCTTATCGATTCCTCACACGGTCACTCTGAAGGCGTGCTAAATCGTATCCGTGAAACTCGCACTGCATACCCAGATCTCGATATTATCGGTGGCAATGTAGCAACGGGTGCAGGTGCACTAGCACTGATTGAAGCTGGCGTAAGCGCAGTAAAAGTCGGCATCGGCCCTGGCTCTATCTGTACAACTCGTATCGTTACAGGCGTTGGTGTTCCTCAAGTAACAGCAATCGCAGACGCTGCTGAAGTCGCAAACCAATACGGCATTCCTGTTATTGCTGACGGCGGTATCCGTTTCTCTGGCGACATCTGTAAAGCTATCGTAGCAGGTGCATCTTGTGTAATGGTTGGTTCGATGTTTGCGGGTACTGAAGAAGCCCCTGGCGAAGTTATCCTATACAACGGCCGTTCATACAAAGCTTACCGTGGCATGGGCTCTCTTGGCGCTATGTCTCAAGGTTCATCTGACCGTTACTTCCAGTCTGACAACGCAGCAGACAAGCTAGTACCAGAAGGCATCGAAGGTCGTATCGCATACAAAGGTCGTCTAAAAGAAATCGTACACCAACAAATGGGTGGTCTACGTTCAAGCATGGGTCTTACTGGCTCTGCAACGATTGAAGATATGCGTACTAAAGCTGAATTTGTTCGTATCTCAGGTGCGGGCATGGCTGAATCACACGTACACGACGTTCAAATTACTAAGGAAGCACCAAACTACCGTCGCGGTTAATTTTTTACTGGGAATTTCGTTTAACAGCAGCATCGAAAGTACTTATTTACGGCTATAAACCGCGCGCTTTCTCCGTTAATTCGGCAATGGCTCCTAAGCGAAATACCGACGTAAAAATAAAACCTATACATTTGACGGAAACGTTTGCCTTTTTCCTTGAAGCATTAATAAGAGGCGAGTAAACTCGCCTCCGTTTTAATAACCTAGCTTATAAGACTGCCCAAAATGACTAAAAATATTCATGACCAACGTATTCTGATCTTGGACTTCGGTTCTCAGTACACTCAGCTCGTAGCGCGACGTGTACGTGAAATCGGTGTTTACTGTGAACTGTGGAGTTGGGATGTTGAAGAAGCGGATATTCGTGAATTCAATCCAGATGGTATCATCCTATCTGGTGGCCCAGAAAGCGTAACGGAAGAGAACTCTCCACGCGCTCCTCAATACGTATTTGACTCTGGTGTGCCAGTTCTAGGTGTATGTTACGGCATGCAAACTATGGCTGAACAGCTAGGTGGTCGAGTAGCAGGCTCTACCGAGCGTGAATTCGGCTACGCACAAGTTAAAGTTTCTGGTGAATCTGCAATCTTCAAAGATCTTGAAGCAACGCAAGATGTATGGATGAGCCACGGCGATAAAGTGGTAGAAATTCCAGTTGACTTCGTCAAAGTGGGTGAGACAGACACTTGTCCTTACGCAGCAATGGCCAACGAAGAGAAGAAATACTACGGCGTTCAGTTCCACCCAGAAGTAACGCACACGAAAGGCGGTCTACAAATGCTAGAGAACTTCGTTCTTGGCGTATGCGGTTGTGAGCGTCTATGGACTTCTGAATCTATCATCGAAGATGCAGTCGCTCGCATTAAAGAGCAAGTGGGTGATGACGAAGTTATCCTAGGCTTGTCTGGTGGTGTTGATTCCTCGGTAGTAGCAATGTTGGTTCACCGCGCAATCGGCGACAAACTGACGTGTGTATTCGTAGATAACGGTCTACTTCGTCTAAACGAAGGCCAGCAAGTCATGGACATGTTTGGCGATAAATTTGGCCTAAACATCATCAAAGTTGACGCTGAAGATCGTTTCCTAAACGCACTTGAAGGCAAATCTGATCCAGAAGAGAAGCGTAAGACAATCGGTCACGTATTCGTAGACGTATTCGATGAAGAGTCTAAGAAACTGAAAAACGCGAAATGGCTAGCTCAAGGTACGATTTACCCAGACGTAATCGAATCGGCGGCCTCTAAGACTGGTAAAGCGCACGTGATCAAATCTCACCATAACGTTGGCGGTTTGCCAGATGATATGGAAATGGGTTTAGTTGAGCCTCTACGTGAGTTGTTTAAAGATGAGGTTCGTAAGATCGGCCTAGAACTAGGTTTACCTTACAACATGCTTTACCGCCACCCATTCCCGGGTCCTGGTTTAGGTGTTCGTGTTCTTGGCGAAATCAAGAAAGAGTACTGTGACTTGCTACGTCGTGCAGACGCTATCTTCATTGAAGAGCTTCACGCTGCGGATCTTTACAACAAAGTATCACAAGCATTTACCGTGTTCTTACCCGTTCGTTCTGTAGGTGTAATGGGTGACGGTCGTAAATATGATTGGGTTGTATCACTGCGTGCGGTAGAAACGATCGACTTTATGACAGCGCATTGGGCACACCTGCCATACGACTTCTTAGGTAAGGTTTCTAACCGTATTATCAATGAAGTTGATGGTATTTCTCGCGTGGTTTACGACATCTCTGGTAAGCCGCCAGCGACGATCGAGTGGGAATAATTTCCTGATAGATCAACCAATTCGAAACCAGCCTTCGGGCTGGTTTTTTTTGTGCTCTGTGATAGGGGATTAAGTGTACATATCATGCAAGCAAGTTTTGAGTCGATATAACATATTTGATGTGAATGGATGTGTAATAGTATTTATTTATAAAATTTGCGTCGCAGAATGAATGTACTTCACTCGGTGTTTTTCTTCATGATCCGCTATGTGTCTAGTTATTCCTTGTGGATTGTATTGTTAAATACGGAGAGAAGGTATCTTCTGTGGCGTAAGTGCAATCTACTTTGCAATGGCTCAAGTTTTAAATAACGAATTTGGTCGCGTGGTTCTACCCGTTGGTGAAAAACGCATTAAGCCAATCGTTGCTGCTGAGCAAGCCGCCGCGTCATTAATCTAGCATTCAATACAAAAGAAAAGGGTTAGCGATTTGCTAACCCTTTTAAACTCCGCTTTCCGGACCACTGTTTTTTCTTATTTACCCGCCCACTCATTGGGGGAGGATGTAAGCTGAAGCATTAGGTAGATGGTTGTTCTACCGTTTCTGTTATATCGCTCGTTGCGGTTGGCGCTTTGCCTGTCCTACGTTTGTACTTCTCTTCCCAGTAATCGGCACCCTTAATGCCGAGTGCGACAGGGTTGAAAGTGTACTCTGTCACACCGCGTTTTTGTTGCTCTTCGTAATCTGCCAATGCTTTTAGCGCAGGCTTCGACATAAAGAAGATGATCAAGATGCCGATGATGTTCAACCATGCCATTAAGCCTACACCTACATCACCCATTGCCCAAGCAAGGTTTGCCGTCTTAACGGTACCGTAGAATACGGCCGTGATAAGAGTGATCTTCAGGAAGAACATCAGACCGTTCACTTTGAACGTACGACGGATGTAAGCAATGTTCGTTTCTGCAATGTAGTAGTACGCCAGAATCGTAGTGAAAGCGAAGAAGAATAGGGCAATCGCGATGAATGGCTTACCAACGCCTGGTAGGGCGCTTTCAATCGCCATCTGCGTAAATACAGGACCATTCGCACCGATATCCGCTGGAAGGTTTTGTACCAGAAACGCACCTTCTACCGCGCCCTGTACGTTGTATGCGCCAGTGATAAGAATCATGAATGCCGTCGCTGAACATACTAGCAGTGTATCAATGTAGATAGAGAATGACTGCACGAGACCTTGTTGAGCGGGGTGATCAACATTTGCAGCCGCTGCTGCATGAGGGCCAGTACCTTGGCCTGCTTCGTTTGAGTAAACTCCTCGTTTCACACCCCAACCGATAGCAGCACCAATACCCGCCATTGGAGTAAACGCATCACCCAGAATCATAGCGAAGATTCGTGGCACCTCACTGATGTTGAGAAGAATGATAATAAACGCTGTGATGATGTAAGCCAGCGCCATGAAAGGAACGACAACTTGTGTAAAGTTTGCAATTCGTTTTACGCCACCAAAGATGATGAAGGCAAGAATGACACAAACAAACGTACCAGTGAAAATTTTAGCGAAACTGAAGGTACCAATAGCGGTTTCAATCATGTCACCTGAGCCGAAAGCGGCTTCTACTGCATTACCAATACTGTTCGACTGAACACCTGGAAGTAGAACACCACATGCAAAGATGGTTGCGATCGCGAAGATCCACGCGTACCACTTCTGACCCATCGCTTTCTCGATGTAGTAAGCCGGGCCGCCACGGAACTCGCCTTCATCTTCTTCTTTATAGATTTGTGCCAGTGTCGATTCAGCGTATGCGGTTGCAGCGCCAAAGAAGGCAACGACCCACATCCAGAATACTGCACCTGGACCACCAAAACCGATAGCCGCAGCAACACCAGCGATATTACCTGTACCTACACGGCCAGATAGTGAGACAGCAAGTGCCTGAAATGATGAAATCCCTTTTTCTGAGCTTTTGCCTGAAAGCAGTAAGCGCCACATTTCGAAGAAGTGACGAATTTGCACAAAACGTGTCATGATCGAGTAGAACAAACCAGCGCCAAGACACAGATAGATCAGTACCGGGCTCCAGATAATTCCATTCAGAAAATCAACTAATGACTGCATGAGTATTTTCCCTGTTTGTTGTGTTTGTGGTTGTTTTGCGCACGCAACAATACCCTTTCTGTAAATCAAATGTTAATTTTTTTGACTGGGAATTCTTGGTAGCGTGATGGTGGACACAGAATGGAAAAGTATCATTAAAATCGGGTTATTGGTACGTATTTGAGAGTTTTCTCATTGATATGGCCGACTGTTGACTGAATATTCAGAGCTTCATGATGAAGGAGTATAGTGGCAATTGAAAGTTGTATGTTTGGCTTACAATGAAACTGATGGAGTAATAAACTTTATTCTAAGCATTGAGCGTTTAGGCATAGCGGCTCAAATTCAATTCTGCATGATTCGCTATCTTGGCTTTCGCCCCAATCATGATGTCGGCAAGTATCTGGCCCGAACCACAAGCCATGGTCCATCCTAAGGTGCCATGCCCAGTGTTAGTGAATAAATTGCAGTATGGCGTTGAGCCAATGATAGGTGTCCCATCTGGCGTCATTGGACGAAAACCGGTCCAAAACTCTGCTTGGGTGAAATCACCACTTTGCGGGAATAGGTCTCGAATGACCATCTCAATGGTGTTCTTTCTCTTCTGTGGCAAGGATGGATCAAAGCCGGCAAGTTCGGCGGTTCCAGCGACGCGAATGCGATCATCAAAACGCGTCATCGCGACTTTGTAGGTTTCATCCATCACGGTAGAGCGAGGTGAAAATTGCGGGCTTTCAATCGGCACCGTTAAGGAATAGCCCTTTACTGGGTAGACAGGGATATGAATATCAAGCTGCTTGAGAAGAGCGGTTGAATAGCTACCTGAAGCGAGAACAAATTGGTCAGCTTTAAACAAACCACGGTTCGTTTGGACACCCATGATCTTTTTGCCTACAGTAACCCAATTACTTACCTCGGTATTGAACTCAAACCCTACCCCGTGAGCTTTTGCGAGCGCTGTCAGCTGCTGGCAGAACAGGAAGCAGTCACCCGTTTCGTCGTTTGGTAGAGACAATCCGCCAACCAGTTTTTCTTTCACCAACGCTAAGCCCGGCTCTTGTTGGATGCACTCTTCGACATTCATCAATTGAAAGTGAGTACCACTTTGTTCAAGTAATTTAAGGTCTTTGTCTATGCCGTCGAGTTGTTGCTGAGAGCGAAAAACTTGCAGAGTCCCGAGCTGACGACCTTGATATTCGATAGCGTGCTCGCGACGCAGTTGCTCCAAACAAACGCGGCTATGATTGGCGATCGATAACATACGCGCTTTGTTGGTTTGATAACGAGACAGGGTGCAGTTGGACACCATTTGAGTTGCCCAACGAATAAGCTCAGGACTTAGCGATGGCTTAATTTTTAGTGGCGCGTGCTCTTCCGTTAGCCACTTGATCGCTTTGAGTGGAATACCCGGCGCAGCCCAAGGCGAGGAGTAACCGTAAGATATTTGCCCGGCGTTGGCGAAACTGGTTTCCATCGCGCTATCAGGTTGGCGGTCGATCACGGTGACTTGATAGCCGACTTGAGTTAAATACCAAGCCGAAGTCAAACCGATAACACCACTACCCAATACGATGACTTCCATTGATATGCTCCACACATTTTCGATGTGGCGCAGTTTGTCTTCTTTACCTTTTATTAACAATCGATATAAATTACAGCCAGCGTTTAGAAAAACTATAGGCTAAAAGATGAAAAGCAGTGTTGTAAGCGGATTATGGCTGTTTAGCCAAGTGGCGGAACATAGCAGTTTTACCCGTGCAGCCAAGGCATTGCACTTAACCACTGGTGCGATAAGCCAACAAATCATTCAGTTAGAAGAGTTGCTTGGTTTTACTTTGTTTGAACGCCACTCACGTGGTATTACGCTCACAACAAAGGGAGGGCTGCTATTTCAAACGGCACAATTTCACTTTTCTGAACTGAAGAATACGTTGGAAGAGTTGCAAACTGAAACGCTCAACAACGAAATTCGTCTTAAGTTGACGCCATCCTTCGCCTTTAAATGGCTCGTGCCGAGGCTAGAAAGCTTCCACCTTGAAAACCCCGATTTGCAGATACAAATCTTTGCGGAATGGGCGCTCGTGAACAGTGCTCAGAAAGACTACGATGTGGCGATAGATTACGGTCTTCATCCATACCGAGATAAGAGTGCGGAGTTGATCCTCGACGAACAGCTTCTGCCTGTTATGAGCCCCAAATACCTTGAAGATCATGGCTGGCTAAATGCGTCCAAAGTGAAGGTGGAACGGTGGCAGGAAATCACGCTCTTACATGATGCTATGCCGTGGGATAAAGCGGCGCGAGATTATGAATGGCTGTATTGGGCATCCGTGATGGGACTGGATATTAAAACCGACGTAGGGCACTTTTTTAATCGAACCGATATGGCGATGTCGGCGGCTGAGGCAGGGGTTGGGATCGCCATGGCACGAATGGCGCTGGTGGAAGATGAGCTAGAAACTGGCCGTTTAGTTTCGCCTTTTAAACCTATCGAAGCTAACGCTGGTTACTATCTGATCATCAACACAGAAAGTGAGCCTACGGAACGTTTTAGACGCTGGTTAGTGCAGCAAATCGTACCTAAATAAAAACCGCCTCAGCTGAGACGGTTTTGGGCAGAGATGAGTTTAGCGCTGATAAACGGTTTCACGCACCGCTTTGGTTAGTGAGATAAAGTCTGTGCGAGGGTGTCCAAGCACATAATCGGCGTGCCAATCTCCCCAATAGAATGTGTGTATTGGGAACAGTGAAGGAAAGATACCGAGTTCAGCGAAACGATCGATTTGATCTTGGCAAATAGTTTGGCCTGAATTAAGACAGGGCGCCGGTCTCTTTTACCGAGTCTCTTATTCGCATTTTCTACGGCATCAATAAATTGCCCAATCGCAGCATCGCCATTTGAATGGGTGAGCACTTGCCAGTCATTTTTGAATGCGGCCTCTACGTATTGATATGCTCTATTAAGGGGTTGATAAGTCTTAATTTAGCTCATATTGGCAAGTTATCATCTACATTGGTGAAAAGTTTCAGTTAACGCTGGGTGAAAATCTCGCTTTTAGTACTCAAAATCGGATTACCCCCCTATGTTCTCTTTTTGAACCCAAACGGACTGTGACCGGTAGCAATTTTCTTTGCTGAAAAAATCGGCAATATAAAGGATAACCATTCACTTAAGTTTGTTCAGGGAAGACACATGAAAGACGAAACACTCTCAATTCATTTTGGTTACGAAACGGATCCCACGACGAAATCTGTCGCCACCCCAATTTATCAGACGGTTGCTTATGAGTTTGATAATGCTCAGCATGGTGCTGATCTTTTTAACTTGGAAGTGCCAGGTAATATCTACACTCGTATCATGAACCCGACCAATGATGTATTGGAAAAGCGCATGGCAGCGTTAGAAGGCGGTATAGCGGGTTTGGTCGTGAGTGCGGGCAGTGCTGCGATTAACTATGCGATTTTAACGTTAGCTCAAGTGGGCGACAACATTGTGTCTACCCCTCAGTTGTACGGTGGTACCTACACTTTATTTGCTCATATGTTGCCAAACCAAGGCATTGAAGTGCGCTTCGCGAAGGACGATAAGCCGGAGAGCTTGGCTGAGCTTATCGATGAGAATACCAAAGCGGTATACTGCGAAAGTATCGGTAATCCAGCAGGAAATATTATCGATTTAGAGCGTGTAGCGGAACTTGCACATGCGCAAGGTGTCCCTGTGATAGTTGATAATACCGTGGCGACGCCAGTGTTGTGTAAACCGATCGAGTTTGGTGCAGATATCGTCGTTCATTCACTGACTAAGTATGTCGGTGGTCATGGCACCACATTGGGGGGCATCATCATTGATTCGGGTAAATTCCCATGGTCAGAGCATAAAACTCGCTTCCCGGTATTTAACCAACCTGAGCCTTCATACCACGGTGTGATCTATACCGAAGCATTTGGTGACGCGGCGTTTATTGGTCGCGCGAGAACGGTACCACTACGCAATACTGGTTCAGCATTATCGCCAATGAATGCATTTATGTTGATGCAAGGGCTAGAAACCCTATCACTCCGTATGGAGCGTCACACAGAAAACGCACTAAAAGTTGCCCAGTATTTGAGCCAGCATGAAAAAGTAAGTTGGGTGAGCTATGCTGGTTTACCTACCTCTGAGCATTACCCTCTCGCAGAAAAATACATGCAAGGCAAACCCTCGGCGATTCTCTCGTTTGGCTTGAAAGATGGCTATGAAGCATGCGTGCGTTTTTATGATGCACTGAAGATCTTTAAGCGCTTAGTCAATATTGGAGATGCGAAGTCGTTGGCTTGCCATCCTGCCTCCACGACTCATCGTCAGTTAAATGAAGCCGAACAGAAACAAGCAGGGGTCTCACCAGAGATGATTCGCTTGTCGGTAGGGATCGAGCATATCGACGATATTTTAGCCGACTTAGAACAGGCGCTGAGCGCTTAATATCAAAGACAAATTCGCTTTTGGTCACCCATAGGCTAATTGCAATTGCGTCTGTATGGTCTTGACTTACTTTGTTTATTGCTTTTGGGGTTGCCATGTTCCAAATGCGTTTGATGATTTGCTGATCATATCTTATGAAAAACTACCGTCTTCCTGACTATGCTTACAAAATAGTCAGGAGGGAGGAGTGCGCATGTCGTATGTGTTTCATCGTCATTGCCACGCACAGTTGCCAATCATCGATCGTGGGGAAGGCGTTTACCTGTTTGATAAGCAAGGAAGAGCCTATTTGGATGCTTGCGGTGGAGCCGCGGTATCAAACCTTGGTCACAGTCATCAGGCGGTTAAGCAAGCGATGTTGGCTCAAATTGAGCGTGTGCCTTTTGCTCATACGGGATTTTTTACCTGTGAGAATAGTGAGCGACTGGCCGAACTGATATGCAGGCGAATGTCAGACCAATTCAATCATGTTTATTTGGTCAGTGGGGGCTCAGAAGCGGTGGAATCCGCGTTGAAGATGGCACGTCAGTACTTTGTCGAGCGAGGTCTGTCAGAAAAAAGCCAGTTTATTGCACGCCAGCAAAGTTACCACGGCAATACCCTAGGTGCCTTGGCGGTGGGTGGCAATAAATGGCGGCGTGAACCATTCAAAAACATCTTACAACCGAGCCACCACATTGCACCTTGTTATGCTTATCGTCATCAACAAAGTAGTGAATCGGAATGGGAATATTCACTGCGCGCAGCCAATGAGTTAGAAGCGAAAATCTTAGAGCTAGGCGCTGAGAATGTGATGGCATTTGTTGTAGAGCCGATCGTAGGAGCGACAGCTGGGGCAGTGCCGGCTACTCAAGGCTATTTCCGACGTATTCGAGAAATTTGCGACAAATACGATGTGCTACTGATCATGGATGAAGTGATGTGCGGCGTCGGGCGAAGCGGGCATTTTTTTGCTTTTGAACAAGAGGAAGCGGAACCTGATTTAGTTTGCATGGCGAAAGGGTTGGGGGCGGGCTATCAACCGATAGGCGCAGTCGTTGCGAATGACAAGGTGTACCAAGCGATAGAATCGGGAAGTGGCTTCTTTCAACATGGTCACACATTTATGGCTCACCCGGTTGCTTGTGCCGCGGCCGTTGCGACCATCGAAACCATTGAGCAGCAAGCGTTGCTTCAGGCCGTGCGTCAACAAGGTGCGAGGTTACGTCAAGATCTTGAATACGCATTAACGGGTTTGCCGTTCGTCGGTGACATTCGCGGTAAAGGATTATTTATTGGCATTGAGCTGGTGGCGGACAAAGAGAGCAAAGCACCGCTGAAGGTATCAACATTGGCAGACAAAAAACTGAAACAGCAGGCGATGGAAAACGGCTTAATGTGTTACCCCATGGCAGGCACGATTGATGGCGTGAACGGGCATCATGTTTTGCTTGCTCCTCCTTTTATCATCCAACCTAATCACATTGATGAGTTAGTCACAAAGCTTGCTCGCACCCTTAAGGAGGTTTCGAGAGAATGGTAATGGAGCGCAAATTCGATCGAGAGCGTATCGCGATAATTGTCGCCCCGAATGGCGCTAGGAAAACCAAGCAAGACCATCCCCACTTGCCAATGACCATTGAAGAAATGGTGACAGAGGCACTCGAATGCCTATCCGCAGGGGCTGCCATGATCCATTTGCATGCTAGGGATTCTAAGGGGAATCACACTCTTGAAATTGAAGATAACCTCAACATATATCACACAGTAAAAAAGTCGGTAGGAGATAAGATGCTGGTGCAACTTACTACTGAAGCGGTGGGGATGTATACGGCACAACAGCAAATGGCACTCATTAAGGTTGTAAAGCCAGAGGCGGCATCTTTTGCTTTGCGGGAGCTTATCCCCGAAACAGACAGCGAATCACAAGGCGCTGAGTTCTTTCATTGGGTGGCAGAGCAAGGAATATTGAGCCAAATCATTCTTTATGATCAGGCCGATATCGAGCGTTTCTTCCTACTGCGTGAAAAAGGTGTACTACCCAAATACCATCAACATGGACTCGTTGTATTGGGTCGATATCACAAAGCGCAGCAGTCCTCGCCTTGGGATTTACGATCGTTAAAGTTGGAACGCTTTGTTGAAGAGAAAATACGTTGCGCGGTGTGTGCGTTTGGCGCAAAAGAGCAGGATTGCTTAACCAGTGCGATGCTGCTTGGCTTGGATGTCAGAATTGGATTTGAGAACAATCATTTAAGTGCAAATGGTGAGGTAGCAAAGAACAATGCTGCTCAAGTGCAGAGATTGAGGACGATCAGTGAAATGCTCAATATTCCGTTGTGTGATGCGAGCGCGCTTTGGGAAGCGATTGAAGCGCCCTAAACGAAGAAAGGCTCCAATCGGAGCCTTTTAAATTTCAGCAATTAATTTTCTATTTGCGGTGCTGGTTGACGTGCTGGGTGCTTGATAAACACCGCCACAATCGCTGCAATTGCAAGCGCAAAACAGTAGTAAGAGTTTGCGACGACTTCAAGCGGAGATAGGTTAAATACTGAGCCTAGCAGTAGCACCTGTGCGCCGTAAGGCAAAACACCTTGAATGACACATGAGAAAATATCCAACAAGCTTGCAGAGCGACGTGGTGATACGTTGTTCTCTTCTGCCAGTTGGCGAGCCACACTGCCAGAAACAATGATGGCGACCGTGTTGTTTGCCGTACAGGTGTTTACCATCGACACGAGACCTGCAATGCCCAGTTCACTTGCGCGGCCGTTTGCTTCTTTAGAGTGACTTGAGCCAAATGAGCGGATAATGCTGCTTACCAAGTTCGTTAGGAAGGCGAGACCACCTTGACGACGCATTAGCTCACTCAAACCACCAATCAGCATTGATAGTAAAAAGATCTCCTGCATGCTACCAAAGCCTGAATAAATATCTTGAGCAAAGTTGGTTAGGCCATAGTTATCAATAGAAGACAAACTTACGCCGCCGGCAAGAACGATACCAATTGTCAGAACCACAAATACGTTCATCCCCGATACCGCTAGGATAAGAATCGTTATGTACGGCAGTACTTTTAGCCACTCAATAGGACCCGTTTCCGGAACTTGAGTTGCTGTACTGTTGAAAGCGAAGATCACTAGTGCACCTAATGCAGCAGGTAAAGCAATGCGGATGTTCTCTTTAAATTTATCCTTCATTTGACAGCCTTGTGAACGCGTAGCCGCGATCGTCGTATCAGAGATGATGGAGAGGTTATCACCAAACATCGCCCCACTCAGAACCACGCCTGCGGTTAAAGGAAGACTCATGCCTGCAGATTGTGCGATGCCTAGCGCAACAGGTGCTACCGCCGCAATTGTACCCATTGAAGTACCCATCGCCGTCGCAATGAATGCCGAAATCAGGAATATACCCGGCAAGATCATGCTAGTTGGTATTGCAGACAGGCCAAGGTTTACGGTTGCATCCACACCGCCAGAGGCTTTTGCCACTGCGGCAAAAGCGCCAGCAAGCAGGTAGATCATACACATGGCGATGATGTCTTGATTACCTACGCCACGCATAAAATGTTCGATTGAGCGATTGAGTTTGTCTTTGCTTAACAGGATGGCAAGGACGATAGCAGGTAAGGCTGCTATTGGGGCCGGTAACTGATAAAACGCGAAGTCAACCCCTTGCAAAGACAGGTAAGTGCCTACCCCGATAAATAGCGCGAGGAAGACGACTAAAGGTAGAAGTGCGACTGCCGATGGTGCAATTGCTTTATTCGTATTTTTGGAACCAGACATGGAACGACAACATAATCAATAATAAAGGCAAGCAGACTAATCGGACACTAGCTACTTGTCAATGTATAGACGTCTAAATGGCTAGGTGTTTTTGGTCGGCAAAATCAGTTCAACGGCCCACTAAAACATTTTATTTGAGTCAGGGGCCGTCATTATTGTTGTTATGTTAAAGCGGGTTAAGATTTTTTACGCTTTAATACAGCAATAAGCATCAGTGAGAACAGAAGTGCTGCAATTACCCAAACGACATATCGGTGCTCTGCATAAAAATGTGTGATCAGACCCAAGTGCTCAAATGCCACATTAATGAGTAAACTGAACGTGGCAACCCAAATGGTGCTAGCAAGCGCATTACCGAGTAAGAACTCTTTACGGGACATTTTGGCTATACCACAAGCGAGCGGCATAAACTGCTTCATCCCCTCGATAAATCGGCTCACCACCAAGCATATGGGACCGTAATGTATGATTGCGGATTGAAGCTTTTGCATTTTTGGCCCTGAGATATAGCCTTTTTTATCTAACCAACCTTCGAAATAATAACCGATCAGGTAACCACAGGTATTCCCCAAAAAGCAACTGAGCCAAGAGATTGTCATCACCAGACTTAGGTTCATGGCGTGCTCTGAAGAGAGAATAGAAGCCGCAATCATTAATGATTGACCAGGCATTGGAATGCCAATCCCCTCAAGAAAGATACTGACGATAAGTGCGAGGTAACCGTACTGCTCTAGCACCGGTTTCATCGAGAGAAGCAGGTCGTTAATATGTTCCAAAAGCTTTCCCCAGTTAAAGATGGAGCGAAATTGGAGTGATACTCCTGTTATTTTTGAGGGTCAATCCTTGCAGTTTAGCTAAGGAAAAACCTAGCACTACCTTGATAAATGTGGTGATAAAGTATTCAAAGGAAAGAATAGCTGTTGGTTTTGACTCAAGCCAGCGGCGTTCTTGTAATTCTTTCGACGACAGGTTAACAGAGCCGTCATTTGCAATTCCGGTAATGGTACGAGAACTAAACTTATGATGGTTATCGAGCGTTATGAAACTGAGGAAAAGGGCTTGATAATAGGGAGCTGTGTCCATCATACCAAACGCGTTAGTTTTGCAGACTTTGCAGGAGATAAAGGGGAAGCTCCTTGTTTGTTGGTCGTTTTCAGTGATCTTTTTATTTCACAATGAGCTGAAACTAGGTATCTGTTTTTTTTTTTGGGGGGGGGGGGGGGGCAGAAAAGCTAAAAACACATTTTTTTAATGTGTAGGCTCGTATGTGAAGTACCGTTTTTCAGTACAAACAGCCCAATAAGCGATTGGATAAATACAAAAAGGCCGCTAACTCGAGAGTTAGCGGCCTTTCCAAACGTTGCTGGTGTAAGTTGAATCTGTGTTTTATGTCATTGTTATTGTTTAATTAATGTCGATTTGATTTTTTGTTGTGTACCTGCTGGTGTACCCATTGGTTTTTGTTACCTCGATTTTTCTCATTTTTAAGCGTTTTTCTGAGCGTCCCTCACTTTCACGGTAAGATTGCACAAACAACTTTTAGGTTGTTAAAAGATGCCTTGACAACTTAAAAGTTGTTATCGGACTTATATACAACTAATATGTTGTTACTGGCATTTGGTACAACTCTTTGGTTGTCTGGTGGGAAGAATGAAAAGCTTAGAAGAAATCTCAACCGTGCTCACTGAGCAGCGCAGAAAACTCGGTATTGAGCAAAAAGACATGTACATGCGAATCGGCATGAAGCAGCAACAGTATCAGCGCATAGAAGCGGGGAGCGACGTGAAGTTATCGACCTTGCTTAGAGTGTTGGAAGGACTTGATTTGGAACTTTCTATCTCGTCGAAGCAAAGCAAAGGGCATACCGTTCCAACAGAGCGTGCTTTTGAAAGTCAGAGTCAAGAACCTAAAGGTGAGTCGCTGCACGACGATGAGGATGATCTTGGGTTTTGGTTTGGTTCTGAGGATAAATGATGAGTAAGCAGATAGAAAAGGTGGAAGGCCTTAAGATTCAGCTTCATGGTATCGATGTTGCTGTGATAGCCCATTATGCTGGTGGCAAAAATATACTGACCTTCAACCCTGACTTTGCCGCAATGCCTGATGAACTGCGCCCAGTTTTTACTCTGAGGCAGATGCTTGACCCTACTTATTTGAACAAGCCGCAGATTAGAACCGATAAGATCCCTCCAGTCCTTTCCAATCTATTACCTGAGGGAGTATTAAGAGAACTGACGGCGAAAGCGCTTCGTTGCCACATCAACAATGAGTTTTCAATTCTTGCCTATCTTGGCTCCAACTTGCCGGGGGCAGTCATTGCCAAGCCGATTAAAGCGGGCGATGTACCCGTTTGGGCATTGGAGCAGCGTTTGTCGACAGAGCCCCAGCAAATAGATGTTAAACATGCTAACACCAAGTTCTCTCTAGCTGGCGTACAGATGAAGTTCTCGTCATCTCATGTGGATGGTCGTTACCATATTGATCAGGAAATATCTGAAGACATGTGGATTATCAAGACGCCGTCAACCGTCCACAAAGGTGTACCTGTTAATGAGTATAGCTGCATGAAATTGGCGGCGGCGGCGGGGGCTGACATTCCTGAAGTGCGATTAATTGAGCTTAGTGAACTAGAGGGCTTGCCGAGTATTAGGTTGCCAGATGAGCAGTATGCCTACGGTATTAAACGGTTTGATCGCAGTAGTTCCGGTCGTATTCATACCGAAGACTTTGCTCAGGTCTTTGGCCTCTATCCTGCAGACAAGTACCAACGAGTCAATTATGAACAACTCGGCAACGTGCTGTATCGAACCAGTGCAGAGCGGTTGAAGGACATTCAACAAATGGCAAGAAGGCTGCTTATCAATATCTTGCTCGGTAACGGTGATGCTCATTTAAAAAACTGGACGCTCATTTATAGCGATAGGCAATCTCCACGCTTGTCTCCGCTTTATGATGTGGTGTTTACCACACCCTATATCGAACACGATAGCCTTGCTCTTAACATGTCGGGTACTAAACAGTGGTTTGAAATTACGATGGAGCACTTTAAAACGTGGTCAGAGAAAGTGGGGGTGTCATGGGTTGCTATTAAGCCTCATTTACTGGATGTGATGAGCAAAGCTCGAGAGCAGTGGCCTCACTTGTTGGAAGACCTTCCGATGATTGATGAACACCAAGAAGCCTTAAAGCAGCATTGGCAGCAATTGCATGACGACTTCGCAATTTAACTAGGTGGTCTGTGAGCCTTTGACGGAACTGCTAATCATGGTGCTGACATCATGATGAAATTACACCTGTTGATTCAGCTTTATTGGAATGAAAGATTAATATTTGATGAGTAAGTTATTAAAGTTAAAGAAATTTTTTACGCTGGAAGAAGCGGCGCGACATCTCAGTAGTTCACTAGAGGAAGAAGTGACAAAGGTGGACATTTATAACCTTGCTCTGGAGGGGCACCTTACTGTGTCTGTGCGTTTTCAGGGTGTGTTTGTAATGTCACCAGGTAGAGTTTTTGAAGATGCCGCAGAAGATGCATCTCCTGAAATAACTATTTGTAAGGGGATGGCTGTCGGTGAAGACCTGCAAGAACCATACACCGTATCTAAAATGTCAGGCTATCCCATGTCACTTAGAGTGAATAGCCACCAAATCAGTAGACACTCTTTAACTTGATTTCATATTGCTTTTCATACTCTACTGGCGACAACTGAT
>NZ_JBNFXP010000020.1:0-77853 GCF_052877535.1 Vibrio sp. PNB23_22_6 | reverse complement strand
ACGACAAGAAATAAACCTTGTTAACTAGGCTGTCTAGGTCGCCTAGTGTCGATAAGACTTGTATATGCGGGCGTTTGGGGTAACTCTTACGCCCGTCTGTTTGTCAATACTGTCTTTCTAGTTAAGTATTTTGCGATAAGTGCACTTACCTAGAATGATACAAACACCAAGCGGTGAATCGATGCCGTTTGCAGTAATTAATTGGTGACGAAGAACATGTCAAAACGTGATTTTTACGAAGTATTAGGCGTAAGCCGTGATGCCTCTGAGCGCGATATCAAAAAGGCGTACAAGCGTCTAGCGATGAAATACCACCCAGACCGTAATCAGGGTGATGATTCTGCTGCGGATAAGTTTAAAGAAGTAAAAGAAGCGTACGAAGTTCTGACCAGCCCGCAAAAGAAAGCGGCTTATGATCAATATGGTCATGCGGCTTTTGAACAGGGTGGTGGCGGCTTCGGCGGTGGCGGCTTTGGTGGCGGCAGCGCTGACTTCGGCGATATCTTCGGCGATGTATTTGGTGATATTTTTGGTGGTGGCCGTCGTGGCGGTGGTCAGCAGCGAGCTCAGCGTGGTGCGGACCTACGTTACAACATGGAACTGTCTTTAGAAGAAGCCGTTCGTGGGGTATCTAAAGAGATCGAAGTACCAACGTTGGTTCATTGTGATACTTGTGATGGTAGCGGCGCGAAGAAGGGCTCAACCGCTGAGACGTGTGGTACCTGTCATGGCCACGGTCAAGTACAGATGCGCCAAGGTTTCTTTGCTGTACAGCAGACCTGTCCTACCTGTCATGGTAAAGGAAAGATCATCAAAGACCCATGTAATGAATGTCATGGTCAAGGCCGCAAGCATAAAACCAAAACACTTAACGTTAAGATCCCTGCGGGTGTGGATACGGGTGACCGTATTCGTCTGTCTGGCGAAGGCGAAGCTGGGGAAATGGGCGCACCAGCCGGTGATTTGTATGTACAAGTTCACGTGAAAGAGCACCATATCTTTGAGCGTGACGGCAATAACCTGTACTGTGAAGTTCCTGTGAGCTTTGCAATGGCGGCATTAGGTGGTGAAGTAGAAGTTCCGACACTAGATGGCCGTGTGAACCTGAAAGTGCCAACAGAAACGCAAACAGGTCGTATGTTCCGTATGCGCGGTAAAGGCGTGAAAGGTGTCCGCAGTGGCGGTGTAGGCGATTTGATCGTCAAGCTAGTGGTAGAAACGCCAGTGAACCTAAGTTCTCGTCAAAAAGAACTGCTACGTGAATTTGAAGAGTCTTGTGGTGGTGATGCGGCAACTAAGCATAAGCCGAAGTCAGAAGGCTTTTTCAATGGCGTAAAGAAGTTCTTTGATGACCTAACTAGCTAATTGCTGACTAAGTTGAATTTAATAAGAAGCCCGCAGTTATGTGGGCTTTTTTATGTTTATTGGTTTATCTATTTAAGCAACGACATTTTAGTTCCAACAATCGCTTGGCGATTCAATATTGGTTGAAGTGATCGTTATTTTTTTGTCTTGGCCAGTAAAGCAGCTGTCGCTATCTTGTCCACGATCAGATTTAGCCGTAGCCGCAATTGTGTAAGCTGCTGTTGCAGAGCTTGTTACAGAAAATGAGAAGCGGTCTGTATCGGAATCGCAAATCGTGCAGCTCCCTCCAGAGATGATCCCACTCCAGTCATAATCACCGTTATAAGAACTCTCTAGCATCAGTTGAATACGGCTAAGATCACTTAAGGCCACAATCCGATGTGACTTCAGTGTGTGCTTTGTGTAAGACGGATAGGCGACCGCTGCAATGATCCCAATAATCACCACAGCGAGCAGTAATTCGATCAATGTCATCCCTTTAAGTTGTCTGTTGTATCCGTTGCAACCAGATATTCGAATCATGACGAGTAGTTTCCTTTTCACTTACTCGCCTATTTTTCTTAGGTGATAGCATCAGCGCAAGATGAATTACGGCCCTCTTGCCGTTTACATAGGAATTTGGGAAATGCTTCGCGGGTTTACGTTGTTAGAGCTTCTGATCACCATTGCAGTGGTGAGTGTTTTGTTGACTGCGGCAGCACCCTCTTTTCAAAATATTCTTGAAACCAACAAAATGCAGCGCTTAGCGAGTGAGCTGCATGGTTTTGTTATTCTAGGGAAATCGAAAGCGGTTTTGCGCCGTGAAAGGCTTTGGGCACATGTCATTATGTCAGGAGGTTCATCAAGTAACGGTGATTGGCGAATTGAACTCACGGATAACGGAGCTGAGGGGGCGGGTACGGTTTTATTGTCGTTTTCGGGAGAGCCATACAGCGATATTGTCGTCGATCCTAGCTATGCGTCCGATCAAATCAGCTTTGACGATGTTCATGGCCGCCCGTCTTCCGGCAACATTCGCTTTTACCCCGTTGGTGAATCTTCTAAAGCGCTAAAGCTAATCACTCACACTTTGTCTGCTCGTGTCCGAGTGTGTAGCGATAACAACAATACCGAGTTCTTCGGTTATTCAACGTGCTCCTAAGGGGGAGGAACATGTTTAATCAGAAAGGCGCGAGTCTTGTTGAATTTATGATTGCATCTTCTCTGGGGCTTGTGTCTCTCGCCATCGTTGGTTCTCTTTATATCGGTGGGCAGAAAATGGCGATGGAGAGAGCTAAGGAGTTGATGTTATTACAAAATACCATGAGCGTGTTACAGATGTTAAGAAGTGATATTCAGCGAGCTGGATTTGATGGCAAGGGCGGTAATTCAGTCAAAATCTCGGGTGCAAGCAATACGATTTACACCATTAATGACAGCGATAGAGGGCTGGTCGCTTACGCTTATCATGTAGGTTTTTCTGGTGCTGCACCGCTCTATAAGAGCGTGGTTTATGAGCAGAGGAGCATCACGCCGGAATCACTATTTGTTTGTGAAAGAAAGCAAGCGTTGATATGGGATGTTAGTGAAGTAATCGCGTTGTCTGGTACTGGCTCATGTAACAGGCTTTTTGATAAGAAAACGATCCACGTTAACCGGTTTGATCTTGCTGAAGAAACGTTGAAAAATACTCAGGCTGAAAGTGCGTTGGTGACGATTACATTGGGAACGGAGCTAGTAGGGGCTACAGGTGTAAATACAGAGCAGTCGTTTACGGTGAAGCAAAGGAACTGGCAGTAATGAGAACACAACAAGGTGCTGCAGCATTATTGGTTGTCAGTGTATTGCTTGTCGCTGCACTGATGATGTCACTCGGCAGTTATAAATCGCTCTTTTATCAAATCAAGAGAGCCAATAATCAGATTGAAGCTAGGCAAGAGCATTGGCGCGCGGAAGGGGGATTAGAGTGTGCTTATGCAATAAATAAAGCTGATTTATCAGTAGCACCTAATTTGCAAGACTACTCTAACTGTTCACAAAGTACTGTTATTGCAACTCAGTCATTGATAGACCCTAAGTTTTATGAGTTATCTTCGAGCGTAAATAACCGAGCTAAGGTGTTAAAAAGTATTGAAGTTATTGGCAGGCCCACCGGGGCTATTCAAGCACGCTCTGATTTGAAATTAATGGGTTCTTATCTTTTTACCCCTGAATTTGTCGCCCCTGATACGTGTGTATCTGTTCAATTTATGACCTCAGTGGCGATGGAGGGAACTTTTGTTACGACGAACCCTTTAGGAAAAATGTGCAGTTCAACTCACATGACCAACACTGCTCGTGCAGGGTTATGTGTTTTAGGAGATCCCAATTGTGATGATTCTGGTGGTATAAACGACTATCAAGTGAAAGTCACCGGTGATGATGCAGATTATATTGGTGATGAAAAGATGTTTGAGCATGATTTTATTCATGACTCTAAGCTCGATCCATTTGAAGCATTCTTTGGCTATCCTAGAGATCAGCTAACGGAGGTTAAAAATGGTTTTGTGGTCATTGACGGTAGTGTGGCAAGCAACTCGGGGGCAACACAAACCTGTGCTGATAAAATCACTGCGGCTTTTGCAACGAGCGATGCAGTTTGGGTTGTAGGTGATTGTGATCTTGAGAGTGGTCTTGGTGTTAGTGCAACAGCAAGACCAAAACTTCTTGTAGTCGAAAATGGGTTATTGTCGGTTTTCGGCTCAGGCTCTTTTCCTGGGACTGTCTATCACCTTTTCACTTCATCGGTCGGTGATATGACATCAAGATGGACATCTGAAGTTTCTGGTACTGCCCACATAGGGATTCTTTCTGCTACGGAAAAAGCAAAGCTAACATTTTTTTCTGGAGGATCATTTAAACCGGTTGGCGGATATGTTTTTGATACCGTAGGAGGCTTAAGTGTTTTTGGCGCGGCGGTTAATCTAGAGTTTGATTCGGCATCTGTACCAAATGATCACAAGAAAGTTCAATGGAAAAAGGGATCTTGGAATGATCTCCAAACAGCAGGGCTTTAGCCTAATCGAAATATTGATTTCTTTTCTTCTGCTTGGCGTTGGGGCTTTGGGGTTAACGAAATTGCAAATTTACATGGAACGCAAGTCTGATTATGCCATCCAAAGTATGGAGGCGTTGCGTTTAGCGGAAAATCAACTTGAGTGGTTTCGTACCCGCGGGGCATCCGCTGCGCTCTCAACGATTTCTACCGCTAGTTTTGCTTCCATCTCGACAGGATCTTCTGTTATTGGTAGCTATACTGTGCAATGGGATGTGCCTGCGGCGACAGTCTCAGGCTCGTTAAAAACCATTACCATCACATCAAGCTGGCAAGACCGAACGGGAGAGACGCAATCGGTTGAATTGAAAACAATGATCTCTCGATACAGTGAATTTATAAACTAACCTGAGGGAATGACTGGTTAGTAAATGATTTTTGTCGTAATCATTGGTGATTTTTATCGATAAATGTACTGGTTAATAATGGGTTTGCGAACTGTTAATTTTGATGGTGTGCTACTGTATTTTTTATGTTTAATTGATATGGCGTTTTTGCAAAATATGTCTCCAAATATGGAAAAAATCGTAGAACCTTGTGCTTTCTTTGTCATGATTGAATAAAATGCCCAGTTGAAAATAGGCCGTTATAATTATTCAAATAGGCCATGGCACCAACATCATTCATAATGGAGTTACCATGAGTAACCAAGCTGTCAATAAAACACCGTCACCAAAGCCGAGCGGGATGGACCGTTTCCTGAACTTTATCGAGCGAGCAGGTAACAAAATCCCTGATCCTGCGATTCTGTTCTTCTGGGCACTAATCATTACTTGGGCTGCGTCTGCACTTTTGTCGAATGTTTCTTTCGACCTTTTAAACCCTCGAACTGGCGAAGCTCTTACTATCACTAACCTTCTAACCGGTGAAGCTCTAGCAAATTTCCTTGCTAACATGGTGACGACGTTCACTGGCTTTGCGCCACTAGGTATCGTTCTTGTAGCGATGCTCGGTGTTGGTGTTGCCGATTCTTCTGGCTTCATCACCACAGGTCTTAAGAAGATGCTGAACTTCACACCAGCAAAACTTCTTACTCCAATGCTAATTCTTGTCGCAATCGTATCGCACACGGCGGCGGATGCGGGCTACGTTCTGGTTATTCCTCTAGGTGGTATTATCTTCCACGCAGCAGGTCGTCACCCTCTAGCGGGTATCGCAGCAGCGTTCGCAGGTGTATCAGGGGGGTTCTCTGCAAACTTCATCCCTTCAGGTATCGATCCGCTACTTGCAGGTTTTACACAAACAGCGGCACAGATTCTTGATCCTGAGTACGTAGTCAACCCACTAGCAAACATCTTCTTTACAGGTCTATCTTCAGTAATCATCGTTGCTATCGGTTGGTACGTAACAGAAAAAATCATCGAACCTCGTCTAGCGAATACGCCAGTTGACGAAGATGCAGAGAAAGCACCAGATCTAGGTACTTTCACTGAGCTTGAGTCTAAAGCGTTCCGTTACGCTGGTTGGGCAATGATGGCAGGTATCGCACTACTTGTTGTTGCGCTTATCCCAGAAAACTCTGCACTGCGTTCACCGGAAGGTGAGATCACTGCGTTTTCTGCGCCTGTAATGCGATCTATCGTTCCGTTGATCTTCATCCTATTCATCATTCCAGGTTACGTATACGGTAAAGTTTCTGGTACGTTTAAGACAAGCAACGACATCATCAAAGCGATGGCAGATACCATGTCTACAATGGGTGCGTACATTGTTATGTCGTTCTTCTGTGCACAGTTCCTATCTGCATTCGCGCAATCAAACATCGGTACGATGCTAGCGCTATACGGTGCGGAAGGTCTGAAAGCGATGAATTTACCAGGTGAAGCGACTATCATCGGTATGATTCTTCTAACGGCTTCTGTGAACCTGCTAATTGGTTCTGCATCAGCGAAGTGGGCACTAATTGGTCCAATCCTAGTGCCAATGCTAATGGCGGTAGGTATTTCTCCTGAGCTATCTCAAGCGGCATACCGTGTCGGTGACTCTGTATCGAACATCATTTCACCTCTGATGGTATTCTTCCCTCTAGTGGTGGTTTACTGTCAACGTTACGTGAAGTCGACAGGTATCGGTACACTAGCGTCTCTAATGATGCCATTCTCGATTGCAATGCTGATTGGTTGGTCTATTTTCCTAGTGGCTTACTGGATGCTAGGCATTCCTCTAGGTATTCAAGCACCTTACACTTACACGATGTAATTGCTATCCAACAAATTGAAAAGCGCAGGTCGAGGGGCCTGCGCTTTTTTTGCTTTTATCACCCTGAAAATGACGATGGCTTCTTCTGTAGCAACACAGAAGTTAGTGATACTATCTTTGTTCGATGAATCGTTATTTTCTCTGGAGTTCCTTTGTCTGACCTTTCTTTTACTTCTCAAGATGAATTGTTTATGCGCCGGGCTATGGCGCTTGCTGAGCAAGCTGAAGCGGAGGGGGAGGTACCTGTTGGCGCTGTTTTAGTTAAAGATGGTGAGATCATTGCGGAGGGCTGGAATCGTTCTATTTGTGCCCATGATGCGACTGCACATGCTGAGATTCAGACATTACGTAAAGCTGGTGAGACGTTACAAAATTATCGCTTACTTGATACCACGTTGTACGTGACGTTAGAGCCGTGCCCTATGTGTGCGGGTGCGTTGCTGCACAGTCGAGTTAAGCGTGTGGTGTATGGTGCACCGGATCTCAAAGCGGGCGCAGCTGGAACCGTACTGAACCTGTTTGAAAGCCAAGCGGCTTATCATTATGCGACGGTAGAAAGCGGGTTACTGGAAGAAGAGTGCCGAACTCAGTTGCAAGCGTTTTTTAAACGTCGTCGAAAAGAAATCAAAGCAAAGAAACAAATGCAAAATGCGTTGGAGAATGGGCCACAATTGAACGATGAATAGAGAAAGGAATGCTAGTAAACCTCTAACGGATAGAGGTTTACTTCAAGTTATCACAGATTCACTAGGTGAATGAAAACCCGGGTACGCGCATTGATTTTCTTTTTCATACACGTGAGCTTGCGCTTACGGCGGTTTGCCGCCACGGTCTTATTTAAACGTTTTGACAGAACTCTGCGTTTTCTCATAACCAGAACCTCTTACAGACAACGAACACACTCTCCGACACTCACATTACGCAGCGCCCGATTCATGACCAATAGATGACATTCTTGTGATGCACGCACATGGATGAGGGTGACGTCAGAGCGGGTAGAGGGTGACCAATTGAGCTTCTCATTCCGGTATTTAGTACTATGGCTAAATAGTTATACAGGGGAAATGAGCTCGAAAGGTCGAATTCTAGAAAGTTTCTATCGTGGACTCAACAAAAAAATAGCGAGCAAAATGCTCGCTATTTTTGAAAGGTTTATTCTGGAACGGATTTGAGCTTTTCTTCGGACTCTGCTTTTGTTTCCTCCGCTCCTGATACTTGACCCGCGAAGGTATCCACGGCACTTGACATTAACAGATCAGGATTAAGAGGTGGGATCACTTGCAAGTCGTCAGTGCCTTCTTCAATTGAAGGTTTTTGGCTTACATGGCCAATGATTGACTGGTAGTAACGACGAATATTCTCGACATAATTACGTGCTTCGTCACCCCGGGCGTAACCGTAACGAGTTTGGCTGTAGAAACGTTTTTGACGAAGTAAAGGCAGCCGCTCTTTCACATCGGCCCACGCATTGGGATCGCCGCCTTGTGTCTTGGTTAGGCGTCGCGCATCCATCATATGGCCGTAACCCACGTTATAAGATGCCAGCGCAAACCAAATTTTCTCATGTTCATTAATGCTATCTGGAACACGATTTACAATCTGACGCAGGTATTCCACACCACCACGTACCGATTGCTCTGGGTCGAGACGATCGGTCACACCGACACTTTTCGCTGTTGGTAGGGTTAGCATCATCATGCCACGCACACCAGTTGGCGACTTCGCTTTAGGCTTCCAGTGTGACTCTTGGTATGCCAATGCAGCAATCAAGCGCCAGTCAAACTCTTCACCGTATTTTTGAAACAGCGGGGCCCATTTCGGCAGAGTATTATCCAAAGCACGAATAAAGGCACGAGTGTCGACGTAATCGAAGGCTTCAATATGACCAATGTACTTCTCTTCTAGTGTCGCTAGCTCACCAGATTGTTTAATGTTGCCGAAAAACTCGATCAACATAGCGTACAAGCTTTCATCTTCAGAGCGACGAGTAAACCAAGACACGGGTTGGTCTTCAGTCAGTTCAAACGCGAGCGCCAAATCAGGGTACAAACGTTGCGCTAAGGACAGTTCGACGGAGTCTGTGACGGTGAAGCGCAGTTCGCCAGTGGATACCTGTTTGAGTAGGTCTCGGGTATCGGCATTACCGACGATCTCAAATTGCAGATCCGGGTGTGCTTTCTGTAGTGAGGTAAGTGTCGGAACGTATTGAGATTGCTCAATAATCTTAAGGGTTTCAACACCAGTGGTTGAGTCTTCTTCGGAATTGTTGTCCTTGGTCGATTGGTAGTCGATCAACTGATGGATATGGCGTGGGCGAAGCTGACCTTTCTTATACACCACTTGTTGACTGACATAGTAGTAAGCCGGGCCAGGACGGAATCGTTGTACCGCTTGAGATGTTTGGTTGAGACCTGTCGCGATGATATCGATATCGCCTTTTTTTAGTGCAGGGAAAAGCTCAGCTTGGCGGAATGCGGGTTTGATCTCCAGTTTTACACCGAGTTGCTCAGCAAACTTGCGAGCCAGTTCGTAGTCCAAGCCCGCTGGACCATCAGGGCCAATATAGTAGGAGAGTTGATTATTTAGCGTGCCAACACGTAGGACTCCACGCTCTTGGATTTGCTCGAATTCATTTTTGGGTTCCGACTCAATCTGGCAGGCAGAAAGTAAAAGCACAGAAGCGAAAAGCAGGGCGCTGCGCTTGAATCGGTTGAGCTGACTTATTTGCATTAATTCGGTACGTCTCGATAAATTTCTAGTGCCTTTATATCAAAGCGCGCTGGTGGGGCAAAGAGAATCAGACAGATAGAGTGCGACATTGTCTGATTTATCGACATTTCTGCTGTAATTCAAATTTGACATAAAAAAAACGCAAACGGTTGCTTTTGGTGTTACATCACAAAAACAATTGCTATATAATGCGCTCGCAACGAAGAGGTGAAATCGGCATAGGTTCGAAGTTTTGTTTTTTAACCCACTGAATTTATTCCAATATCACCTTAATCACTTGCAATAAGAGACCTAAGCACATGAGAATTTTGCGTGGCTCCCCAGCTCTTTCTGAGTTTCGTGTTAATAAGCTACTGGAACTGTGTCGTGAACAAGATCTGCCTGTAACGGGCATTTACGCTGAGTTTATGCACTTTGCGGATCTAAAGTCTGATCTTAATGACCAAGATTTAGAAAAACTGGAAAAGTTGCTGACTTACGGCCCAACGATCGAAGAACATGAGCCACAAGGTCTTTTACTTCTTGTTACTCCTCGCCCGGGCACGATTTCGCCTTGGTCTTCTAAATCTACTGACATCGCCATTAACTGTGGTCTAGACAGCGTAAAACGTCTTGAGCGCGGTACAGCGTATTATGTCGAAACATCATCTTCTCTTTCTGAGGCTCAAGTCGCTGATGTAAAAGCGCTTATCCATGACCGTATGATGGAAGTCGTGTTCACTGAGCTAGAAGCAGCATCAGCACTATTTACGGTTGCAGAGCCGGCTCCAGTGGCACACGTTGATATCCTTTCTGGCGGTCGTCTTGCGCTTGAAGAAGCAAACGTTTCCCTAGGTTTGGCGCTAGCCGAAGATGAAATTGATTACTTGGTAGAAAGCTTTACTAAGCTTGGTCGTAACCCGAACGACATCGAATTGATGATGTTTGCACAGGCGAACTCAGAACACTGTCGTCACAAAATCTTTAACGCAGATTGGACGATCGACGGTGTTGATCAACCTAAGTCTCTGTTTAAGATGATCAAGAATACCTTTGAAACGACACCTGACCACGTACTTTCCGCTTATAAAGACAACGCAGCGGTCATGGCTGGCTCAAAAGTCGGTCGTTTCTTCCCTGATCCAAAAACACGTCAATACAACTACCATCACGAAGATGCACACATCTTGATGAAGGTAGAAACGCACAACCACCCAACCGCAATTTCTCCGTGGCCAGGCGCCTCTACAGGTTCTGGTGGTGAGATTCGTGACGAAGGCGCGACAGGTATCGGTGGTAAGCCCAAAGCCGGTCTGGTTGGTTTCACGACGTCTAACCTACGCATTCCTGGCTTTGAACAGCCATGGGAAACCGACTTCGGTAAGCCTGGTCGTATCGTTAATGCATTAGACATCATGCTGGAAGGTCCATTAGGTGGTGCGGCGTTTAACAACGAGTTTGGTCGCCCAAATCTACTGGGTTACTTCCGTACTTACGAAGAAAAAGTCACCTCACACGCAGGTGAAGAAGTTCGTGGTTACCACAAGCCAATCATGATTGCTGGTGGCATGGGTAACATCCGAGATGAGCACGTACAGAAGAAAGAGATCCCAGTCGGTGCGAGCCTAATCGTACTGGGCGGCCCTGCAATGAACATCGGTCTTGGTGGCGGTGCTGCTTCTTCAATGGCGTCAGGTCAATCAGCGGAAGATCTCGATTTCGCTTCAGTGCAGCGTGAAAACCCAGAGATGGAACGTCGTTGTCAAGAAGTGATTGACCGTTGTTGGCAGCTTGGTGAAGAGAACCCAATCGCATTCATCCACGACGTAGGTGCGGGCGGTATCTCTAACGCACTACCAGAGCTTGTCGATGATGGTGAGCGCGGTGGTAAATTCCAACTGCGTGATGTACCAAACGATGAGCCGGGCATGAGCCCTCTAGAAATCTGGTGTAACGAATCTCAAGAGCGTTACGTACTTGCAGTGGCACCAGAGAACATGGCGGCGTTTGAAGCAATTTGTAAGCGAGAGCGCGCTCCGTATGCAGTAGTGGGTGTAGCAACAGAAGAGCGTCACCTAACGCTTGAAGATTCGCACTTCGACAATACGCCAATCGATATGCCAATGGATATCCTACTTGGCAAGCCGCCAAAAATGCACCGCGAAGCGACAACACTCAAAGTGGAAAGCCCAGCGATGGTTCGTGACGGTATCGAACTTAATGAAGCCGTAGATCGCGTACTTCGCCTTCCAACTGTGGCTGAAAAAACATTCCTTATCACCATCGGTGACCGCACGGTAACGGGTCTGGTTGCTCGCGACCAAATGGTGGGCCCTTGGCAGGTGCCAGTAGCAAACTGTGCAGTCACTGCAGCAAGTTACGACACTTACCACGGCGAAGCGATGTCGATGGGTGAGCGCACGCCAGTGGCACTGCTAGACTTCGGTGCGTCAGCACGTCTCGCGGTAGGTGAATCACTCACTAACATTGCAGCGACAGACATCGGTGATATTAAACGCATTAAACTGTCGGCTAACTGGATGTCCCCAGCCGGCCACCCAGGTGAAGATGCAGGTCTATACGAAGCGGTAAAAGCGGTAGGTGAAGAATTGTGTCCTGCGCTTGGTTTGACTATCCCTGTTGGTAAAGACTCAATGTCGATGAAGACAAAGTGGGAGGAGAACGGCGAGAACAAAGAAGTCATTTCGCCATTATCGCTTGTTATTACTGCATTTGGTCGTGTGGAAGATATTCGCAAGACAGTGACGCCTCAGCTGCGTCTCGACAAAGGCGACTCATCTCTCGTTCTTGTCGATTTAGGTAACGGTAAGAACCGTCTAGGTGCAACGGCACTAGCACAAGTTTACAAGCAACTTGGCGACAAGCCTGCTGACGTAGATAATGCGGAGCAACTAAAAGGCTTCTTCGATGCGATGCAAACGCTAGTTCGTGATGACAAGCTAGTGGCTTACCACGATAAAGGCGATGGTGGCCTATTGGTCACGCTAGCAGAAATGGCGTTTGCTGGTCACTGCGGTGTAAAAGCGAATATTCAAGATCTTGGCGACGATACGTTAGCGGCACTATTTAACGAAGAACTTGGCGCGGTTGTACAAGTTAAGAATGATGATCTTGATTTGGTTCTCTCTACGCTTGCGGTATATGGGCTTGAAGCGTGTTCACACGTGATTGGTCGTGTAGAAGAATCCGATGATTTTGTTATCACATCGGGTGATGCAGTTCTGCTTGAGCGTTCTCGTACTGAGCTACGTACTATTTGGGCTGAAACCACACATAAGATGCAAGGTCTACGTGACAACCCAGCATGTGCTGACCAAGAGTTTGAAGCGAAGAAAGACAACTCGGACCCAGGTCTGAACGTGAAGTTAAGCTTTGACGTGAATGAAGACATCGCCGCGCCATACATTGCCGCTTCGATGATCAACACAGGTGCTAAGCCTAAGATGGCAATCCTACGTGAGCAGGGCGTTAACTCTCACGTTGAAATGGCAGCAGCCTTTGACCGAGCTGGCTTTGAAGCAACGGATATCCATATGAGTGACATCCTAACGGGTCAAACCGTTCTGGATGAATACCAAGGTTTAGTTGCTTGTGGTGGCTTCTCTTACGGTGACGTACTTGGTGCAGGGGAAGGCTGGGCGAAGTCTATTCTATTCAACGTGCAAGCTCGTGAGCAGTTCCAAACCTTCTTCAACCGTGACAACACTTTCTCTCTAGGTGTGTGTAACGGCTGTCAGATGCTATCGAACCTAAAAGAGCTGATTCCTGGCGCTGACCTATGGCCGCGTTTTGTTCGCAACGAATCAGAGCGCTTCGAAGCACGTTTCAGTCTCGTAGAAGTTCAGAAGTCAGACTCAGTATTCTTCGATGGTATGGCGGGTTCTCGTATGCCAATTGCCGTATCACACGGTGAAGGTCGTGTAGAAGTGCGTGATGCAGACCACCTAGCGGCGATTGAAGCCTCTGGTACGGTTGCTGTTCGTTACGTGGACAACCACGGTAACCAGACGCAACAATACCCGAACAACCCGAATGGTTCGCCAAACGCGATTACGGGTCTAACGACTCAAGATGGTCGCGTGACTATCATGATGCCGCACCCTGAGCGTGTATTCCGCACCGTGGCTAACTCATGGTCGCCAGAAGGTTGGGGCGAGAACGGTGCTTGGATGCGTATGTTCCAAAACGCACGTAAGAACATCGGTTAATCCAGCTAATCCATGAAATAGAAAAAAGCGCAGATCCGAAAGGTCTGCGCTTTTGTTTGTACCAAGAAAAATGCACATATAGCATTAAAAAAGTCGCGCAAAGACGAATCAATTGTGCTCTAATACCGCGCTTACCAAGGGATGGTGTTAAACAGCTCAGCTTAGATGGAGTTATCAGTTGACCGAATCCCTGATTAATCCCTAAATCCCTTAGGAAATGAAATACATGTCTAAAAATCCAAAATTTGCTATCCGCCTAACCGAAAAACGTAACGGTTGGAGCGCAGAGATCACTCGTCAAGTAACGTCTCGCAAGGTTGTTGTATCAAAACGTGAAACTGGTTTTGACAGCGAAGCGAAGGCTCAAGCTTGGGCTGAACAAGAGCTAGCGGGCTTCATTCAAAACCAAGTGGTTCGCAATGAACGTAAAGCGGCTCAACGCCAAGAGCGCGAAGCAGAGCAGCTTGCAGCACAAGTTCGCAAAGAAGAAGCTCGTAAAGCTCGCGACACCGCTGAAGACGAATAATCGTTACAAAAAAGCCCTGATAGTTCAGGGCTTTGTTTTATCTAGCATTTCATTATTGCTGAGTGTCTAATGGGATTTGTCCGGTAGTCACTTGGTCAACGTCAAACTCAGTCAACTCTTCAATATAGCTTTCTACCGTCTGTTCCACGATCTCATCATCTTGCTTGAAGTAGGCAATATGGAAGATGGCATCCCCTTCGTTAACCAAAGGTAGCGTTTGCTGACCGATAACGATACCGCCTTTTGGTGCTAGCAGCTCTAGCTCGTCGTGACCTAGTGGTGAACTGATGTAGGCGAGTGTTTCACCTTCTTCTACTTTGTCACCTAAGTTAACGACAGTACGCAGAATACCATTGCCTGATGCACGAACCCAGCTCGTCGATTTTGCAATGATAGGCTCTGGCAGTTTCTTACGGCTCGCGCGTAGCATGCCGATCGCTTGCATTACACGTTGCACACCTAATACGCCTGCACTGATCGACAGTGGGTCAAAACGTAATGCTTCACCCGCTTCGTAAGTAAGAACCGGAATGTCGCATTTCTCTGCTTCACTGCGAAGAGAACCGTCACGCAGTGCGGAATCGACAATGACTGGTGTTGCAAATGCTTTTGCAATGCGAAGTGTTTCTGGGTTGCTCAGGTTAGCGCGAATCTGTGGCAAGTTAGTGCGGTGAATCGCACCCGTGTGAAGATCCAGAATGTAATCACAGCGGTTGGCAATGTTGTTAAAGAAGCCATGAGCCATACGTGATGCTAGTGCGCCTTTTTCACTACCAGGGAAGCAACGGTTTAAATCACGACGGTCTGGCAGGTAACGAGACTTATGGATAAAGCCGAATACGTTCACGATAGGCACAGCAATCACGGTACCTTTCAGTTTTTGTGGGTCTAATTGGTTAATCATCTGACGAACGATTTCTACGCCATTTAGCTCATCACCATGGATTGCCGCGTTTACCATTAGTACCGGCCCTTCCTGTTTACCATGAATAATTTCCACAGGAATAGAAAGCGGAGAGTGCGTGTAAAGCTGCGCCGCTTCAAACTCAGTCTCTAGTCGCGTTCCTGGTTGTATTTGATGCCCTAACAGTTCAAATACTTTGCTTTTTTTACTTCTGGCCATAAACCATCTCTGTCAAATAAGTTAGCATCAATGTAACAACTGGTTCAAAATCACACTAATCATTCTGTTTAAGGATACGATAAATAACTTTAATCAATAAGGTTAAAGTTTCATCACATGTTGTGGTTAAATTGCGTTTTGTATTTAACTACCTGATTAGTCATGCTAATTGTAATGTTTATTTTGCCTTTATTATTCGTGGTATGAATAAATGAGTATTAAAAACAATACAGCGATTTTTTTACTGAAAATCCGTCTTTTATCATTAGGCGTTATCGGCTAATATTCGCGCCGAAATTTTGACCTAGTTTTTATATAGAGGCTTTGATGAAAAAGGCGATCGCTAAAATTGGTGCGATGACTGCAGTAGCAGTATCACTTTCTGGCTGTGTAGGCAGCAACGCAGTAACGGGCTACGTTATGGGCTTTAATCTAAAAGCAGTAGACAACCGTTACGCTCGTGGTGGTCTAAACATGCTAATGGCGCCAATTTACGGTATTTCGGTTGCAGCTGACTACATTGTATTTAACTCGCTAGAGTTCTGGACTGGTAAAAACCCACTAAACGGTAAGCCACACATCTTTGATACTAAGATGGACACTTACATTGACGTAAACCACCAGTTAGATAAGTCTTTAACGACGGCTCCAATCGGGCCTCTAACGAACAACCGTGTAATCGAACAAGGCCAAATGCAGCAACTTGACGAAAACACAGTTGAAATGGACATCACTTACAACAACGGCGAGAAAGCGACCCTAATGGGTGTGCGCGACGGTGAATTTGTTACTTACTACATCGATGGTGAAGTGGTAGCCACAACTTCTATGGATGAGCTGGCAGCATACGCACAGACTCGTGCATAATTCGCGATTTGTGGATAATGAAAAGGGTGCGTCGGCACCCTTTTTTTGTGTCTATTGTATTGGTCTAGGTGAACTCAGACATTAAGCTTTACGCTTTCTCAGGAATGGCTTCTAGTAGTGCAACCATTTGATCCCAGAACAGCTGAACAGTATCGATCTTCACTTTTTCATCTGGAGAGTGGGGGAACTTGATGGTTGGGCCGAAAGAAACCATATCCATATTAGGGTAAGGTTCTTTGAATAAACCACACTCAAGACCTGCGTGAATGACCATAATGTTTGGTTTGTGGCCGTAAATGCCTTCGTACATATCACGGAAGATTGCCATGATTTCGGAATCAGCCTCCGGCTTCCAACCAGGGTATGCACCTGAGAATTCGATTTGTGCTCCAGCAAGTTCTGCCACTGAGTGCAGCATGCCTTCGACTTGGCTGCGGCCTGAATCGATCAGAGAACGGATTAAGCAAAGTACCGTCACTTTATTCTCTGCTGTTGTGATAACACCAACGTTCAACGAGGTCTCAACCACGCCTTCGATCTCGTCACTCATGCGAATTACGCCGTTCGGGCAGGCATTGAGTGCGGCGATAAAACGCTGTTGATCGGCGACTGTGAATGCTTGTGCGTCCGTTGCGAACTCTTCGTTGAAAGTGACGATACCTGTTTCAACTTTACCAAGTTCGGCTTTTAGAAGCTCAGTGTAGTAGCTGAATAACTCTGCGAGTTTGTCTTGATTTTCTGCAGGAAGTGCAACCGTTACGAATGCTTCACGAGGGATCGCGTTACGTAGACTACCGCCGCGGAAATCGACTAGACGAAGATCTAACTCTTGCGCGTGACCCGCTAGGAAACGAGCAATCAGTTTGTTTGCGTTACCGCGACCGGTGTGGATGTCACAACCAGAGTGACCACCTTTTAGGCCTTTAAGCGTTAACTGACGAGTAACAAAGCCTGCCGGGATGGCATCGCGAGCGATATCGAATGACATTGCACCGTCGATACCGCCAGCACACCCCATGTACACTTCACCTTCTTGCTCAGAGTCTGTGTTCAGCAGGATATCGCCTTCCAACCAGCCTGCTTCAAGCCCAAATGCGCCCGTCATGCCAGCTTCTTCATCGATCGTCAGTAGAACTTCGATAGGACCATGTTGGATTTCAGTAGAAGCAAGAACCGCAAGACAAGAAGCCATACCGATGCCGTTATCAGCACCAAGCGTTGTTCCTTTTGCAGTTACCCATTCGCCATCAATGTATGGCTGGATAGGATCTATAGTGAAGTCGTGATCAGTGTCTTCGTTCTTTTGTGGCACCATATCGATGTGTGCTTGAAGCACCACACCTTTCTTGTTCTCCATGCCAGGTGTAGCTGGCTTTTTAATAAACACGTTGCCAGTGGGATCGCGACGTACGTCAAAACCTTGCTCCGTAGCCCAGTTAACAATGTACTGAGCGAGCGCTTCTTCATGTTTTGAAGGATGAGGAATGGAACAAATCTTATCGAAGAACTGCCAAAGTGGAGCAGGTGATAAGGTACTGATCTCAGAATGGAATTCAGACACGGAGGACTCCTTTTGATGTGTTTTGCCAAATATGTGTCGCAAAAATATTTTATGTCTAGCAGTACATGCTAGTTAGTATTGGCTTTAAATTGGAATCAAGCATACCACCAGAACGATATCGCGAGTAGTCGTCAGGAAAAGGAATTCTAACGTAGGTATCTCCTTTCTCGGCGAAGAAGTCATTAATAGGAGGTGAAGTTAAGTGCATATCATTTGAAAAAGCCATCAAATTACAGTCAACTCTTTTGTAATTAACTTTCACATAAGCTTTTAATGTGGTGTTTTTTTGAGTTTTGCGTGATGTAGCTCACTATAAATGTTGTAATTTAATTTCTTAATGGTATATTTGTAACCAGCTTTTTAAAGAAGAATGAAATGCTCAAAGGATGAGTCCGTTTATCGCCTCCAAGGAACCGAGAAATCAACGACAGTATTAATTGATTTAGAAGGTGATATTTATGAAAGGTTTACCAAGTGCAATGTTCTGGAATAACAAATCTGTTTATACCGGTAACTTTGTATACCCAACAAGCTTTGGTTACTAATTGCAACCAACGCATGTGACTCGAACAGTTTGTTCACCCCTATAAATTGGAATTTTTTTTCAGTAATAGTGCTGACATGATTCACCGCCACTCATTTTGAGTGGCGTTTTTTTATCTTTTTTTTCGTTTCCGGCTACTTTCTCACCACCAAAGCTCTTTTCTGTTACCACTGCCCCGCTTACCCCAATTACCAGCCAAATAATTAAGTGTTTTAGGTTGAAAAGTTGGTATTTTTATTTGGAAGTTTAATACATTGTTCACTTTGTACACATCGCCTTAAATAGCGTATTCGTCTATTACTGTTTGTTTATTAAGGTATAAACTCTACGAGCGCTTCAGGTTCTACCGAATGAATTGCATATCCAAAGAAAAAAAATGCATTAGAGTGAAAATTCTATCTGGAATTTGTTATTTGATAACTTTATAATCCCAGCCAATCGATTACGCAACCGTTTACTTTTTATCTTTACAGGATTCGAACATGCTCGAAAGGCTATTTAAACTTAGTGAAAACGGCACCAATGTGCGCACTGAGATCATCGCAGGTATTACTACTTTCCTTACCATGGCTTACATCATTTTTGTAAACCCGACGATTCTTGCGGATGCAGGTATGGATCGTGGCGCTGTATTTGTTGCGACGTGTCTTGCCGCTGCGATTGGCTGTTTCATAATGGGCTTAGTTGCTAATTACCCAATTGCTCAAGCTCCGGGCATGGGTTTGAATGCGTTTTTCACCTATTCTGTTGTGTTGGGTATGGGCTATACCTGGCAAGTGGCGTTAGCTGCTGTATTCGTTTCTGGTTTGCTTTTCATTGCATTGAGTGTGTTTAAGATCCGTGAATGGATCATCAATTCGATTCCTCTTTCTTTGCGTACAGGTATTTCTGCTGGTATCGGTCTTTTTCTTGCATTTATCGCGCTTAAAAATGCAGGCATCGTAGTTGATAACCCAGCGACACTGGTTTCTATGGGCAACATCACGTCACTTCAATCAGTGCTTGCGGCGATTAGTTTTTTCCTTACTATTGCTTTAGTTCACCGTGGTGTAAAAGGCGCGGTAATGATCGCCATTCTTGGCGTAACGGCGTTAGGTCTTATCTTTGGTGATGTGCAATGGGGCGGAGTCATGTCCGCACCACCAAGTTTAGCTCCAACGTTCATGCAGTTAGACTTCTCTGGCTTATTTGAAGTTGGCATGATTTCAGTCGTATTTGCTTTCTTATTCGTGGACTTGTTCGATACGGCAGGCACGCTAGTCGGTGTGTCTCAAAAAGCGGGACTAACTGACGAAAACGGTAACATTCCTCGTCTAAACAAAGCGCTACTAGCTGACTCAACGGCGACATCTGTCGGTGCGTTGCTAGGTACATCAAACACCACATCTTACATTGAGAGTGTGTCAGGTGTGGCAGCAGGTGGTCGTACGGGTCTAACAGCCGTCGTTGTTGGTGTGCTGTTCCTCCTTGCTCTATTGTTCTCGCCACTAGCGGGAATGATCCCAGCTTACGCGACATCTGGCGCGCTGTTTTACGTAGCTATCCTGATGCTTTCTGGGCTTGTCGGTATCGACTGGCGTGACCTAACAGAAGCCGCTCCGGTAGTGGTTACCTGTCTAGTTATGCCTCTGACTTTCTCTATCGCAGAAGGTATCACGTTAGGCTTCATCGCTTACGCCGCTATCAAGTTGTTCAGTGGTAAAGGCCGTGACGTATCGATGAGTGTGTGGGTTATGTCTGCCATCTTCATCGTGAAATACATCGTAGGTTAATCCGGTTTGAAAAAAGCCAGTGTGGATGTTGGTTCGCACTGGCTTTTTGTTTTTTTGGGATTTTCCCCGGTAATACCCATCGCAGTAAGTCAGTGATCAGAGTTAGCGTAGGAAAAAACGTTTGGAAATAAGGTGAAATTTTCGATAAGTAGTTATTCTACAATCAAAATTTTAAACGAAGTTATCGAGCGTTATAACAAGCTAGAATGACCAGTTATTTACTACGATTGGTAGAATACATTCACTTCTTCATTTTGTGTTGTTCACCGAATACGATTTTTCTGCGCAATAAGCGGAGAATTTTGATATCAGCGTTGGTATTACGGAAGTGTTTCGGTAGAATAATCGTTTGCGCAGCTTGAAACCCCCATTTCCTCTGGTGTGGAAAATTTAGTGAGATGTGTCCAATTCAGTACATCAAGCTAGGTAGAGGGGATGCATATTTTGAAATTATTAGGTTATTACAATGAGTAAAAAATTCATTATCACTTGGGATGCGATGCAGTCTTACTGCCGTGAACTGGCTGAGAAACAAATGCCAGCTGAGCAATGGAAAGGTATTTGGGCGGTAAGCCGCGGTGGTTTGGTTCCTGGTGCAATCTTGGCTCGTGAGTTAGGTATTCGTTACGTTGATACAATCTGTATCTCAAGCTACGACCACGATCACCAACGTGACATGACCGTGCTAAAAGCACCGGAAGGTGATGGCGAAGGTTACCTAATTATTGAAGACCTAGTAGATAGCGGCGACACAGCGCGTAAACTACGTGAAATGTACCCGAAAGCAAAACTTATCGCGGTATGTGCGAAACCGTCTGGAAAAGAACTGCTTGATGACTATGTAGTCGATATCGCTCAAGATACTTGGATTGAACAGCCATGGGATATGTCTATCCAGTACGCTGAGCCGGTAAACCGCAAGCAAAAGTAATTGGATACGAAGAATCTTGAGAAATGCCCCTTTATAGGGGCATTTTTTTTATTATTATTAAAGCTATTGCTAACAGCCTAGAGTTCTTCCTATGTCAGAAGACGTCAGTAAAAACCTTTCCGAAGCTTTGTTTGCCAATCATAAACAGGCGAAAGAAACGTCCGCACTTACTCAGTACATGCCGACCAGCCAAAAGATTCTTGATGAACGAGAAGGGAGTGATGATAGTGCCTGGTATCGCCACCTGAGACGTTTACAGTGGGCTTGGCAGGGGGTATCTCCCATAGAGATAGAAGGCGTTTTATCAAAAATTGCTTCTTCTCCTCATTCTCGCACTCAAGATAGATGGTTAGATACGGTGATGGGGTATCACAGCGGTAACTGGACATTTGAGTGGATAAAATTAGGTATGGAGCATCAACGACGTGCAAAAGATCTCAGTGGTGAGGAAGCGGCTGATGAGTTGTTTTCGGCATCGCTGTGTTTTAGCATTGCAGGTTATCCTCACCTAAAAAATGACAACTTAGCGCTACAGGCTCAAGTGCTAGCGAACAAAGCCTATTCGGAAGCCTCTGAAAAGACGCAATACACGATTAAGCAGATTGAAGTGCCTTATCAAAAGCATAAGATAATTGCGAACTTGCATCTGCCACGTACCGATAAGCAATTGCCAGTGGTGATGGTGAGTGCGGGTTTAGATAGCTTGCAAACCGACATGTGGCGACTTTTCCGTGATCACTTAGCGCCAAAAGGCATTGCCATGTTGACCGTGGATATGCCTTCGGTAGGTCATAGCTCACACTGCCCATTGACCGAAGACTCAAGTTGTGTGCATCAGGCCGTACTTAACGAACTCTATTCTGTTCCCTGGGTTGATCATCATAAAGTGGGTTTGGTTGGTTTCCGCTTTGGTGGTAACGCCATGATCCGTCTTTCTTTTATTGAACAAGAGAAGATCAAAGCTTGCGTGTCGTTAGGGGCGCCTGTCCATGATTTGTTTACTTCGCCGAAGAAGTTGCAGCAGATGCCCAAGATGTATTTAGACTTACTAGCTTCACGTTTAGGAAAGAGTGCGGTCGATATCAACAGCATGGCCGGACAAATGATGGCGTGGTCATTGAAAGTGCAGGGTTTTTTGAGCAGCCGTAGAACCAAAGTACCAATCCTTGCCTTGAGTTTAGAGGGCGACCCGATTTCTCCTCACAGTGATAATCAGTTGGTGGCACTGTTTAGCCAGTATGGTCAGGCGAAGAAAATCAGTTCCAAAACAATTACAAAAGGATATGAGCAATCCCTCGATTTAGCCATAAAGTGGTTAGAAGATGAACTATTGAGATGACAAAGAGCCTAATTTAGTGAAGAGTAATGCAGTTGAGCAAAAAACATGCTCATTACAATTAAATAATTTACTGGGTAGTAGATATCCTCACTATAGAAACGGAGATTCTTATGTCAGAGACGAGTCAAAGCCCGACCCATTTTCGCTTGATGTCAAAGTTAAAGGCGGTAGGGCCTTACCTACGCGAACCACAATCACAGGAAGGGAGGTATTATTTTGATTGCCTATCAGTCTGTGTAGACGACAAAAAGTCACCTGAACAACGTGAGTTTTGGGGCTGGTGGATGGATTTGGAGTCCATCGAAAGTGGCTTTACGGCTAAGTACCATATCGGCAAGTATAATCAAGAAGGCGAGTGGGAATCAGAGTCATTACCCAAAAAAGTCGTTGAAGAAGTGTACTTAACTCAAAACATCTTTCACAAAAAGCTTGTTGAGACAATGAGTGAATATTTCAAATTGGAAGTGGAATATCACACCGAGTCGTTTGATTTTGCCTAATTTGACTGATTTACTCTTCCCTAAGACAAAAAGGTGCGTTTTCGCACCTTTTCTGCTTGTTAAATCCCCATTTGATTGCTAAAACATCCACTCTTTATTTGTTTTTCATTTCAGAAGACATCATGACAACGAATCAACAGAATGCAGTTGTTTCACAACCACAGACCGTCGTTGTGAAACTGGGAACAAGTGTGCTGACAGGCGGTACTTTGGCGTTAGACCGTGCTCACATGGTAGAGCTGGCTCGTCAATGTGCGGAGCTAAAAAAACAAGGCCATTCAGTCGTAATGGTTTCGTCTGGTGCAATTGCAGCAGGCCGAGAGCATCTTGGATACCCCGCGCTGCCCAATGCGATGGCGAGCAAACAGTTGCTTGCTGCTGTGGGTCAGAGCCGCTTGATTCAAACATGGGAGTCACTGTTTGGCATTTACGGTATTAAAATTGGTCAAATGCTGCTGACTCGCGCAGATTTAGATGATCGTGAGCGCTTCCTTAACGCGCGTGACACTATTAACGCACTGGTAGCAAACGACATTATTCCTATCGTTAACGAAAACGACGCAGTAGCAACGAACGAAATCAAAGTGGGTGACAACGATAACTTGTCTGCTTTGGTGGGGATTTTGTGTGGTGCAGATAAATTATTACTCCTCACTGACCAAAAAGGCTTGTTTACCGCAGACCCGCGTAAAGACCCAAATGCAGAGCTGATCAAAGAGGTGAAAACCATCGATGATACTTTGCGTAAAATTGCAGGTGGCAGCGGAACAATGCTCGGTACTGGCGGTATGGCAACCAAACTCCAAGCCGCAGACATTGCTCGCCGAGCCGGTATTGAGGTAATTATTGCGGCAGGTAGTGCGCCAAACGTGATTTTTGATTCGTTGAGCCCAGAGCCACAAGGCACCCGTTTCCTACCTTGCTCAGAAGCACTAGAAAACCGTAAGCGTTGGATCCTTGCGGGTCCTGCCGCTAGTGGTGACATCGTGATCGATGACGGTGCAGTTAATGCGGTGGTAGGCACGGGCAGTAGTTTGTTAGCGAAAGGTGTGATCAAAGTTAGTGGTGATTTCGCGCGTGGTGAAGTCGCACGTGTCACCAACTCGCACGGTAAGTTAGTTGCCCGTGGTATCAGCGCTTACTCAAGTGAAGACTTAGCGAAAATTGCCGGTAAGCACAGTAAAGATATCATCTCTATTTTGGGGCATGACTACGGCTCGGAAGTGATTCATCGCGATGATCTTGTTGTTATTCAAGAATAGAATTTGAGGGAAGCAAAGTGGATTTAACGAATATGGGGAAAGCTGCCAAAGATGCAGCTTTCGAACTGGCGACGGCGTCAACTGCACAGAAGAACCAAGCGCTAGCCATCATCGCGGATGAGCTAGAAGCAAATGCTGCAACAATTTTGGCTGCCAACGCAAAAGACATCGAACTGGGCCGTGAAGCAGGTCTAACAGACGCGTTGCTTGATCGTCTCCTACTGAATGAAGAGCGCCTAATTGGCATAGCAAATGACGTTCGTAACGTTATCAGCCTAAATGACCCAGTCGGTAGCGAAATTGACAGTAAAGTACTAGAAAACGGCATGTCACTGTCTCGTCGTCGCGTTCCTCTTGGTGTCGTGGGTGTGATTTACGAAGCGCGGCCAAACGTAACTATCGATATTGCGGCACTGTGTCTGAAAACGGGTAACGCTAGTATTCTACGTGGTGGTAAAGAGACCTTCTTCTCGAACATGGAGTTGGTGAAAGTTATCCAATTGGCGCTAGCGAAAGCGAACTTGCCTGCGGCATCTGTTCAGTATATTGAAAAGCCTGACCGTGAGTTGGTTTCTCAATTGCTTAAACTGGATGATTACGTCGATATGATCATTCCACGTGGTGGCGCTGGTCTACACAAAATGTGTAAAGAGAACAGCACGATTCCAGTCATCATTGGCGGTTTTGGTATCAGTCATATTTTCGTCGATGAATCAGCGGAACTAGAAAAATCGCTAAACGTGGTTGAGAACTCAAAAGTTCAACGCCCATCGGCATGTAACTCATTAGATACACTGTTAGTACACGAGAAGGTAGCAGCGCAATTCTTATCAATGATTGTTGATCGCATGAACGACAAAGTGACGTTCGTTGCAGAGCCAAAAGCAAAAGCACTAATGGCACAAGCGAAACACATTCGCGATGCCGGTGAAGGTGATTTTGATACGGAATGGTTAAGTTACACGCTTGGCGTAAAAGTGGTTGCTGACGTGAAAGAAGCGATTGACCATATGCGTGTTCACAATGCGAGCCATTCCGATGCAATCATGACCAATAGCCTGGAAAATGCTGAATGGTTTATTAACTCAGTGGGCTCTGCTGCAGTATACGTAAACGCGGCGACGCGCTTTACTGATGGAGCACAATTCGGTTTAGGTGCAGAAGTGGCAGTATCCACTCAGAAACTGCACGCGCGTGGGCCGATGGGTTTAGAAGAGCTAACCAGTTACAAATGGGTAGGTAAAGCGAACTACCTTGTACGTAGTTAACTGATATTGATTGAAAAAGGGGCAGTAATGCCCCTTTTTGTTTTCTCTAACATGGCAATTCCGCTACACTAGTCTTGCTTTTAGGACGAACTTGAAAGCACTTTATTTGGAGGTGATATGCATTGTCCTTTTTGTTCTGAGAACGATACAAAAGTAATTGATTCCCGCTTAGTTGCGGACGGCCACCAGGTGCGCCGCCGTCGTCAGTGTTTGGCATGTAATGAACGTTTTACTACGTTTGAAACCGCGGAATTGGTGATGCCAAAAGTGATTAAGTCGAATGGAAACCGTGAACCGTTTGATGAAGACAAAATGGTAGGCGGCATTCAACGAGCTTTAGAAAAACGTCCAGTGAGTGCGGATGCGATAGAGCTAGCCATTAGCATGATTAAATCGCAGTTGCGTGCCACTGGTGAGCGCGAAGTTCCGAGTGAAATGATTGGTAATTTAGTGATGGATCAACTCAAAGAGTTGGATAAAGTCGCTTACATCCGTTTTGCCTCGGTTTATCGCAGTTTCGAAGATATCCGAGAGTTCGGTGAAGAAATTGCTCGCCTCGAAGACTGATTAAATCATGACGCAATACTTGCCTTCCTCAGAATTTACTTCTCAAGATTTCAACATGATGTCGCGTGCACTAAAACTCGCCAAACGCGGCATATACACAACGGCACCTAATCCAAATGTAGGTTGCGTTATTGTGCGCAATGGCGAGATTATAGGGGAAGGCTACCACCATCGTGCGGGAGAGCCTCATGCAGAAGTGCATGCATTACGCATGGCTGGGCGTAATGCTGAAGGTGCCACCGCTTATGTGACGCTTGAGCCTTGCTCTCATTATGGACGAACACCACCTTGTGCAGAAGGGCTGATTAGCGCCAACGTGGCGAAAGTGATTTGCGCAATGCAAGACCCTAACCCGAAAGTGGCTGGGCGTGGTATTCAAATGCTTCGTGATGCTGGTATTGAGGTTCAAGTGGGGCTATTGGAAAGCGATGCCATCGCACTTAATCAAGGTTTTATCAAATTTATGAAAACTGGCATGCCTTTCATACAGTTGAAAATGGCAGCCAGTTTAGATGGGCAAAGTGCACTCAGTAATGGCCAGAGTCAATGGATCACCTCCCCAAAGGCTCGTCAAGATGTGCAGCGTTATCGCGCACAGAGTGGTGGCATTCTCTCGACCAGTAAAACGGTGATTGATGACAATGCGTCACTGAATGTACGTTGGGATGATTTGCCTAAAAGTGTACAAACGCTCTATCCCAAAGATGATGTGCGTCAGCCGCCACGTGTGATTTTGGATCGCCAATCTCAACTGAGTGATGACCTAAAGTTATTTAACACCAATGGTGAGCGGATTGTTGTCAGCCCAGATGGCGACTTTTCCCCTCAACTGGATGAAGCTGGTCGAATTGACCTTGCTGCGACACTCAAAGCGGTCGCGAGTAAATATCATATCAATCACTTATGGGTGGAGGCCGGGGCGACACTTGCGAGTTCGCTAATCAGAGCGAACCTTGTTGATGAGCTCATAGTTTATCTTGCACCTAAATTGATGGGTAGCGATGGGCGTGGGCTTATCGGTGCTTTAGGTTTAACTGAGATGGCGCAGGTTATCGATCTTAATATTACCGACGTTCGTATGGTGGGGGTGGACATTCGCCTCACCGCAACGATCACGACAGCGAAGAAAGAAGCAATATGTTTACAGGAATAATAGAAGCAGTTGGCAAACTCACTGCAATCATGCCAAAAGGCGAAGACATGACCGTAACGGTAGAAGTCGGCAAGTTGGATATGTCTGACGTTAAGTTAGGCGACAGTATTGCTACCAACGGTGTGTGCTTGACGGTCGTAGACTTCGGTAGCAACTACTACAGTGCCGATTTGTCACTGGAAACACTTAACAAAACAGGCTTTGCCGCTTACCAAGTTGGCGACAAAGTGAACTTAGAAAAAGCGATGCTACCTACAACGCGTTTTGGTGGTCACATCGTTTCTGGCCACATCGATGGCGTGGGTGAAATCGTAGAGCGCAACCAAGTGGGACGTGCGATAGAGTTTTGGGTCGCGATGCCGGCTGAAATCACTAAGTACGTAGCAGAAAAAGGCTCGATTACCGTCGATGGTATCAGTCTGACGGTGAATGATTTACGTAAGCATGCTTTTAAGTTGACGATCGTTCCCCACACCAGTGAAGAAACAACGATTGATCAATTTCAAGTTGGTCGCAAAGTCAATTTGGAAGTCGATGTGTTAGCTCGTTATATGGAGCGCTTGCTGCAAGTGCAACGAGAAGAACCGCAAGAATCACGCATCACAATGGAATTCTTGCAGCAAAATGGTTTTGCATAATCTTAGCTGACCATAGTCACAGAACGCCATTAGGTTAATTGACTTAACAGAACGGCCGTTCAAACTCGGAGCTTACTGTAGCCATAAGTATGGACTCACAGCAACATGTCAAGCGCATTGCTGCTACAAAAATAAATTCTGAATAACGGGGAAACAGGCTATGCCAATCAGCACACCACAAGAAATTATCGATGAAATTCGCGCGGGTAAAATGGTCATTCTAATGGATGATGAAGACCGTGAGAACGAAGGTGATTTGATCATGGCTGCCGAGCATATCACGCCGGAAGCGATTAATTTTATGGCGACTTATGGCCGTGGCTTGATCTGTCTCACCATGACAAAAACACGTTGTGAGAGTTTAGGCTTGCCGCCAATGGTGCAGGACAACAACGCTCAGTACACAACTAACTTCACCGTATCAATTGAAGCGGCAGAAGGGGTGACGACCGGGATTTCTGCAGCAGACCGTGCACGTACGGTCCAAGCCGCAGTGGCATCAAATGCGAAAGCGGCGGATTTGGTTCAACCTGGTCACATCTTTCCTCTTGCTGCGCAAGATGGCGGCGTTCTGACTCGCGCAGGTCACACCGAAGCGGGGTGTGATTTAGCTCGCCTTGCTGGTTTAGAGCCTGCATCAGTTATTGTTGAGATCCTTAATGACGACGGCACCATGGCACGTCGTCCCGATCTTGAAGTGTTTGCTGAAAAACATGGCCTGAAGCTTGGTACCATTGCGGATCTGATCGAGTACCGCAACAACACAGAAACCACCATTGAGCGTGTTGCTGAATGTAAACTGCCAACCGAGTTCGGTGAATTCACGCTAGTGACCTACAAAGACACGATTGATAACCAAGTGCATTACGCGCTGTGCAAGGGGGAGTTGCAAGGTGAAGCGCCATTGGTGCGAGTGCACCTGCAGGATGTGTTTACGGATTTACTGCGCAGTGATCGTAACGCAGAGCGCAGCTGGACGCTAGACAAAGCGATGAAACGCATTGGTGAAGAAGGCGGCGTGCTCGTAGTGCTTGGTCATGAAGAATCGACCGATCTTCTCATCCACCGTGTAAAAATGTTTCAAGCACAAGATAAAGGCGAAGCACCAACGTTGGCGAAAAGACAGGGCACGTCACGTCGTGTCGGTGTTGGTTCACAGATCCTTGCAGATTTGGGGGTACATGATATGCGTTTGTTGTCGTCGACCAACAAAAAATACCACGCGTTAGGTGGCTTTGGCTTGAACGTGGTTGAATACGTTTGCGAGTAACAACACTCCACAATAGAGCCTTAGCCGTGAGTGAGCTTAGTTTGCTTACGGCTAGTAACTTGTGGCTCGCCTCCAATTTCCATTAGATATTGCTCACAGACTTGTGCTAGAATCCGTCGATTCTCACTTGATGAACAATTTTCACTTATAAATAGAGTTAAAGGAAAGCTTATGAAAGTGATCGAGGGTGGCTTCCCAGCGCCAAATGCAAAAATTGCTATCGTTATTTCGCGTTTTAATAGTTTTATTAACGAAAGCTTACTTTCTGGTGCGATCGATACACTAAAGCGTCATGGACAAGTAAGCGAAGACAACATTACTGTTGTTCGTTGCCCAGGAGCGGTAGAACTGCCTTTGGTAGCTCAGCGTGTTGCTAAAACAGGCAAATACGATGCTATCGTATCTCTAGGTACAGTAATCCGTGGCGGTACACCACACTTTGACTATGTTTGTAGTGAATGTAACAAAGGTCTTGCACAAGTGTCTATGGAATATAGTCTTCCAGTGGCATTTGGTGTATTGACAGTTGATACTATTGATCAAGCGATTGAACGCGCGGGAACCAAGGCTGGTAATAAAGGTGCAGAGGCTGCACTAAGCGCACTTGAAATGATTAACGTACTATCTGAAATTGATTCCTAATGGGGGCCAGTGTGAAACCAGCCGCACGTCGTAACGCACGTCAATTCGCTCTACAGGCGATCTATTCATGGCAAATTACTAAAGAGAATGTTGCCACGATTGAAGAACAGTTTTTGTCTGGCGACAAATACGATGAAGAAGAACTTCATGCCTCTGAGCCTGCACTAGCTGCTCCAGAAACTGACGTAGCTTACTTCCGTGAACTACTAAGCGGTGTTGTACTTAGCCACTCAGAGCTAGATAGCAAAATCCGTCCATACGTGTCTCGTCCAATGCAGGATTTAGACATGATGGAACTTGCTCTTCTTCGCCTAGCTATGTACGAGATGACTCGTCGCGAAGATGTTCCTTACAAAGTGGTTATCAATGAAGCGATTGAACTTGCAAAAGTGTTCGCAGCAGAAGACAGCCACAAATTTGTGAATGGTGTGCTAGATAAGGCCGCACCACACGTACGTAAGAAATAATAATTTCTTAAATAAAAAGGTCAGCAGATGCTGACCTTTTTTGTATTAAAAGATAAATAAAAGATGTCTGGTGAATTTAGTCTAATCGAAAAGTATTTCGTTGGTCGTCAAAACCAACGCAAAGATGTACACCTAGCGGCTGGTGATGATTGCGCGCTAGTTCAAGCCCCCGCGAATGTTCAGATTGCTATCAGTACCGATACACTTGTCGCCGGTACTCACTTTCTTGCTGATGCGAATCCTGCCTGGGTAGCACATAAAGCCCTTGCTTCAAATATCAGTGATCTTGCCGCGATGGGCGCAACGCCAGCCTGGGTAAGCTTCGCATTGACGATGCCAGAGCCGGATGAGACGTGGTTGGCCCCTTTCTGTGATGCGTTTTTTGAGTTGGCGGATTACTTTGGCATTCAGCTTATTGGTGGCGATACCACCAAAGGTCCATTGAGTTTAACGTTGACAGTGCAAGGCTTCGTCCCTGAAGGGAAAGCATTAACTCGATCTGGAGCGAAAGTAGGAGACTGGGTTTACGTGACGGGCAACCTTGGTGATGCGAAAGCGGGCTTGGATGTTATCCTAGATGAATCTTTACGTTCTCGAGTCGCTGCGGCAGAGCTTGAGAAAGCTCATTATCTCAGTACACCGCGTGTATTGGCAGGGCAAGCCTTAGTGGGATTGGCGTCTTCAGCGATTGATATTTCCGATGGTTTGATTTCTGACATTAAACACATTCTTAAGCGATCTGAAGTTGGCGTCAGTTTGGATGCCTCCCTACTACCCATATCCTCAGAGTTGGTTCAGTTTTTAGATGATAAGATCAGCGCGCAGCAGTATGCTTTATCTAGTGGCGAAGAGTACGAATTGTGCTTTACTGTGCCAGAGCAGAACCGAGGCTCACTACCGAGTGCATTGGCACACATAGGATGTAAAGTGACGTGTATTGGTCAAATTCGACCGATGGGAACGTTTGAGTTACATGATAATAATCAGCCTCTTGATTGGGATCTTAGTGGTTTTGATCACTTCAAGTGATCTGAACTTAAGATTGAAACCAAACTAGCAGTAAAGGTTTAAGGAAATGACCAACCCTCTTTCTCTGATTTCATTAAAGAATCCGTGGCACCTTTTGGCGACGGGCTTTGGCAGCGGCTTATCACCAGTGATTCCTGGAACAATGGGGACGCTTGCGGCGGTGCCATTGTTTCTCCTTCTGGCACAACTGCCTTTCCCGCTTTATGTGATTGTCGTACTTTTCTCTTGTGTGATTGGCATTAAGATTTGCCAAGTGACATCAGATGATATGGGCGTTCATGACCACGGCTCAATTGTGTGGGATGAGTTCGCCGGTTTTTGGATCACCATGAGCCTAATGCCTGCATTGAATATTCCAGTGACCGAGTGGAAGTGGCTATTAACGGGCTTCGTCTTGTTCCGATTCTTCGACATGGTAAAGCCGTGGCCGATCGGTTGGTTAGATAAACGTGTCCACGGCGGCTTGGGTATTATGATCGATGATATCGTTGCAGGAGGCATGGCGGGCATCGCGCTTTTCTTCATCGCAAAATACGCAGGTTGGATGTAATACCTACCCTCAAGCTCTAAAATCAACAGATAAACCAAAGGGATGCAGCGACATCCCTTTTGTGTTTATTTTGCTGCGTTTTTTTGTGTTCGCTTATTTCGCTAGATAGTCGTTGATCGACTGCTCGATGCCTTTCGCATCTAAGCCAAGCTCTTCATGCAACTCGTCTTGTGTACCTTGAGGAATGAAGCGATCTGGCAAGCCAAGATTTAGCACTGGCTTAATGATCTTCTCTTGCATCAAAAACTCAATGACACCCGCACCTGCGCCACCTGCAATTGCGTTCTCTTCTAGTGTCACAAGAACATCGTGCTCAGAGGCAAGTTGACGAATCAGCTCCTCATCCAAAGGCTTCACGAAGCGCATGTCAGCCACAGTTGCATTTAGGTTTTCCGCTGCTTCGAGTGCATTACCTAGGAAGGTACCGAAGCTTAGAATTGCGACTGTCTCACCTTTACGAACGACACGGCCTTTACCAATCTCAAGCGCTGTGAAGTCTTGTTTGATTTCTGTACCTATGCCGCTGCCACGTGGATATCGAACCGCACTTGGGCCCGTGTGCTTATGACCGGTGTACAGCATTTGACGACATTCATTTTCATCGCTTGGCGCCATAATCACCATGTTTGGGATACAACGCATAAAGCTAAGATCGAACGCGCCTTGGTGAGTTTGACCATCTGCGCCAACCAAACCAGCACGGTCGATAGCGAACATCACGGGTAAATCCATGATCGCAACATCATGGATCAACTGATCGTAACCACGCTGCAAGAAGGTTGAGTAAATCGCAACGATCGGGTGATCGCCAGCTATCGCCATACCGGTTGCAAGCGTCACTGCGTGTTGCTCTGCAATCGCAACATCGAAGTATTGGTTTGGGTACTCTTTCGAGAAACGCACCATGCCAGAGCCTTCACGCATTGCTGGCGTAATTGCCATCAGCTTAGGATCTTGCGCGGCCATATCGCAAAGGAAGTCACCAAAGATCTTAGAGAAACTAGGCTTACCACCATTGCTCTTTGGCAAACTGTTGTGTGATGGGTCGAACTTTGGAACTCCGTGGTAGCCGATAGGGTCTTTCTCTGCAGGTTCGTAACCTTTGCCTTTCTTGGTCATGATGTGCAGGAACTGAGGGCCTTTCAGCTCACGCATGTTCTTGAGGGTTTTGACCAGTTCATTGACATCGTGACCGTCCACAGGACCAATGTAGTTGAAGCCGAGCTCTTCAAATAGCGTGCCCGGAACTACCATGCCTTTTAGGTGTTCTTCCGTGCGACGAACCAACTCTTTGATTGGTGGCACACCAGAAAGCACTTTTTTACCGCCTTCACGGATAGAGGTGTATAGGCTGCCTGAAAGGACTTTGGCTAAATGGTTATTTAGTGCGCCGACGTTTTCTGAAATCGACATCTCGTTGTCATTGAGAATAACCAGCATGTCAGTGTGCACGTCACCAGCGTGGTTCATCGCTTCAAATGCCATGCCTGCCGTGATGGCACCATCACCAATCACACTGACTACTTTGCGACCTTGGCCCTCTTTCTGGGCACTTATGGCCATGCCAAGCCCAGCACTGATCGAAGTCGATGAATGTCCAACGGATAGGGTGTCGTATTCACTCTCTTCGCGCCACGGGAATGGGTGTAGGCCATCCTTTTGACGGATAGTTGGCATTTGGTCACGACGACCAGTCAGGATCTTATGTGGGTATGCTTGATGACCCACATCCCAGATCAACTGATCAACAGGTGTGTTGTATACATAGTGTAGAGCCACAGTGAGTTCTACGGTGCCTAAGCCAGACGCTAGGTGTCCGCTTGATTGGCTCACTGAATTTAGCAGATACGTACGCAGTTCATCACACAAAGTAGGCAATGTTTCTTTCGGAAGAAGACGCAGGTCTTCCGGTGTATTTGCTAACGCCAGTGTTGGGTACTTTGAAATATCAAGAGTCATATAAATGCGCGCTTATAGAGTTAGTTCTTGCGCTCGATGACATATCGGGCGAACTCTTCGAGTAACTGAGTATTGTATGGGATCGCTTCCAATGCTTGAAGCGCTTCCTGTAGTAGAGTGTGAGCTTTCTCCATTGCTCCCTCCAAACCCAATAAAGATGGATAAGTGCTCTTATTCAGATCTTGGTCTGAGCCTTGAGGCTTACCCAGTGTTTCAGTGTCACTGATAATATCAAGAATATCGTCTTGAACTTGAAACGCCAGACCGATCGCTTGCGAGTAGCGTTCTAGCTGTGGCAAGACTTCTAGGCCTTTTTCACCAGCGGCTAACGCGCCAAGTTTAATCGCACAGTTAATCAGGGCACCGGTTTTATTGCGATGGATTTTTTCTAATTCTGTGAGAGAGACTCGACGATTTTCAGCAGCAAGATCCAACGCTTGACCGACACACATACCGCTCGCCCCAGACGCTTGCGCTAAGGTTTGTACCATCTTGATACGGTACTTCTCCGCATTTAGGTTCAGTGCGCCTTCAGCGATGATGGTGAACGCGAGGGTTTGCAGTGCATCACCGGTCAAAATGGCCGTCGCTTCATCAAACTTAATATGGCAAGTTGGTTGGCCACGGCGCAGCTCATCGTCATCCATTGCAGGTAAATCGTCATGGATGAGCGAGTAGGCGTGGACACACTCGATAGCAGAGGCTGGGGTATCGAGATCTTCTGGTGCGCAACCAAGCATTTGACCTGTGATGTAAACAAGGAATGGGCGAACCCGTTTACCGCCAAGTAATAGGCCATATTTCATTGCTTGGATCAATGGCTGTTCCTGGTGAGGCAGTTGCTCAAGCCACAGATTCAGTTGCTGGTTATTTCTTTGTTGATAAGACGTCAATGTCTCTTGCATTACATTGCTCACTACTGATTATGATTCTGACTCAGGGGTGAAGTCACTCAGCGGTGCTTCATCATCTTCACTAAGAAGAATACTAACGCGATATTCTGCGTCACTCAGTTTGGTTTGGCCAGCACGAGCCAACGCAATGCCACGTTCAAATTTGCGTAGGGCATCATCTAGGGCAAGATCGCCGTTTTCTAATTGATCAACCAAGCTATCCAGCTCTTCAATGGTTGCTTCGAAGGTCATATTTTCTGGTTTTTTGACCGCCATCTTTTATTTGCCTTAATCAAGCCTCTAATCGAATCCACGAAAGTTACCTTAGCCTACTAACTTGGTCAAATTTAACCTCATATAATTGTCACAAATTTGGCTTTCGACCAGGCAGAATAGGCGATGCCCATTATCTAATTAGGGAGATAACGATCTTTTTGTGACTTATTAACCAAGATTTCTCTAAAAATTCTGCTCTCGCTGTCGATACAAGTAATAATTCGCCTGACTTGGCAATATTTGAATTTAGCGTGAGGAGTGCTTTGTGGATTTAGCAACCCTAATAGGTTTGATCGGTGGTTTTGCATTCGTCATTATGGCGATGGTGCTTGGTGGCAGCATCGGTATGTTCGTCGACGTCACTTCAATCCTAATCGTCGTTGGTGGTTCTGCATTTGTTGTATTGATGAAGTTCACCATGGGGCAGTTCTTCGGTGCGACCAAAATTGCGGGTAAAGCATTCATGTTTAAAGCGGATGAGTCAGAAGATTTAATTGCTAAGATCGTTGAAATGGCTGACGCCGCGCGCAAAGGTGGGTTTCTTGCGCTAGAAGAAATGGAAATCAACAACAGCTTTATGCAAAAGGGCATCGATTTATTGGTTGATGGCCATGATGCGGACGTCGTACGTGCCGCACTGCAAAAAGACATCGCCCTAACGGATGAGCGTCATACACAAGGTACGGGAGTGTTCCGTGCGTTTGGCGAGGTTGCACCCGCGATGGGGATGATTGGTACATTGGTTGGTCTGGTAGCCATGCTTTCGAACATGGATGATCCTAAAGCGATCGGTCCGGCAATGGCGGTTGCTCTATTGACCACGCTCTATGGCGCGGTACTTTCCAACATGGTGTTTTTCCCCATTGCAGACAAGCTTTCTCTACGTCGTGATCAAGAAACACTCAATCGTCGTTTGATTATGGATGGTGTACTTGCCATTCAAGATGGTCAGAACCCACGAGTTATCGACAGTTACCTCAAGAACTACCTCAACGAGGGTAAGCGCGTTCTTGAGATTGACGATTAACCCGGAGGTCATCTGATGGATGAAGATAACAAATGTGATTGCCCGCCACCTGGGCTCCCCCAGTGGATGGGGACATTTGCTGATTTGATGTCTCTGCTGATGTGTTTCTTTGTACTGTTGCTCTCTTTCTCTGAGATGGATGTCCTAAAGTTCAAGCAGATCGCTGGTTCGATGAAGTTCGCCTTTGGTGTGCAAAACCAACTTGAGGTGAAAGATATTCCAAAGGGGACGAGTATTATCGCGCAAGAGTTTCGTCCAGGGCGACCTGAACCGACACCGATTGATGTCATCATGCAGCAAACCATGGACATCACTCAGCAAACATTAGAGTTTCATGAAGGCGAATCTGATCGTGCGGGGGGGACAAAGCGTGATCAAGGTAAGTTAACCGGGGGGCAATCGCCAGAAACCTCGACGCAAAGCAACCAATCGTCAGAAGCTGATATGCAACAGCAGCAGTCTGAAGCGACCTCGCAGTCGATGGATACTTTGATGGAAAGCATCAAGAAGGCACTGGAGCGAGAGATTGAACAAGGAGCGATCGAAGTAGAAAACCTTGGTCAACAAATCGTGATTCGAATGCGCGAGAAAGGCGCTTTCCCTGAGGGATCGGCGTTCTTGCAGCCCAAGTTTCGTCCTCTGGTGCGTCAGATAGCGGAATTAGTAAAGGATGTACCCGGCATAGTACGTATTTCTGGTCATACCGATAACCAGAGAATCGATTCTGAGCTTTATCGCTCTAATTGGGACCTATCTTCCCAGCGAGCGGTTTCTGTCGCGCAGGAGATGGAGAAAGTCAGGGGCTTCTCACGTCAAAGATTGCGTGTGCGAGGCATGGCGGATACCGAACCTCTGGTAGCGAATGATTCTGACACTAACCGTGCGCTTAACCGCCGAGTAGAGATCAGTATTATGCAAGGTGAACCGCTTTACAGTGATGAAGTCCCCGTCATTCAATAATTCGGTATTTATTCTTATACTAAAGCGAGCGTTTAGCTCGCTTTTTTTTTGACATTTACGCGGAAACTAGCACCTAGAGGTTACTTGGGTGTATAATCTTGCGCCTTTGAAGTGAGCTCAGGCTACCGGTAGTGAACGACGCTCTCCATTGCGACGTAAAATAGACCGAGGTGGAGTATCACTCACTGTTGATTGCGAAACTAACCTGCGAACGAAACTATGAAATTTATTGTAAAGCCCCATCCAGAAATTTTTGTAAAAAGTGAATCTGTGCGTAAGCGCTTCACAAAGATTTTAGAGTGCAACATTCGTAACATTGTGAAGAACCGTACGGAATCTGTTGCGGTTTTTAACCGTCGTGATCACATTGAAGTGACCTCCGAGAGTGACGAATTTTACGCTGAAGTACTGGAAATCCTGACGCATACACCAGGCATCCACCACGTATTAGAAGTAAAACAGTCTGAGTTTAAAGATTTGCACGATATTTACGAGCAAGTGCTAGAACTTAGCGGTGCGTCGATCGAAGGTAAAACTTTTGTGGTACGCGCTAAGCGCCGCGGTAAGCATGATTTTACTTCGCTTGAACTTGAGCGTTATGTCGGTGGTGGTCTTAACCAAGCGGTTGAGAGCGCACGCGTTAAGTTGAGCAACCCAGAAGTAACGATCAAGGTCGAAGTATCAAACGACAAGCTAAACCAAGTATTGGCGCGTCATAAAGGTCTTGGCGGTTTCCCTCTAGGTACTCAAGAAGACGTACTCAGCTTGATCTCCGGCGGCTTTGACTCTGGTGTTTCAAGCTATCTGCACATCAAACGTGGTTCAAAAGTCCATTACTGTTTCTTTAACCTAGGAGGTCCTGCACACGAAATCGGTGTTAAGCAGGTTTCTCACTACTTATGGAACAAATACGGTTCTTCAGCAAAAGTACGCTTTATCTCCGTGGACTTCGAACCAGTTGTGGCAGAAATCCTAGAAAAAGTGGATGACGGTCAAATGGGTGTTATCCTCAAGCGCATGTTTATGCGTGCGGCGGGAATGATTGCTGAGAAGTTGAAGATTGAAGCTTTGGTCACTGGTGAAGCTCTAGGTCAGGTATCGAGCCAAACGCTAACGAACCTTCGTCACATTGATAACGTCACCGATACGCTAATCCTGCGTCCACTTATCAACTGGGATAAAGAAGACATCATTAACCTAGCGCGCGATATCGGCACGGAAGACTTCGCTAAAACCATGCCGGAATACTGTGGTGTTATCTCGAAGAAACCAACAGTAAAAGCAGTGAAACATAAGCTAGAAACAGAAGAAGCGAAATTCGATTTCAGTATTCTAGAAAAAGTGGTTCTTGAAGCTCGTCAAATGGACATTCGTGACATTGCGAAAGAATCTGAACAAGCCGCCCCAGAAGTTGAGCAAGTTCAAGCGGTAGAAGAGCATGCCATTGTGCTAGATATTCGTAGCCCTGAAGAGGAAGACGATAGCCCATTAGAAATCGATGGTGTTGATGTTAAGCACATCCCGTTCTACAAGTTGAGTACTCAGTTTGGTGACTTGGACCAGTCTAAGACTTACCTGCTGTACTGTGACCGTGGTGTCATGAGTCGCCTTCAAGCGCTTTATTTACAAGAGCAAGGCTTCAACAACGTGAAAGTTTATCGCCCGTAACCTCCTTCGATAGGAATGACCACAAAGCGCAACCTGAGGAATCAGCTTGCGCTTTTTTCGTTGTTGGACGCCTAAAATTTATGTGTAAGACGTTAAAATATAGAGATGCTTCGCACCGTTTTAGTGTTGTATTGATATAACGATAATTAATCCGAAATTCGGTTGGAAAGGTGACCTTAGTGCAAGATTTTTAGGGGGAGAAGCATGAATTTGTTAGATAAAAAAACACCGCCTGAACCAGGCGGTGTAACAAATTTGACAGACAGGTCAAAATAAATACAGGAAGTATCTGTTTTGTCACAGGGAATGTCGACAAAACATCACGGTAGAAATCTACCTAACTCGAAATGCGAGTTTGCAAACACAACATCGCAATAACGAAGCCAATTGATTCATAAAAAATCAAGCCGTTCAGGCTCGTATTGCGAGGTGAAATATAGAATTTATCTGGCTGTTCTACAATGAACATTTTATAATGTTTCAGATTAAAAAAACTAATCCTATTTGAGGTTCCTTATGTCTCGTCGATTGCCTCCACTGAATTCGCTTCGCGTATTTGAAGCGGCAGCTCGCCATCTTAGTTTTACCCGTGCAGCCGAAGAGCTGTTTGTGACTCAAGCAGCAGTGAGCCATCAAATAAAAGCACTAGAAGAATTCTTATCATTGAAGCTTTTTCGTCGCCGTAACCGTTCACTGCTGCTCACAGAAGAGGGGCAAAGCTACTTCTTAGACATTAAAGATATCTTCACTTCCATTGCAGATGCGACCGATAAGGTATTAGAACGCAGTGAAAAAGGGGCGTTGACTATCAGTTTGCCACCAAGTTTTGCTATCCAGTGGTTGGTGCCTCGCTTGGCCGACTTCAATGCTCAAGAACCGGACATTGATGTACGTATCAAAGCGGTGGATATGGATGAAGGTTCATTGACGGATGATGTCGACGTCGCGATCTATTATGGACGTGGTAATTGGCCAGGTTTGCGTGCAGATAAACTCTACCAAGAGTATTTGATCCCACTTTGTTCACCTTCGCTACTTTTAGGTAGCAAACCATTGGAATCTCTAAGTGATCTAAAACAGCATACTTTGTTACATGATACGTCGCGAAAAGATTGGAAACAGTTTGCTCGACACTACAATGTTGACGGGATTAATGTGAATCATGGTCCAATATTTAGTCACTCAACCATGGTCTTGCAAGCGGCAGCTCATGGGCAGGGAGTTGCATTAGGAAACAACGTATTAGCCAAACCAGAGATGGAAGCAGGACGCTTGATTGCGCCATTTGACCAGGTTTTGGTTTCTAAGAATGCGTTCTACGTGGTATGTCACGAACAGCAAGCGGACATGGGGCGTATCGCGACTTTCCGAGATTGGATGTTGGCAACCGCGAGAAAAGAACAAGAGGAAGTACTCGATGAACCATTGGATAGCTGAGGGGCCAGAAAACGGACCATTGTTTATTTTTGCTCACGGTGCAGGCGTAGGCATGGAGCATGAGTTCATGGCGGCCGTTGCCAAAGGATTGGTTGATCAGGGTATTCGTGTGGTGCGCTTCAATTTCCCTTACATGGTCAAGCGTGCCGAAGACGGCAAAAAGCGTCCGCCAGATCGCGCGCCAAAGCTTCTTGAAGCGTACCAAGAAGTGATCACTCACTTTACTTCCGCTCCCATCGTTATTGGTGGTAAATCGCTGGGCGGTCGAATGTCGAGTTTGCTCGCAGATAATGAGCTAGTGGCGGGCATTGCGTGTTTGGGTTTTCCATTCCACCCACCGGGTAAACCAGAGAAATACAAAGGCGAGCATTTAGCTAGCATCGACAAGCCAACCTTAATTCTACAAGGCGAGCGCGATACGTTCGGCAAGTGCGAAGAGTTCGAAGGCTTCGCGTTATCAGAGCAGGTCACAGTGAGCTTTCTGCCAGATGGTGACCACAGCTTTAAACCGCGTAAGCGCTCAGGGTATACCGAGGCGGATAATATAGCGCAGACGATTGAGCAGTTAGCAGCGTTTATTAAAGAGGTATACCGTGAAAAGTAAGTGGTTACTCTCGTTTACTGGTATTTCGGGTCTGACATCGGTAGCGTTAGGTGCGTTTGCCGCACACGGTTTAAAAGCCAAATTGTCGCCCTATTTACTTGGCGTATTTGAAACCGGCGTTTTGTACCAATTCATCCATACTTTGGCTATCGCGTTTTGTGCCATCTTGCTACTGGTCAATTTGGGACAAAAAGCACAAAAGTATTTTTTCATCGCGGCGATTTGCTTTATCATCGGCATCTTTTGTTTTAGCGGCAGTCTTTATGCGCTGGCGCTGACGGGCATTAAGTGGTTTGGACCAATTACTCCGATGGGCGGGGTGTTGTTCATGTTCGGCTGGTGTCTGTTCTTTTTTGCTGCGTTTAATATCAAAGAGGTCTCCAAGTGAAACAACTAATGCTCTATTGCCGTTCTGGCTTTGAGAAAGAGTGTGCTGGTGAAATTCAGGACAAAGCGACACAGTTGGAAGTGTACGGCTTCCCTCGTGTGAAGAAAAACTCAGGTTATGTTGTCTTCGAGTGTTACCAAGATGGAGACGCAGATAAGTTAGTCAAAGGCTTGGACTTTAGTGCATTGATTTTTGCACGTCAGATGTTTGCTGTTGCAGCCGAGTTTGAAGCGCTACCAAGCGAAGACCGTATCAGTCCAATTCTTGCAGAACTGTCTGAAGTGGAAGATTTTCCGCGTTGTGGCGATCTACGTATCGAAACGCCAGACACCAACGAAGCGAAAGAGTTGCTAAAGTTTTGCCGTAAATTCACGGTTCCAATGCGCCAAGCTCTACGTGGCAAAGGTCTGATGTGGAATAAAGACAACGCGAAGAAGCCAGTGCTGCACATCTGTTTTATTGCACCAGGTCATTGTTACGTGGGTTATTCATACCCAGACAATAACTCGCAGTTCTTTATGGGTATTCCTCGCTTAAAGTTCCCTGCGGATGCACCAAGTCGTTCAACACTAAAACTGGAAGAAGCGTTCCACGTATTTATTCCACGTGAAGAGTGGGATGAGCGTCTTGCTCCAGGCATGTGGGGGGTTGATCTCGGTGCGTGTCCAGGTGGTTGGACTTACCAATTGGTTAAACGATCGATGTTCGTTCATTGCGTTGATAACGGCATGATGGCAGATAGCCTAATGGAAACGGGTCAAATCAAGCACCATATGGTGGATGGTTTTAAGTTTGAACCCGATCGTAAGAACGTGACTTGGATTGTGTGTGACATGATTGAGAAACCAGCTCGCGTTGCGCACCTTATGGGTCAATGGTTGTTAAAAGGTTGGGCGAAAGAGGCAATCTTCAACCTGAAGCTACCAATGAAAGGTCGTTACGACGAAGTGTTGCAAGATCTTGAGAACCTAAAAACGTTCTTGATTGAGAATAAGGTGAAATTCAAGCTGCAAGCAAAACACTTGTACCATGATCGTGAAGAGATCACGATTCACATTCAGTGTCTGTCTAACATCTCTCCGCATTAATCTACGCATTCACTTAAGCAGTAGAGCAGAATAAGAAAAGCGCCTTAAATTGGGCGCTTTTTTCTTGTCTGGAAGATAGGGCTTCTCACCAAACGGGTGGTTATTCTGCTTTGTTTGGACCAGTAAAGCGAATGTCTTGCAGGTTAAAGCCGAGTTCGATATCGCATTTCAGTGCTGCTACTCGTTTGCATAAACGCGCAGATTCAATGTGCTCATCTAACTTTTTGCGATATTTTGGGGCCAGCTCTTCGCTCGCGTATGCCGCTTCAATATCCTCAAATTGAGTCAGAATTTCTTTCGCTGCTTTTGGACCAACACTCGGTACGCCCGGCACTTGGCTTGAGCTGATACCCGTTAAACCCCAGTAGTCGGCAAGCTGAGATGGTTTTACGCCAAACTCTTTTTCGATAAATGGCTCATCTAACCAACGATGTTGGAAGTAATCTCGGATCTGTAGAGTCGGAGATAATAGTTGGCAGTAACCTTTGTCGGTCGAGACAATCGTTACTTTCTCGCCGTGGCTCGCGACTTTGGTGGCCAGTGTTGCGACCAAATCATCTGCTTCATCGCCTTCAGACAGCAATGAGTCGATCCCTTGTTCCCACCATGCTTGTTGAATCGCGTCTAAGCCTTGCATGAGCGGCTCTGGCATTGGCTTGCGGTTTTGTTTGTAGTCAGGAAGGATTTCAGCGCGCCAGCCACGGTCTTGTTCGTGGTGATCGAATACGGCGATGATGTGAGTTGGCTGCGCTTCAGACAGGATGCGAGTCAGTGTTCTGCTCGTCGTGGTAATGGTTCTTGCTATGTCAGTGGGATCGGGCTGTGCAGAGTGCACGCGGCGGATCAGGTTTAGGGCATCAATGATAACAAGATGAATAGACATAATGACTTAGCAGTAAAAAGGGGCGTAATGCCCCTAGTGTAACCAATGTAGCTCTTTCTATCGAGTTGCATTTTCTGGATGAGCGATTCGATAACAAGGTTCGTACGCGCTACCGCCTGGTAGCTTCATACGGTGCTGCTCTACAAAGTCTGAGAGTAACGTGTCGAGTTTTTTCATCAATGCTGATTCACCATGGATAGTGAAGGGACCTTGTTGCTCGATCTCTCTAATCCCTTCGGCTTTAACGTTACCAGCAACAATACCGGAAAACGCTTGGCGCAGCGTGGCGGCCAATACTTGCGGTTTTTGGTTCAAGTTCAAGTTTAAACTTGCCATTGATTCATGGTTGGGCTCGAATGGCAGTTGGAACTCTGGTTCAATCTTAAGTGACCAATTAAAGCTGTATGCGTCACCTTTCTCTTTACGGTGAAGGCGAACCTTTTCCATTGAGTACTTCATGATGCGTGCGACTTCCGCAGGATCATCGATGACGATTTGATAATGCTTCTGGCCCTCTTCACCTAGCGTATCTGCAATAAAAGCATCTATAGATCGGAAATAAGCTTCACTCTCTTTTGGACCAGTTAATACGATTGGCATGGGCTGGTCGGCGTTTTCTGGATGCATCATAATACCAAGAATGTACAGTAATTCCTCGGCAGTACCTGGACCGCCAGGGAAGATCACGATGCCGTGTGCCATTCGAACAAAGGCTTCAAGGCGTTTCTCAATATCTGGCATGATCACCAGCTCATTCACGATCGGGTTTGGTGGCTCGGCCGCGATGATTGACGGCTCGGTAAGGCCAAGGTAGCGTTGCTCGGTATAGCGCTGCTTCGCATGTCCAATTGCCGCCCCCTTCATTGGGCCTTCCATCGCACCTGGGCCACAACCGGTACAGATATTCAGCTCTCGTAGCCCGAGCTCATGTCCCACTTCGCGTGTGTATTGATATTCGGTGGCATTGATCGAGTGTCCTCCCCAGCAGACGACCAAGTTTGGTTCAATACCTGGCGTTAGTGTGCCTGCGTTACGTAAGATGCCAAACACCAAATTGGTAATGTGGGTCGCGTTGGTTAGATTTAGGCGTTGATTATCTGCTAAGTGCATGTTGACGTACACAATGTCTCGAAGTACTGAAAACAGATGTTCTTGGATGCCTTTGATAATCTCTCCATCTACGAACGCATGCTCTGGTGGGTTAGAGAGTTCTAGCTTGATACCACGTTCGCGGCGAACCACGTTGACATCAAAAGATTGATATCTATCTAACAATTCTTTTGAGTTGTCTGTGTGGCTACCAGAGTTAAGCACTGCTAGCGTGCAGTTACGATAAAGCTGGTAAAGGTCACTTGATGCGGTTTTTTTTAGACGTTCGACTTCAAGTTGGGATAGCAAGTCCATACTACCTGCGGGGCTGATATGGGTAATCATAGGGCCTCCTTGCTAATGCTTTTTTAGAGGAAAGAAACCAACGCATCTGTTTGTTTGTACGTATAGTTTGACTCAAATGGTTGGTGGAGTTTGTTTTAGGGTGTGTAGTTAGCTTAGCAGACTGGGAGAAGAGAAATGTGATAACTCATTGAAATTTTCGGCAATATGGTGAAAGATTGCATCAAAAGTGCGTTCTTGGCGTTTTTTTGAGCGGTTTTAATTCCAGTTAATTTGGTTAGGACCACGCTGCTTTGCATCTTTTGACAAAATACCTAGGCGATCGAGTACGTATTCTGGGGTATCGGCTTCTCTAAAGGCAGTGGAAGCAGCTGTGAGCGTGATCATGATGTTTTGTTCACGGAACTTAAATGGTAATGCGTTGATGTCTTTTTGGATATTTTTCATCAGTTCTAGCGTGTACTCTTCGGATTGCTCTGGAATAAGAATAATAAACTCTTCACCGCCAAAACGAGCAACGGTTTCGGTTTTTCCCACTCGTTTTTGAATGGTACGAGCGATGATTTTTAAAGCCTTATCACCGGCCGTATAACCATAGCTGTCGTTAATCGCTTTAAAGTTGTCGACGTCAAACATCACCACTCGAAGGTTTTGTTGTGAGCGGATCCAACGGCGGTATTCGTGTTCCATTCGGTCAGTGAACGCCGCGCGGTTGTATACTTTGGTCAAAGGATCAAGCAACATGCGTTGTGCTTGATCTTCTAGGCGACGATGATACTCCTGGGTAGTTTCAAACACCAATGCGAGTTGATTTTTATTGTAATTTAAACGTTCTTGGAGGGTTTGCTCACGCTCTTCCGTCATCTTTAACCGTTCAGATAGTGATGCTATTTGTGCAAGTAGTGGAGCGATCTCTTGCTTCAGTGCGGCTAAATCTTGTGCTTGCTCGAGCGATTTTTGGCTGAGACCTACTAAATCGTTCATTTCAGCATTCAACTCTTGGCGATGTTCAAAGTAGTTTTGATGCTGATCGACGTTCTGATGTGCGGTTTTAAGATTACTTGAAAGAGACGCGTTTAACTGCACCAAAAATTGCTCGGATGTCTTACGTTCCGATTTGGTTGCTTCGACGACTAACTTCAGCGTATTTAAAGTCAGCTCAATCAACGACTCGGCATTCACACCTAACAGTAGCTTTGAGCGAATATCAAGCAGTTGATCACCAGAGTCACCTTCGAAATTGAGTTCGGTGATGGTACGCTGCAAGTCGCTAGCAAGGCACTCCAATTGAGAGCTATCTGGGTTGTTTTCAAGCTCAGAGAGGTTGAGGCGCGAATTGGCAGTCATTATCTTCAGCGAACGTTCGTAGATGCTAAGTAATTTTGTCGCTTGGTCAACGTTATTACAAGCATGAGTGCCGGAGCAACTCATTAGGTTACGCAACTCTCGCTTGAGTTGTGCTGGTAAACCCGGAGCACGTTGTAGTGTCGCAGCACTGTGCTTCACTTGCTCGTTGAGGTAATCGCTCTGCTTATCCATTGCCTTTGACTGCTGTTTGAGCATTCTTTCTAGTACGGCCAAACGAGGGATCAGAATACTGACATCTTTTTGAAGCTCCAGCTCTTGCTGAACTTCAAACAGATAGCTAGTGACTTGAGAGTTTGCCCCCTGACAAGCAGAAGACAATGCGGCCACGACGCGTTTTAGAACCTGTTGCTCACGCTTAAATTTGAGTGAAGTGTCACGATGAGTCAGTCTGAGCTTGTCAAGTTGACAACTCAGCTGATGAAGATGTGACTGAATATCGGATTCCAAGATTCCCATGAAGTGACTACAACTAAGTCCATGAACTGCTGATAATTATGTCATAATAACAAAAAACGTATTAGCGTCATCATTGTTTAAGAACAACAGTTAGTAAATTATCCACTTTTTAATATTTTTTTGATGTCCTCCTCATTCTTGTAAGAAGAATGAACTTTTATTAGTCCCTGATGGATAGCGTGTAGACACGCCGTTCTTATGTCATGACTTGCAAAACTCGCAGCAGGAGCATTGTCGATGGCCTTTAAGAATACCCAATGGCTGCGTTTATCTTTTAGGCTGACCTCACGAGCAACATGGGTTGCAAGAAGCAATAAGTCGAGCAGCTCTTCGCCGTTAATCGCGGTATAAGCTCGTGGTAAAAATGGATAATCACTGATCCCCATACGAATGATGCGGCTAACGTTATGTTGCTGAGCAAATTCATCTATCCACTTCTGGAACTTTTCAAAGGTGGCTTCGCCAGAGGTATTTCGGTCAGCATTGGGCTCAATGTAAAGTAAATTGGCATCGGAAAAATGATACAAGCGTGTTGGTTTCTTAATTTTTTCAGCAAGGAAGTCACCAAACGCTCGTTCCAATTCAAGGCCAGCTTTGTATCCGTGCTGTACATACATACTGCGTAGGAATGGTAGGTCTATCATGACAAAGCGCAAACGATCATTCAGAGGTTCGTGGATCAGTTCCCCCATCTGCCATTGCTCAAACGTATCGCTGGATTTTTTTAATGAACCAGATAACTTCACGTTCAACATGCGTAGGTTATTTAAGCGAGAGCGAGAGTGCGTGAATAGATCGCTACGAAGCTTATCTATTTCACTCGCTTGGCGCTGTATAATCACACCTCGGCGCATGATAAATAAGAACATGAATAGTACCGAAATAAATAGCGCGAATGAGATCTTCTGGAATTTGCGGTGTTCCATCTCAACCAACGCCAGTTTGTCGGCTTGGCCAACGTGATGGATGCTTTGCTCGGCAAATTCTTTTTGCTGGCGGAAGGCATCTTCACTGATTTGGTTAAGGTGCCTTTGTTCTACGCGCACTAGGTTGATGTATTTTTTAAATGCTTGAAGAGAGGAGTGATACTCACCAGCCTGCTCGTAGCCTAAGCCTAATAAACGGTAAGATTGCTGCTTAATGAAGTCGGATGCGTTGGGCAACGTCTCAAGAAGATCGAGTGCGTATTGAGCGTTTTTAATTACGTTTTGGCTGTCATTTTGGTGATAAGCCAAGCCGGACTGAAGCAAAGCCGCTTTGGCTTCTAAATTGGTTAAGTCGGAATATTCCAATAACTCGTTGGCACGCTTTAGATATTGTTCTGCTAAAGGGTAGTTATAGAGTTGTAAATAGGTCGCGGCAAGACTTAAGCGAAGATTGATATCTCGGTGAATATCTTGGCTAGTGCTCTTATGATCTAACACGTTGAAGTAGTGCACTAAAGCAAGATTAAATTTGCCTTGATAGAAGTAAACATCCCCCATATTTTCAAGGACATCTGCCAAAATTGGCGAGTTAGGATAACTATCATAAAAATCTGCGGCCTGAGATAAGTACTCCATCGCTTTATCGTATACGCGACGCTCTTGGAACAATCGTGCTAATAAACGGTTTACTTTCGCTAGTTTGGCTCCGTTATCACTCTCAATTGATTGCCAATAGCCATAAAGTAACTCAGAAAGAGCAAGGTTGTATTGCTTGTTGTTGAGATAGAACTCGCCTAAAGTCGTGTAGTAATCAATTAAAATTAGATCAGAACGCTTTTCTTTGAGCATCGCTTTTGCTTCGATGTAAAGTTGCTCGGCTTTCGCAGTTTCGCCTCTATGTGAAGCAAGCAGGGCGCGTTGCATTACTAAATGGTAACGAATGCTGTTTGCGCGTTGTAGTGCGGGTTTCGCCTCGTTAATCTGTTGCTCAATTTGATTCAGCTTTTTCTCTGCCGCCGCATAGTTTTTGTCGTACATCCACACCATTTGGTTGCGAGTCAATTGCACACCCAGTTCCATGTACGGCAATTGATACTCTTTCGCAAGGCGCTCCGCTTCATCTAAGCTCTTAATCGCACTTCGCAAATCGCCCATAACATAGTCGGCTTGAGCAATGATTTTGTACGCTTCGATGGTACTGCTTGGTGTGCGGATACTACGATCGGTCTCTTCACGGGACATCGCGGAGGGGCTGCTGTTTTCTTGGCGTTCAATGAGTTCGCGTTGAAGTAGGTAGTTTGTGGCCGCTTGTTTAGCTTGGGAAGGTTCAAACTCAGTCAATTGTTGAGCTTCATTCAGCAAAGCAGAAGATAAAATGGTCGCGTGAAGTGGCGGTGCTAGCAATAAGCAAAGAAAGCCAATCAGCCAGTATAGACGCGAACTGTCCCAAAACATCGTTTTCGTTCCCTCGAACTGTGTCGTAATGCACGTATATTTAATCGAGCAATATTAGAGAAAAACACCCAGCAATCCAACAGATAGCTGGGTGTTTTTGCGTAATTGTCTCGTTACTTTTCGATTATTGGCGAGCCATGCGGTTATTGTGGACTGGCTTGCCTTGTTCCGTTGAGCGGTAAGGGTTGATATCCAGCCCACCACGGCGAGTGTAACGAGCAAAAACCGTCAGCGTGCTTGGCTGGCAGTATTTTATCAAATCGGTGAAAATACGTTCCACACATTGCTCATGGAATTCGTTGTGCTCACGGAAAGAGACGAGATAACGAAGCAGCTTTTCACGATCAAGCTTAGCGCCTTGGTAACGAATTTCTACGCTGCCCCAGTCTGGTTGATTAGTGATCAGGCAGTTTGATTTTAATAGGTGGCTGTGAAGAATTTCTTCGACCTGCTCTTCACCCGCAGCCCCCTCAAGTAATGTGGCATCAAAATCGTAGCTATCGATTTCGATGTCTTGATCGTCAATGCATTCACCTTCCATCGTTACGATAGGTTGATTGGCGTAGTGAGTTACCGGGTTTACTTCCACAAGTACATGTTCGCCTGCGCATGCTGACAAATCTTGAGTGAGACGCTCTGTTACTTCTTCCCAGCTTGCAAAACGCGTTTGGTTGTAGCTGTTTAGATACAGTTTGAACGACTTTGACTCAATCAAGTTTGCGCTGGTTGCTGGAATGTACACTTCACCTACCGCAACTTGAGGTAAGCCTTTGCTGTTTAGCCAAGAAAGCTCGTAGAGTGTCCAGATGTCATGGCCCAAAAACGGTAGGCTATCGCCCAGTTCTAAGTCATCACGGTTTAGACTGCGAGGAACGGGTTGCAGCAAACTCGCATCGTATTGGTTTGCGTACTCGGTCTTTTTACCCAGAGTCAGGCTAGCAAGCTCTTTAGCGTCAGAATATTTGCTCATACTTTGTGGTCATTTTCGATTAGAATAGCGAGAATTTTACTTAATCCGCTGAACAATTGCCATCTGGCAGACACCGCTATCTGATAAATAAGGAATGAGGAGACCTTCATGACCCAGACCGTTACTCAGGCTCTACAGGAGTTTAGCCTGCGCTATCAACAAGCTTGGCAAGATGAGCACAATGAACTGCCACGCAGTGAAGAGCTTGCTGATCTTGTTTCTCCATGTGTAGAAGAGAAACGCGATGGGGCAGTATTGTGGAAAGCATTCCCACGTGAAGAAATGGCGGATTTCACGAATGTTGAGAACGCAATTGAATTAACGCTGCATGAAGACATCAAAACTTTCTATGGCTCTCAATACAGCGCAGACATGGACGCGGCTTGGCAAGGTAACGAGCTGACGTTACTGCAAGTATGGAGTGATGAGGATTTTACTCGTCTGCAAGAGAATATTCTTGGCCACTTAGTTACTCAGCGTCGTCTCAAGTTAAAGCCAACGGTGTTTATCGCTGCGACCGATGCGGAGCTGGATGTGATTTCCATTTGTAACCTAACGGGTAATGTGATTCTTGAGCGTCTAGGCACGGATAAGCGTGACGTGTTAGCAGAAAGCATCTCGGAGTTTCTGACTAAGCTAGAGGCAGCGGTGTAAGTATGTACGTGGTTGAGTTGCAGTTTGAATGCTTTGATAACACGACAGTGAGTGCGGTCGATAAAGCCATCAATGGTTTGATGGATGCGTTGCGTTATAACGGCCAAGTGTTAGGTCGTGAGTTCCCTATCGTGATGGGCGATGGCGAGTTCTTCGTTCGCGTAGTTTGCCCTGAGCAAGACAGTTTACATCCACGTTATCATTCAGACTTTGTAAAAGTGTGTATGAATCGTTTGACCGAAGCATCATTGCTAGCACCGAAAATGCGCATGTTAGGGCGAGACTTGAACTCAGAAGAAGCGGCGGAAGATGAGCAACCGAGCTGGCAAGTATTATACACTACTTACGTGCATACCTGTTCTCCACTACGTAGTGGAGAAACGCTATTGCCGATCCCTCTTTACCGCAATGGTCCTACGTTAAACGGTGATCACAAAGCTGTGGTGAAGTGGCAAACCGAATGGCAAGCGTGTGATGAAATCCAGATGGCAGGTGGCTGCCGTGCTGAACACGCGGCACTGCATGAAATTTGTGATGCGGACAGTGTGTTATTCCGTCGAGGTTGGGATTTACGTGGTCGTATTGAGTACATTACAAAAATTCCGACGTATTACTATCAGTATCGCGTCGGTGGTGAGTCGGTAGAGTCAGAAAAAGCACGCAAATGTCCCAAGTGCGGTGGGGAGTGGCGACTTGATGAGCCGCTGCATGACATCTTCCATTTTAAGTGCGATGACTGTCGAATCGTATCGAATATGTCGTGGGACCATATCAAATAAGGCTTCAAGCGATAGCGTTTATCGACATGAGACAGTAAAAAGGCTGATGTATTCTCATCAGCCTTTTTGTTTTTATGACGTATTGGTGTTGAATTACCAACCTTTAACAACGCCACCTTTAAAGGTTTCTTTTGCCGCTTGGTGTACTTCTTCGGTTTGGTAAGCTTTTACGAAGTTTTGTACGTTTGTCGCTTGAGCATTGTCTTCACGAGCGACAATTAGGTTCACATATGGTGACTCTTTATCTTCAACGAAAAGCCCATCGCGTTCTGGTGTGAGGTCAATTGAGCTTGCGTAAGTCGTGTTGATGATAGAAACCGCAACATCATCAAGAGAGCGAGGAAGCTGTGCAGCGTCTAGCTCAACGATAGTTAAGTTTTTCGGGTTGCCAACAATGTCGCGAACCGTTGCCAACAGATCTGCACCATCACGCAGTTCGATCAGGCCTTGTTGTTCAAGCAGCAGTAGAGAGCGACCTAAATTGGTTGGATCGTTTGGCACTGCGATGCGCGCACCATCTTCGATTTCATCCACTGATTTCACTTGCTTAGAGTAGCCAGCAATTGGATAGACGAAAGAGTTTCCAACCGTGACCAGCTTATAACCACGATCTTCTACTTGTTGGTCTAGGTATGGCTTGTGTTGGAACGCGTTCGCATCGATTGACCCATCATCCAGTGCGGCATTTGGTGTTACATAGTCAGTAAAGGTAACGAGCTCAACATCCAAGTTGTATTTCTCTTTCGCCACTTTTTTGGCAACTTCTGCCACCTGTGCTTCCGCGCCGGCCATGACACCGACTTTGATGCTGTTTTCGTTAGACTGTTTGTCACCGCAACCTACAAGCGCGAGAGTTGAAGCAACGGTTGCTGCAGTCAAAAGACTCTTAAGGCTAAATTTCATGGTTATCTCCTTATAATTTTTAGAAATGTTTAGGCTATCTGTGGTCCACGCGGCGTACGATTGTGTCGCCGATGGACTGAATAATTTGAACAAGTACAATTAGCATCACGACAGTTACTGCCATGATAACCACATCGTAGCGGTGGAAACCATATCGAATAGCAACGTCACCAAGACCACCACCACCCACAGTGCCTGCCATCGCTGAGTAGCTCACAAGTGTTACTAGGGTAATGGTTACTGAGTTAACAATAGTCGGCATTGCTTCTGGTAGTAGCACTTTTGTAATGATCTGCATCGGTGTTGCTCCCATTGATTGTGCCGCTTCAACCAGCCCTGTTGGAACTTCTAATAGGGCACCTTCAATTAATCGCGCAACGAATGGGATAGCGCCGATAGTCAGCGGGACGATCGCTGCGGTCGTGCCGATAAACGTGCCGACCAACAGTTTCGTTAAAGGGATGATTGCGACCATCAGAACGAGGAATGGTACAGAGCGACCGATGTTGACGATCGCGCCAAGAAAGCGGTTCAGTTTGTTGTTTTCTAGTAAACCACCTTTTTTAGTGGTGTGCAGAATGACACCTAATGGAATGCCTATCGCGAAGCCAACAATACCCGCAACGGCAACCATGTAAAGGGTTTCCCATGTTGCACCTAAAAGTAGGTTGCTGTTTAGGCTCAGCCATTCAGAAATTGCATTAAAGGACATAGCCAAGTACCTCTACTTTCACGTTGTGTTTACGTAGGAATTCAATCGCAGCGTTATCGTCTTCTTGATTACCAAACAGCTCGGCGACCATCATGCCGAACTTCACGCCGCCAGCGTAATCTAGATCGGAACTTAGGATGCTCACATCAATGTTGAACTTACGAGCGATTTGCGTCATCAGTGGTGCATCCACTGTTGCGCCAGTAAATTCTAGGCGAACCAGTGGGTAGCTATTGTCAACGCGGGTTGCTTGTAAGCGTGCTTGGTAATCTTCCGGGATAGACAGATCCAAAGTAGAGCGAATGAACTCGTGCGCCAGTTCTGTTTTTGGGTGCGCAAAAATGTCACCCACGCTACCTTTCTCAACTAACTCACCACCACCGATGATTGCCACTTCGTGGCAGATGCTTTTTACCACTTCCATCTCGTGAGTGATCAATAGGATGGTGATATCCAGTTTGCGGTTGATTTCTTTTAGTAGCTCTAGAATGGATTGCGTTGTCGCTGGATCCAGTGCGCTAGTCGCTTCATCGCACAATAGAACGCTTGGATCGGATGAGAGTGCACGTGCAATGGCGACACGTTGCTTTTGACCACCACTTAGATTTGCTGGGTAGCTTTCATGCTTATCTTCTAGGCCAACCAACTTAAGTAGCTCAGTCACTTTTGCTGTGATCTGTGATTTGTCTTTGCCTGCAAGCTCAAGAGGAAGGGCGACATTGTCGAAAACGGTGCGAGACGACAGCAGGTTAAAGTGTTGGAAGATCATTCCGATGTTGCGGCGAGTTTCTCCCAGCTGCTTTTTGCTTAATGTAGTTAGATCAACGCCATCAACGATGATTGAGCCTGATGTTGGGGCTTCCAGCATGTTGACACAACGGATCAGGGTACTTTTACCCGCGCCCGATGAGCCGATCACACCAAAGATGGTGCCCTTCGCGATATCTAGGTTAATGTCCTTGAGGGCAAGAATTTCTTTGCTTCCTTGGTAGAACACTTTATTGACGTTTTTTATTTCTATCATGTTTCAACCTGCACAGAGATACTGGGACCTTCACTGTTAAAAACGGCTTTTAACAGGAGTAAATTTTGAACTCTATCTCAATTCTCAGTTGATGCTATTGGGTAAGCGAAATGAAGTCAATAGATATTTTTACGTCTAGACGTCTAAGTGTATGGATGTTTTATTTCAGTACGTAAACAAGAAGAAGTATGAAAAAAGAGTGGTTTTCCAGAATTACCGATTCTCTGCTAACAAATCAACTGTTTTGTGTCGGCTTCACACGAATTAGATAGTGTTGAAGTTTATAAGGTGTGTAATAATCAGATTAAACCGAGTTAATAGAGAAATACGTTTTGGCAAAACCTGCTGTTTTTATCGATCGTGACGGCGTGATCAACGTTGACCACGGCTATGTTCATGATGAACATGATTTTGAGTACATTGATGGTGTGTTTGAAGCGACGAAAGCACTGAAAGATAAAGGTTACCTATTGGTGCTTGTAACCAACCAATCGGGTATCGCGCGTGGTAAATACAGTGAAGACCGTTTCTTATCTTTAACTCAGTGGATGGATTGGAACTTCGTCGATAATGGCGTTGAGTTCGATGGTTTTTATTATTGTCCACATCACCCAGAACATGGCATTGGCGAATACAAACAAGATTGTGATTGCCGCAAGCCAAAACCAGGCATGTTCATTTCTGCGCGTGACTTCTTGAAGATCGACATGGAGAAATCTGTGATGATCGGCGATAAAGCCGAAGACATGATGGCTGCAGAAGCGGCTGGCGTTGGCACTAAGATTTTGGTTCGCACAGGTAAGCCTGTCACTGAACAAGGTGAAGCGCTCGCGACGGTTGTACTTGATAGCATTGCAGACGTTCCTGCATATTTAAGTCGTTAACGCTATATCAAACGTAAGATTTATCAAGAAGCCAGCATATTGATTGCTGGCTTTTTTTTGTCTTTTTGGTTAAGACCCATAGGTCACAGAATAGCGATGCGGCTTGTGATTCATTGCGAGTACAAGGTTTAAGGCAAAAGCGCCAAGAATAGACAGGCCAATAATCCAAGGCGTGACGAAGAAGAAAGAGGCAAACAGGATGCACGCATCAATGGCCATCTGAGATTTGCCGACAGAAATGCCAAACTTATCTTGAATGAACAAACACAGGACATTAAAGCCACCCAAGCTAGAGCGATGACGGAATAAGATTAACATGCCTAAGCCCATCAATAAGCCTCCTGCAACGGCGCAGTAAACTTCATTGATGGATTCAAGTGAAATCAGCAGAGATAAGTGGTCAGCAAACACGGAAACCAAAGCGCCAGAGATAGCACTGTTAATCGCAAAACGGCCCCCGAAGCGTTTCCATGCCAATAAGTAGAATGGGCAGTTGGCGATAAAATACAGAACACCAAAGCTAAACGGCGTAAATTGGGTAATTAAAAGAGCCAGTCCAGTGGTGCCGCCCGTTAGCAGATTAGTAGACTGTAAAAAGAATACGCCCTGAGCAACCAGAAATGTGCCAGTTAAAATCGCAATCCAATCTTCTTTATTTGAGTGTTTTTCCATCAATATTGTATTTATTGCTAAGTTTTGGGGCATGCATAGTAGTAAAAAGATGATCTTTTCGGTAGCTAGGGGGTAAAATTTGCGGTAAACCTATGTAATTATCGTTTTACAGGGTGTAAAGCGTAAAATTGACACTCAGGTTTACATAGTGAATCGATTGCAATATCACTATGATAAACCATACATGTCATCATGAAAAAACTGCATGAGAAAATTGTAAATTTCTCTTTATGACCTAGATCAAATTCTGTAGAATGCGCGCTATCAGAGTGACGAAAACGTTTGCGTTAGGTCATTATTCGGTTTTTTTTGCAACTTTCAGTACTAATCTGAGTCAGGAGATACAGATGCTTAAGCGTGATATGAACATCGCAGATTACGATGCGGAACTGTTCGCAGCTATCCAGGAAGAAACCCTTCGCCAGGAAGAACACATTGAACTTATCGCTTCTGAAAACTACACAAGTCCACGTGTAATGGAAGCGCAAGGTTCTCAGCTAACGAATAAATACGCTGAAGGCTACCCAGGCAAGCGTTACTACGGTGGTTGTGAGTACGTAGATAAAGCTGAAGCACTCGCTATCGATCGTGCATGTCAACTGTTCGGTTGTGAGTACGCGAACGTACAGCCTCACTCAGGTTCTCAAGCAAACAGCGCAGTGTACATGGCGCTTCTAAACCCAGGCGACACAGTTCTCGGTATGAGCCTAGCACACGGTGGCCACCTAACTCACGGTTCCCCAGTGAACTTCTCTGGTAAGCACTACAACGTGATTCCTTACGGTATCGACGAAGCTGGTCAAATCAACTACGACGAGATGGAACAGCTAGCGCTTGAGCACAAGCCTAAGATGATCATCGGTGGTTTCTCTGCTTACTCGCAAATCGTTGATTGGAAACGCATGCGTGAAATCGCAGACAAAGTTGACGCTTACCTATTCGTAGACATGGCGCACGTTGCTGGTCTTATCGCTGCAGGGGAGTACCCAACGCCAGTTCCACACGCTCACGTAGTAACAACGACTACACACAAAACACTGGCAGGCCCTCGCGGTGGTCTTATCTTGTCAAACGCTGGCGAAGATATGTACAAAAAGCTGAATTCAGCCGTATTCCCAGGCGGTCAAGGCGGCCCTCTAATGCACGTTATTGCTGGTAAAGCAGTGGCGTTTAAAGAAGCAATGGAGCCTGAGTTTAAAGAGTACCAAGCGCGCGTAGTGAAAAATGCGAAAGCGATGGTTGGTCAATTCCAAGAGCGTGGCTACAAGATCGTATCTAACGGCACGGAGAACCACCTGTTCCTCGTTGATCTCATCGACAAAGGCATCACTGGTAAAGATGCAGATGCAGCGCTAGGTGCAGCAAACATCACAGTAAACAAGAACTCTGTACCAAACGATCCACGTAGCCCATTCGTAACGTCTGGTATTCGTGTTGGTACGCCAGCAATCACTCGTCGTGGCTTCACAGAAGAAGACGCGAAAGAGCTTGCGAACTGGATGTGTGACGTTCTAGATAACATCGGCAACGAGGAAGTTATCGAAGCAACGAAACAGAAAGTTTTAGAGATCTGTAAGCGTCTACCAGTTTACGCGTAACTTTCTTCGTAGAGTGAGCTGATTTCGTTGTCGAACATACTCATTTGCTAGAAGCAAACTCCGTGTGTTCTCCTAGAACTCGCCCCATCTATTTCGAAAGTTCACCCAATTTAAAGGTCCTCATTTGAGGGCCTTTTTGTTTTTCTAGAATAGGGAATCTCTTGTTACCACTGTTAATTAGAGTGCGTTGAAAGCAGATTCCTGATATCGCTTAGGCTCGTCAGAATGATGCGCTTTTTGTTCGAGAAAATCTCTTATCAACGCTCCAATTCTGGGAGTATATAAGTTAGATACAAAAAAAGGTTGGCATAGAGCCAACCTTTTCTCATCAAAGCAAGTCAGTGCTTATTTCACTTCAATACCTTGCGCCTGCATGTCGGCATGGTAAGAAGAGCGAACGAATGGACCACACGCAGCATGGGTGAAGCCAAGCTCTAGTGCGATCTCTTTTAGCTCGTCAAACTCTGAAGGTGGAACGTAACGCTCTACTGGCAGGTGGTGACGGCTTGGCGCTAGGTACTGGCCTAGAGTTAGCATGGTTACGCCGTGTGCACGAAGGTCTTTCAGTACTTCAACGATCTCTTCTTTCGTCTCACCCAGCCCCATCATCAGGCCTGACTTAGTCGGTACGTTTGGATGCTGCTCTTTGAATTTTTGCAGTAACTGTAGCGACCAATTGTAGTTCGCGCCTGGGCGAGCTTTACGATACAGACGAGGTGCCGTCTCTAGGTTGTGGTTGAAGACATCTGGTGGGTTGTCTTTCATCAGATCAAGTGCCACGTCCATACGACCACGGAAGTCAGGAACGAGGGTTTCAATTTTGATGTGTGGGTTCAATTCGCGGATTTCACGGTTACAGTTAGCAAAGTGCTCTGCACCACCATCACGCAGGTCGTCACGGTCTACCGAAGTAATAACGACGTATTTCAACTTCATATCGGCGATGGTTTTCGCCAGTTTCTTCGGTTCTTCTGCTTCAACAGGTAGAGGACGGCCATGAGCAACGTCACAGAAAGGGCAACGACGAGTACAGATTGCACCTAGGATCATAAACGTCGCGGTGCCGTGGTTAAAACACTCTGCGAGGTTAGGGCAAGACGCTTCTTCACATACGGAGTGAAGTTTGTTCTTACGCATTGCCGATTTGATGTCTTGAATACGTTGGCTGTCGGCTGGTAGCTTGATCTTCATCCAATCAGGCTTACGTAGCACTTCTTTCTGCTCTGTAGGCATGTTCTTTACGGGAATCAATGCCATTTTGTCGGCGTCGCGGTATTTAACGCCTTTTTCCATCTGGATTGGTTTGCTCATGCTTTATTACCTTGAGAAGGTGCTTCTGTGCTGAATTTTACTTGCTCATAATCAAGCAAAGTAACGAGTTCTTGTATTAATTGTTTTTCCACGGTTTCGATGTCATCAGGTCCCCCAACTTGGCTAACCTGAACCATCTCCATTCCCTCATAACCACATGGGTTTATACGCAAAAATGGGGTTAAATCCATATCCACGTTTAGTGCGAGGCCATGGAATGAACATCCTTTGCGGATACGAAGACCGAGAGAACATATTTTTTTGCTGTCGACATAAACGCCTGGTGCGTCTGGTCGCGCAGCGGAATCGATATTGTATGCCTTTAGGGTATTGATCACGAGATTCTCAATGTGCGTAACGAGATCTCGCACTCCTAATTTTTTACGACGTAGGTTGATCAGGAAATAAGCAACCAACTGGCCCGGGCCGTGGTAGGTGACTTGTCCGCCGCGATCGCTTTGCACAACAGGAATGTCGCCAGTGTTAAGAAGGTGCTCCGCTTTACCTGCTTGCCCTTGAGTGAACACTGGGTTGTGTTCTACCAACCAAACTTCATCAGGCGTGTCGTCCGTGCGTTGGTCAGTAAACTCATGCATCGCCTTCCATACCGGCTCATAATCTTGGCGGCCAAGTCGTTTTACAACAAGTTGGTGTTGCATGGGAATTCCTGTCACTAATATATAAAGTTTTTGGATTATAAACTGGATGAACCTGATGCTCTACAGTTGAGTAACAGATTTTTAACTGGAAGTGGGATGGGACTTTATTATCTATCTGATAAATAAAAAGAAAGCAGCCTAAGCTGCTTTCAAAAAAAATTTAATGCATCAAAAAATTATAGAACCATGCGCACGATGTCGATTTCACCCAGTTCTTTATAAAGGGTTTCAACCTGCTCAATAGAAGTCGCAGTAATGTTGATAGACACCGAGTGGTAGTTGCCCTTAGCGCTTGGTTTTACTGCTGGGCTGTAGTCACCTGGAGCATGACGCTGGATAACTTCAAGAACAAGTTCTGGAAGCTCAGGTTTTGCATGACCCATTACCTTGTAAGTAAATGAACAAGGAAACTCAAGCAGGTCTTTCAATTTTGCATCAGAGTTGATGGTTAGCATTTCGGTAACTCCAGTTGGTATTCGTTGCGGTGCGAAATAGTACAGTCAAATTCGGTTGAACTCAAGATCATACTAAGTGGCTTAAAGGGGTATAACAAAGCCGCCCAAATTAGGCGGCTTTGTGGACGTTATTGTGTTTAAGAAGCTTGTTTTAGAAGAAGCTCTTAAACAACAATACGATGTAGTCCCACATGCGGCTAAATAGGCTGCCTTGGTCTACGGTCTCTAGCGCCATTAGAGGGTATTCTGCAATATCTTCACCATTAATTTGGTAGTATAGCGTACCCACAACATCGCCTTTGTTAATTGGTGCTTCGAGCTCTTTCTCAAGTACGAAGCTTGCTTCTAGGTTTTTCGCTTGACCACGAGGTAGCGTTACGTAAGTGTCTTGGTCAAGACCCAGTGCAACCGTATCTTGACTACCCATCCATACTTTTTCTTCAACGAAGGTTTCACCCGCTTTGTGTGGCGCAACGGTTTCGAAGAAGCGGAAGCCATAGCTCAGCAGTTTTTTACTTTCTGCTTTACGTGCATTCAAGTCTTTGGTGCCCATTACTACTGCAATGAGTCGCATTTGACCTTCTGTTGCTGAGCTCACTAGGCTGTAACCTGCGTTGCTTGTGTGGCCAGTTTTGATGCCATCAACGTTCATGCTTTTATCCCACAATAGGCCGTTACGGTTGTATTGGGTGATGCCGTTGTAAGTGAACTTCTTCTCTGAGTAGATGCGGTACTCATCCGGCACATCGCGGATAAGTGCTTTACCCAGTAGTGCCATATCGTATGGTGTTGAATATAGCTCTGAGTTGTCTAGGCCGTGAACGTTGGCGAAGTGTGAGTTTTTCATGCCTAGGGTGTTAGCCCAAGCATTCATTAGGTCAACAAATGCATCTTCAGATCCAGCAATATGCTCGGCCATTGCAACACAAGCATCGTTACCTGATTGAACGATGATGCCACGGTTCAGTTCTTTAACTTTTACTGTCGTACCAACTTCGATAAACATTTTTGACGAGTCTGGGAAGTTTTTCGCCCATGCATTTTTGCTGATGGTGACGTCATCGTCTTCTGAGATATTACCACGCGCGAGTTCTTGACCGATGACGTAGCTGGTCATCATTTTTGTCAGGCTAGCAGGAGACAATTTTTCATTCATCTCTTTTTCAGCCAGTACTTTACCTGAATGGTAATCCATCAGTACGTAGCCTTTCGCTGCGATTTGAGGTGCATCCGGCACAACAATTGGTGATGCAAAAGCAGATTGAGCGATGGTTGCAGATAGGGCAACCGAAGAAACGAGAATGGATCTCACAAACATATTTTTATTCATGGTAATTCAAATTTTTGGGTTAACTGGCGACATATTAACAGAATCCCCTCTTATATCAGAGGGGGCTTTATCGGTCATTTGTCAGTTTTATGTTTTTTGATAAATGCAGATGCATAACCAAGCAACTTTATTTTATCTAAGGTTGCCTGAGTCAGAGAGTAGTCACTATATGGCCCGAGCAATAAACGATAGGTTTCTTTTGAAGTCTCCAAAAAGGTTTCAGTATCGAGCTTTTGACCCAGTTCTGAGCCTAAAGTTCGTGCGCGATCTTCATATTTTGAAGAGGCGACCTGAATGACGTATTTAGGGTGTGCCGCGAGTGATTTTTCATCGGTCGGTTTATCGACAGCGATAACTTCAATCTGTACGTTTGCAGTCCCCGCCTTTACGACATCCAACTTATGTGCTGCGGCGTAGCTCAAATCAATGATACGCCCTTCATGGAAAGGGCCACGGTCATTGACGCGTACAATCGTCGACTTTCCATTATCGGTGTTGGTAACTTTCACGTAGCTTGGCAGGGGCAATGTTTTGTGTGCCGCTGTCATTGAGTACATATCGTAGATTTCACCGTTAGACGTTAAGTGACCTTGGAATTTTTTACCATACCACGAGGCTTTACCTGTCTGTGTAAAACCGTGGGCATCGCGGATAATCTTGTAATCTTGTCCACGTAGATGGTAATCACTATTACCGCCTAAGCTGTATGGTTCATATTTAGGGTGCGCATCTTCGATGTGCTCAACCGACAGCGGTTTATCGGGTGCTACATCGGATTCAAGTTCATAACGGCCTTCCTGTGTTTTTTGGTTGGTAGAAGAACAGCCTGCCAAAATCACAGCAGAAAAAACGAAGGAATATAAAGCGCGTTTTTGCATGTCTAGGTCGCCTTAGAGAATGCTTTTCGGTGTGTGTGAATCGACATGAGAATACCAAAGCCGGCCATTAGGGTCACCATAGAAGTGCCTCCGTAGCTGATGAGTGGTAATGGTACGCCTACCACGGGTAGGATACCGCTTACCATGCCGATATTTACAAAAATATACACGAAGAAGCTGAGTACAATACTGCCTGCCATCATTCGACCGAACGCGGTTTGCGCTTGGCTAGCGAGGTAGAGACCACGGCCAATGATGAATAGATAGATGGTTAATAGGCAAAGGAAGCCAATCATACCCCATTCCTCAGCAATTACTGCAAAGATAAAGTCAGTGTGTCTCTCCGGTAGGAATTCGAGTTGTGATTGCGTACCTTGCAACCAACCTTTGCCTGAAATTCCGCCAGAGCCAATGGCGATTTTACTTTGAATGATGTGGTAGCCAGCACCGAGTGGATCCGATTCTGGATTGAATAGGGTACGTACCCGCACCTTTTGGTACTCGCGCATTAAGAAGAACCATAAGATCGGAATAAATCCTCCGAGCGCGATGGCTGCCCCTGCAATTATTTTCCAACTAATGCCGGCAAGGAAGATCACGAAAATTCCAGATGCGGCGATGAGAATCGATGTACCTAAGTCGGGCTGCTTAGCAATCAGGATGGTTGGCAAGCACACCATAATCAGAGCAACTATTAGCGTTTTAAAGGTTGGAGGAAGGGGTTGACGACCGATATAGCGCGCAACCATGAGAGGCACTGCCAGTTTAAGCAGTTCTGATGGTTGAAAACGGACAAAGCCAAGGTTTAGCCAGCGCTGCGCGCCTTTTGATGCCTCTCCAAAGAAGAGAACACCAAACAGTAACACTAAACCCCCGATAAACATTAAGGGGGCAAGGCTCTCATAAGTTCTGGGAGAGAGTTGAGCCAACACAAGCATGACTCCCAAAGAGAGGGTCATGCGCATGACTTGGCGATCCATCATCGCCAAGTTTTGGCCACTTGCGCTATACATGATGACCAAGCCAAAAGCCATCAAAGATAATATGCCGAGTAGTAGTGGTAAGTCGATATGGAAGCGTTCAAACAGGGCGCGGTTCTTGCCTGTAGAGGGATCCATTTTCATTACTGCGTTACCTCTTGTTTTTCGTTGGCGTTATCATTGTCGGGGGCCACTTTTTCCGGTCCAAGAATGACGCGGTCGAAGATCTTTCTTGCTACAGGTGCACCGTTGCTTGAACCACCACCAGCATTCTCCAGTACGACAGTAACAACCACTTTAGGATCATTGAATGGCGCAAATCCTGTAAAGAGTGCGTGGTCACGTAAATGCTCAGCAACATCGTCTGCATTGTACTCTTCATCTTCACCCAATCCGAATACCTGTGCAGTACCGGACTTGCCCCCAGTTTGGTAGTCCATGTTATAGAACGAACGACGTGCGGTACCTTTTGGGCCATGGTTAACCAAACGCATCCCTTCTTTCGCCATGTTCCAGTACTTGTCTGGTACGTTTTGGATAGGTGGATAAATGACGTACTCAGACGCCTCTTGCTGTTCAAAATCACCACCGTTATCGATGGTTGCTTTTAGCAAGTGTGGAGCTATAACCGTCCCGTCATTGACTAACACTGACGTTGCTTTTGCTATTTGCATTGGTGTCGCGGTCCAGTAACCTTGCCCAATCCCTACCGGAATTGTATCGCCTTTGTACCAAGGCGTTTTATGACGAGACATCTTCCATTCACGTGTTGGCATGTTGGCTCTACTTTCTTCATAAATATCGATGCCAGTGTAATCACCAAAGCCAAACATCATCATCCAATTTGAGATGCGGTCGATCCCCATGTCATAAGCGATTTGGTAGAAGAAGGTATCCACAGATTCTTCAATCGACTTAATGATATCAACGCGTCCATGCCCCCAACGTAACCAGTCACGAAACGGACGAGTATCTGAATTTGGAATACGCCAGTATCCAGGGTCGTTTCGTGTGGTTTTCGGTGTTACCACACCTTCTTCCAATGCAGCAACGGCCATAAATGGTTTAATGGTTGAAGCGGGAGGGTAGATGCCTAATGTAGAACGGTTTACCAACGGGCGGTTCTTATCGTTCAGTAGAGCTCGGTAGGCCTTACCAGAAATGCCGTGTACGAAAGCATTTGGATTGTAACTTGGGCTAGAGACCATTGCCAACACACCATTGTCTCTTGGATCAAGCACAACAGCGCTACCGCGACGCCCATCGAGCAGTTGATGAACGTACAGTTGCAGGTTGATATCAAGGTTCAAGACGATGTCTTCGCCAGGTATCGGTGGCACGTATTTCAGAGTGCGGATCACTCGGCCGAGGCTATTCACCTCAACTTCTTGATACCCAGCAGTACCATGGAGAATATCTTCGTAGTATTTCTCAATACCTAACTTGCCGATGTCTCGTGTTGCTTGGTAGTTGGCATCTTTCTCTTCGCGAATCAGGCGCAGCATGTCTCGATCGTTAATACGTGATACGTAGCCAATCACATGGGTGAGTACTTCGTCGAACGGGTAATAGCGTTTGAGTGTCGCGCTGATCTCAACACCAGGGAAACGGTATTGATTGACTGAGAACACCGCTACTTGCTTTTCATCTAACTGAGTTAATAGTGGCACTGATTTGAAGCGACGCGTGCGTTTACGTTCACGCTGGAAACGCGCGACTTGCTCTGGAGTGATCTCGAGAATGTTTTGTAGCTCTTTGATCGTGCCATCAATGTCTTTAATTTTTTCTGGAGTGAGTTCCAAGTTAAAGACAGGACGGTTCTCAGCAAGCAATACGCCATTACGGTCGTAGATCAGCCCACGGTTTGGTGCAATAGGAACAATTTTGATACGGTTGTCGTTGGAACGAGTTTGATAATCTTGAAACTGGTTCACCTGGATGTTGTACATGTTGGCGACCAACAAACCCATCAAAACGGCGATTCCGAGGAACGCAACAATAGCACGACTGGCAAACAGGCGCGCTTCGGCTTGATAATCTCGGATCTGACTACGGCGTTTACGGATCATTAACGCTTGTCTCTGGACTTAAGCTGCGATTATTCGCGGTGATAAGGGTGGTTAGCAGTGATGCTCCACGCTCGGTATAAGCTTTCTGCCATGACAATGCGCACGAGCGGGTGTGGCAATGTCAGAGCGGATAATGACCAGCTTTGGTCAGCGGCGGCTTTACATGCGGGAGCAAGGCCTTCTGGACCACCAATTAAAATTGAAACGTCACGTGCGTCCAGTTTCCATGCTTCCAACTGCTCTGCCAGTTGTGGTGTATCCCACTTCTTACCTGGAATATCAAGTGTCACAATTCGGTTGCCTTTCGGCACGGCTGCCAACATCGCTTCCCCTTCTTTTTGCAGGATGCGTGCGATATCCGCATTTTTTCCACGTTTTCCGGCCTGGATTTCAACCAATTCAAGTGGCATATCATGAGGGAAGCGACGGCGGTATTCTTGGAAACCTTCTTCGACCCATTTTGGCATTTTTGTACCAACGGCAATTAACTGAATCTTCAAAAGATTAACCCCAGAGCTTTTCTAGCTGGTATAGAGATCGGTATTCGTCTTGCATGACATGTAGCATGGCGTCGCCCATATCTAGAACAACCCATTCTCCCTCGTTTTCGCCTTCCATGCCTAGCGGTTCTAGGCCGATTTTTTTCACTTCAGACGCAACGTGATCAGCGATAGATGACACATGACGCTTAGATGTGCCCGTACAGATGATCATATAGTCTGTCACGCTAGACTTATCTTCTACATTTAGAATGACAATCTCTTCCGCTTTCATATCGTCGGCTTTATCAGCTAAAAAGTCTTTAAGTTCTTCGCCAAGCACTCGGTTTTCCTCGATTTTCTTTTCAATCTGTGGGAGTTTTAACGTTGTTGAGTTAAAACTGGTCGCGCACTATATCATGCTTTGAGTTTTAAATTGCCAGCTTAATATCAGGAGAGCAGGTTTCTAGGCTCAATTGATGGATCGTTGGCCACACAGGGTCATCATACTGGGTTTTCGCTTTTATCTCTGCGTGGGCTAAAAGAGACAAAAGTGCACAAATTCGGTTGGCCGACAGACGAGTCAGCGCTGCATTGTAAAAGGGGCGTTTATTTTGCCACACGCGATGCTTTTCAAATACTTGACTCATGTTCATCTGAGTTAAGTCACGGTGCATGTTTAGCAGTTGAGTGAACTCTTTTTGTACACTACGGATTAGGATAATTGTTTCAACGCCTTCTGCTTCTAATTGGCGCAAAATTCGTTGTGCACGGTTTGCTTTACCAGCGAGCAGAGCATCAATCCAATGAAAAGTCGTGAAGTGGTTGTGGCGACTTAGCGACTCTTCCAAGCGCACGACGGTCAATTCTCCGTCCGGGTAAAGCAGAGCGAGTTTCTCTAAGCTTTGCGATAGCGCGAATAGGTTGCCTTCATGCCATTGCGCTAACATCTGCAATGATTGTGGATCGGCTTTTAAACCAAGCGTGCGGCAACGCATTTGAATGAACATTGGTAAGCGTTGTAGATCAGGCGTTAAGCAGCTAATCCAATCGCCTTTCGTACTCAGCGTTTTAAACCATTTCGCGTTTTCTTGCGCTTTGGTCAATTTAGTGCCAATGATAACCAACATGATGTCGTCGTGCAGTAGGTCACACAGTGAAAGAAGCTCTTTGCTGATGGTAGCGCTCACGCCACTTTCAGGTAGCTCAAGTTCAATCAGTTGACGGTTTGAAAACAAGCTTAGTGCTTGGAAGCAGTCGTAAACTTGGTTCCAATCTAAGCTTGCGTCAACCGCAAAACGATGTTTTTCTTCAAAGCCATGTTGGCGAGCAGTTTGTTGAATTGCTTGGCGGCTTTCTTGAATCAATAGCGGCTCATTACCAAAGATCAGATAAACCTGCTTGAGGTGTTTCGCTAGATGATCAGCCAGCTTGTCGGCAAAAATTCGCATGTTAGTTATGAGTTGGTATTTTTCGCATTGATATCAATATGGTCATGTTCGTATTCTGCACGTACACGACCTAATTGTCGCATCATTTGGCCAGCGGCTTGTTGACGCATCTCATCTTCGATAACGTCGCGTTCTACCGATTTAGCCAGTGCCGTTAGTGGGTTGTCTAAGTAGTTACGGTTCACGGTTGTGGTGAAGCCTTTGGAACCGAGACCAGGAATAGTGACACGGTATTTCACTACGTAAGTCAGTTCTTTTTCTGCTGCTCGGCTATTTTGATAAAGGGATAGCGTGCGCTCATCCATCGTTGCTTCAATTAGATGTAGATTTGGTACGCTAGATGAAGGCTGCACGATGTCTACTTTGTTGAGTGCTAACTGAGATCGCACGTAACGAGTTAACGGGCTGTACTCATCGTAACTACTGAATGACATGGTATGTAGCTCTTCCGGAACGGAATACTCGCCACGAAGGTGAAAACCACAGGCAGAAAGAAGCCCTGCTAATACCAATATCACTGGTAGTTTAATCAAAGAGAAAAAGCGCATTGATTGTATTCATCCTAAATTGAAGGGGTTATATACCTAAGTAACCTCAAGAGGTTCTGAGCCCGGTATTTTGAAGTCACTTGGGTATATTTACCTCAAACCACTTGGTGTGAATGGTTGAGTTAAATAAACAGGGTGATGGCTCACCCTGTTTAATGACTCTTAGCGAGCGAATTAGTTCGCTTTGCGTCGAGTTATTACAAGCTGCGTTTCGTTTTTTGCGATAGGCTAGTTTGCAACGATGTTCAGCAGTTTACCTGGTACATAAATGACTTTACGAATGGTTAGACCATCTAGGAACTTCTTAGCGTTTTCATCGTTTAGGCCAAGCTCGCGAACTTGCTCTTCTGTTGCGTCAGCCGCAACCGTTAGCTTCGCACGTAGCTTACCGTTGATCATTACAACGATAGTTTTTTCATCTTCAACGAGCGCTTTCTCGTCAAACGTTGGCCATACTGCGTTATCGATGTCTGCTTCACCTAGCGCAGCCCATAGTTCGTATGAGATGTGCGGAGTGATTGGGTAAAGCATTGCAACGACTGCTTTAAGTGCTTCATCAAGGATTGCACGGTCTTGTGCAGACTCTTGAGGTGCTTTTGCAAGCTTGTTCATTAGTTCCATGATAGCGGCAATCGCAGTGTTGAACGTTTGGCGACGGCCAATATCGTCAGTCACTTTAGCGATGGTTTTGTGCACATCACGGCGAAGTGCTTTTTGGTCACCTGACAGCGCTGATGCGTCTACAGATTCAGCAGCACCTTTTGAAGAGTGCGCGTGAACCAGTTTCCATACACGCTTAAGGAAACGGTTTGCCCCTTCTACACCAGACTCTTGCCATTCAAGCGTCATGTCTGCTGGAGACGCGAACATCATGAATAGACGAACGGTATCTGCACCGTACTTGTCTACCATCTCTTGAGGGTCGATACCGTTGTTTTTCGACTTAGACATTTTGATCATGCCTGAGTGTGTTACATCACGGCCTTCAGTGTCTTTAGCTGAAGTAATACGGCCTTTACCGTCACGCTCAACAGCAACATCTGTTGGTGCAACCCACTCTTTACCGCCTTTCTCATTCTCGAAGTAGAACGCATCTGCTAGTACCATGCCTTGACATAGTAGTTGCTTGAACGGCTCGTCAGAAGTCACGTAGCCCGCATCACGTAGCAGTTTGTGGAAGAAGCGAGAGTACAGTAGGTGCATACAAGCGTGCTCGATACCACCGATGTACTGGTCTACTGGTAGCCAGTAGTTTGCTTTTTCTGGATCTAAGATGTCGTCAGCTTGTGGTGAACAGTAACGTGCGTAGTACCAAGACGATTCCATAAAGGTATCGAACGTATCAGTCTCACGTAGAGCTGGTTCGCCGTTGAATGTGGTCTTCGCCCACTCTTTGTCAGCTTTGATTGGGCTTGTTACGCCGTCCATTACCACGTCTTCTGGAAGAATGACAGGTAGTTGGTCTGCTGGTACTGGGTGAACTTCACCGTCTTCAGTGGTTACCATTGGGATTGGCGCACCCCAGTAACGTTGACGAGATACACCCCAGTCACGTAGACGGAAGTTAACGGTCTTAGTGCCTTTGCCTTGCGCTTCTAGTTTCGCTGCGATTGCATCGAAAGCGGCTTGGAATTCTAGACCGTCGAATTCACCAGAATCGAACAGTACACCTTTCTCTGTATATGCTGCTTCAGAGATGTCCAGCTCGCTGCCATCAACTGGCTTGATTACAGGCACGATGTCTAGACCGTACTTTGTTGCGAATTCAAAATCACGTTGGTCGTGTGCAGGTACTGCCATTACAGCGCCTGTACCGTAGTCCATCAGTACGAAGTTAGCCACAAAAACAGGTACTTCACGGCCGTTCAATGGGTGAATAGCAGTAAGGCCAGTCGCCATACCTTTCTTTTCCATTGTCGCAAGTTCTGCTTCCGCTACTTTGGTGTTCTTACATTCTTCAACGAAGGCGGCAAGCTCAGGATTGTTCTCTGCTGCTTTTTCAGCAAGAGGGTGACCAGCAGCGATACCAACGTAGGTTACGCCCATTAGGGTGTCAGGACGTGTCGTGTATACCTCTAGTGGTGCATCTTCGCCTTTCACTTCAAATGAAAGCTCAACACCTTCAGAGCGACCGATCCAGTTGCGTTGCATGGTTTTTACCATTTCAGGCCAACCATCTAGTTTGTCTAGATCATCAAGTAGCTCTTGTGCGTATTCTGTGATTTTAATGAACCACTGTGGGATTTTCTTTTGCTCTACAGGCGTGTCACAACGCCAGCAGCAGCCATCTTCAACCTGCTCGTTTGCGAGAACGGTTTGGTCATTTGGACACCAGTTTACTGAAGACGTCTTCTTGTAAACTAAGCCTTTATTGTAAAGCTTAGTGAAGAACTCTTGTTCCCAACGGTAGTATTCAGGAGTACAGGTTGCGAATTCACGGTTCCAGTCGTAACCAAAGCCAAGTAGCTTAAGTTGGTTTTTCATGTACTCAATGTTTTCGTAAGTCCATGGGGCTGGTGCAGTGTTGTTTTTTACTGCGGCGTTTTCTGCAGGCAGACCAAATGCATCCCAACCAATTGGTTGCATAACATTTTTACCTTGCAGGCGTTGGAAACGAGATACCACATCACCGATAGTGTAGTTACGCACGTGACCCATGTGCAGGCGACCACTTGGGTAAGGGAACATAGAAAGACAGTAGAATTTTTCTTTGTTTGGGTCTTCACTTACAACGAAGGTCTCGTTGTTGTCCCAATGTTGTTGAACCTTTTGTTCAATCTCTTGCGGGTTATATTGTTCTTGCATCGATGGTATCCGGTTATCTTGGAATTTGTGAGTTCGGTTAGAACAGACTTATATAGATCATCATAGAATACCTAAAGCAAGGGATCACAACAATAGCCAATCTATACCCATGCGCCTTGAAGTGACGCTTGGAAGTAGAAAGATGGAGGTCAGTTATGCCTAAACGTAAAGCAGGTTATGAGGAAATGCTCGAAGATGTGATTGAAACATTGAAGCATAGTCCGGATGAAGTTAACAAAGTATTCGAAACGTCGGGCAAAGTCGTCGATGCCGCCAACGATATGACCAAGGATGAACTTTCGTTGATTTCCGCCTACGTAAAAGCCGATTTGAAAGAGTTCTCTGAGAGTTATGAAGAAGGTAAGAGTGGGCCTTTTTACCTCACCATCGCTGATTCAATCTGGCAAGGGTTGCTCGATATTACCGACCGAACCAAAGTGGAGTGGGTTGAGTTGTTTGATGATCTAGAACACCAAGGTTTGTATGAGGCGGGAGAAGTGATTGGATTAGGGACGTTAGTCTGTGATGAGTGTGGTCATAAGACAACGTACAATCATCCGACGGTTATTATTCCATGCATAAAGTGCGGTCATACGGGCTTTAGTCGTCAGTCCCTCAAACCTTAGTCTTGATTAAACAAAAAAGAGGCTCTTTGAGCGCCTCTTTTTTGGGAGTGTTATTTGTGTTTTCTTGGCAGCCACCAAGCTAACACTAAGCTCAATGCGACCCAAATATACAGTGGCCAAGAGCCAAACATGCGGTAAGGCGTCTGTCCGTCTGTCGGCGTAAGCTCTGCACGCAGAACCGCAGTTTCAAACTGAGGGATCTGCTCAATGATTTTACCTTTGTGATCTGCCACAGCGGTTAAGCCGTTGTTGGTTGAACGAATCAGAGGTTTGCCTAACTCTAATGCGCGCATACGAGCGATTTCCATGTGTTGCAGTGGACCAATTGAGTGTCCAAACCAAGCATCGTTTGAGAGCGTTAGTATGAAGTCCGTTTCGTCAGTGATGTTCTGACGCACTTGTTCATTAAAGATGATTTCATAGCACAATGCAGGAGCCATGTGCATGCCATTCGCGACAATGTTGGGTTGGACGAACGCGCCACGGCTGAACGATGACATTGGCAGGTTGAAGAATGGTGCAAGAGGGCGCAATATCTCTTCAAACGGTACGAATTCACCAAATGGCAATAGGTGATGCTTGTGATAGCGCTCGTTCATATCAAAGCTGTAATCGCCATATGGTGTTACGCCAAGCGATAGAATGCTGTTGTAGAACTGACCGTCTTCACCTTGATTAACCACTCCGGTGATGATGCCGCTCTGGTTGATCTTCGCAGCACTGTCGATGTTTCTTAAAAATGACGGCACTTCGATTTCAAACGCTGGAATTGCCGCTTCTGGCCAGACAATAATATCCGCATCCCAATTTTCACGTGTCAGGTCCGCATATTTCATGATGGTAGGCCAACGCTGGCTTGGTAGCCATTTTAGTTTTTGGTCGACGTTGCCTTGAATAAGCGCCACTTTAGTGGTGTCTTTTACGCGAGGAGTCACCCAGTCGTATTGGCGAATACCAAAGCCAGCACTCAACAACACGGCAGGGATAATGATCATCAGCCATTGCTTGTGCAGCCAAGCGTAAGCTAATGCTCCAGCACAGATAAGAATAAACAGGGTTAAAAGCTCAACACCACCAATAGGCGCAAAGCTTGCCATCGGCGCATCAATTTGGCTGTAGCCAAGCCATAGCCAAGGGAAGCCTGTCATTACCCAGCCACGCAACCAGTCGGTGATCAGCCATAAAGCTGGGGCCGCTAGCAGCGCTTTAGTAAGCGTAAATTGAGGGAAAAGTTTGTTGTTTAGCCAAGCAAACAAGCCTGAATAAATTGCCAAGTAAGCAATCAACAAGCTCATTAAGAATAGGTTCGCAGTCAGCGGCATACCGCCAAAGCCAGCAATACTGACGTAAACCCAGCTAACACCCGTAGAGAATTGACCTAGACCCCAAGCGTAACCGATCCATAGCGCACGCTTGGGCGATTGGTTTGCAAGAAGAATAAGCAAGATAGCTGGACTAAGTATGGCAATCGGCCATAGTTGATAAGGGGCAAAAGCTAGGGTAGTTAAGGCGCCAACAAAAGCGGCCACGAAGGGCCGCTTGAGGCGATGAAAGAGTACATTCATCATTATATTTTTCTGATATTCCCGTTGTTAGGGTATCGCGTTACTCTTGAGTGGTTTCAACCAGTTTTTCTTCGTCTGGAATCGTCACTTGAAGTTGAATGACACGACGGTTGTCGGCTGCAGTCACTTTGAAGTTGTAACCTTCAAGTTCAACCACTTCGCCTCGAGAAGGTAGGTGACCAAAGGCCGTCATTACCATGCCGCCAACGGTATCTACTTCTTCATCGCTGAAGTCAGTACCGAACGTCTCATTAAACTCTTCAATGGTTGTCAGAGCTCGGACAGCAAACGTGTGTTTGCTTAGCTTACGGATATCGGTTTCTTCATCGTCATCGAACTCATCTTCAATGTCCCCAACGATTTCTTCAAGGATATCTTCGATGGTTACGAGGCCTGAAACGCCACCGAATTCATCGACAACAATCGCCATGTGATAACGTTCTTCACGGAATTCTTTTAGCAGGCGGTCGACACGTTTACTTTCCGGTACAACGACTGCAGGTCGAATCACTTCTTCGATATCAAATGGGTTACTGCCTGAGCCCAAGTATTTGAGTAAGTCCTTCGCTAGTAGGATGCCTTCCACATGGTCTTTATCTTCGCTGATCACAGGGTAGCGAGAATGTTGAGCATCGGTAATTAGCGCGATCAATGTATCCAGATCGTCTGTGCGCTCAACCGTAACCATTTGCGAACGCGGGATCATAATGTCACGCACGCGCATTTCGGAGATTTCCATAACACCTTCAAGCATATCGCGGGTGTCGTGGTCAATCAGGTCGTTGATTTCTGAGTCGCGGATAACATCCACAAGCTCTTGGCGGTCTTTTGGTTCGCCTTGAAATAGTTGACCTAGACGTTCAAAGAAGGACTTTCTACTCGGACCTTCTGCCTTTTCTTTCTTACCTTCGTTAGAAGAGGGAGAATTATCTTCGTTCATTGTTTCTCAATTAAGTAACGCTATCAGATGTGTGATAGCTCACGTAGAAAGGCGAGTACGAGGTATTGCCCTGGGTAGGTTGCCTTTCCCTTTCGAGTAACCTGTGGTTACTCTTTTTCAGCAATGTATGGATCTTCGTAACCCATGCCTTGCATGATTTCTGTTTCGAGGGACTCCATCTCTTCAGCTTCGTCATCCTCGATATGGTCATAACCTAGCAGATGCAAGCTGCCATGTACAACCATATGCGCCCAATGTGCTAGCAGAGGCTTATTCTGCTCAATCGCCTCTTTTTCAACAACTTGACGACAGATAATTAAATCGCCTAGTAGATCCATTTCCATACCAGGTGGTACTTCAAATGGGAACGACAGCACGTTGGTTGGTTTGTCTTTACCACGATATTCATGGTTTAGCTCGTGACTTTCTTTTTCATCAACAATGCGAATGGTCAATTCTGCTTGAGGTTGAAAAAGAGGAATGGTCTTGTCTAACCACAATTGAAAATCTTGCTCTGAAGGTAAGCCTTCTTCATTTTCGACTGCCAGTTGTAAATCAAGTTCAATTGTCATGTTTATTCCTTGCTCGCCGTGACTTGTGCACTTAGCTCTGCCTTTGCTGCTTCTAGCAATTTTGCATCACGTTCTTCACGACGGCGTTTTTCGAATTCTTTACGTTCTTTCTGGTCTTGCGCTTCCCACTTCTCATAGGCATTAACGATGCGAGCAACCACAGGGTGACGCACAACATCGTCTGCTTGGAAGAAGTTAAAGCTGATGTCATCGACTTCACTGAGTACTTCAATCGCATGACGAAGTCCGGATTTCGCGCCACGAGGCAAGTCGATCTGGGTTACGTCACCGGTGATCACTGCACGTGAATTGAAGCCGATACGCGTAAGAAACATCTTCATCTGCTCGACGGTGGTGTTCTGACTTTCATCTAAAATGATGAAGGCGTCGTTGAGCGTACGACCACGCATATAAGCCAGAGGCGCGACTTCAATGACGTTGCGCTCAATCAGCTTTTCAACACGCTCGAAGCCTAGCATTTCGAACAAAGCATCGTAAAGAGGACGCAGATATGGGTCGACTTTCTGACTTAAATCACCGGGTAGGAAACCCAATTTTTCACCTGCTTCGACCGCAGGACGAGTCAATAGAATTCGGCGGATCTCTTGGCGTTCCAGTGCATCAACGGCTGCAGCGACGGCTAAGTACGTTTTACCAGTACCCGCAGGACCAATGCCGAAAGTGATATCGTGCGTCACCATGTTTACCAGGTACTGAGCCTGATTTGGAGTACGCGGCTTGATCACGCCTTTTTTGGTTTTTACGAAGACTTCTTTACCGTGCTCGATGTTCGATTCAGTATTTTGCTCCAGGACACCGGATTCTTTGATCGCTAGGTGGATCTGTTCTGGTTCGATATCTGGCGTTTCGCCACGAACAGGTGCAGTATCAACGTAAAGTGTTTTTAGAATATCTAGCGCAGCGGCGGCAGTATGAGGTTTACCGACGATGGTGAAAAGGTCGCTACGGTGATTAATTTCAACGCCTAAGCGACGTTCTAAGTGCTTGATGTTGTCGTCGAATGGACCGCACAGGCTTGCTAAACGGCGGTTATCTGAAGGTTCTAGGTTAATTTCTAGAGTTACGATTTTATTGCTCAAAGTTACCTCTCATTGTAGCCAATCACTAGAGAGCTGATAACGACCAGCTCTCCTTGGCGTTATACGAGCTTATGGCGTAAAAGTCGCTACACCTAGCTCATCTTCGCGACGGGTTTTCGCCATCATTTGCATTGGAGAAATCACGCTACGAAGGTCCATGTCTTTTTCTGTACGTACAAGCTCACCACGCAGTGAGTTGGCAAATACGTCAGTAATCTTAACGTCAACGAACTGACCGATTAGATCCGCGCTACCTTCAAAGTTTACTACACGGTTATTTTCTGTACGAGCGCGTAGCTCCATTAGGTTCTTCTTAGAAGGACCTTCAACCAAAACGCGCTGCTCAGTGCCTAGCATTAGGCGAGAGTAGCGCATTGCCTGTGTATTAATGGTTTGTTGCAGTTCGTATAGACGCTCTTTCTTCACTTCTTCTGAGAGGTCACAAGGGTAATCTGCCGCTGGTGTGCCTGGACGAGGAGAGAAGATAAAGCTAAAACTCATGTCAAAGTCTACGTCTTTGATTAGCTTCATGGTGTCTTGGAAATCTTTGTCTGTTTCACCTGGGAAAGCAACGATAAAGTCAGAACTGATTTGGATATCAGGACGCGCTTTACGCAGTTTACGAATGATTGACTTGTACTCGATTGCCGTGTGAGGACGCTTCATCATGGTCAGGATGCGGTCACTACCACTTTGTACTGGTAGGTGCAGGAAGCTCACAAGCTCCGGCGTGTCTTCGTATACCGCGATAATGTCGTCAGTAAATTCAAGTGGATGACTCGTTGTAAAGCGAATACGGTCGATACCATCTATAGACGCTACTAGGCGAAGCAGCTCGGCGAATGAACAGATCTCACCGTCGTGCATTGGGCCGCGGTAAGCATTGACGTTTTGACCAAGTAGGTTAACTTCACGAACGCCTTGCTCCGCTAATTGAGCGATCTCGTATAGTACGTCATCCATAGGACGACTCACTTCTTCACCACGAGTGTACGGTACAACACAGTAAGTGCAGTACTTAGAACAGCCTTCCATGATAGAAACGAATGCCGTGGCACCTTCTGCACGAGGCTCAGGCAGACGGTCAAACTTTTCGATCTCTGGGAATGAAATATCCATGACTGGTGCTTCATCTGATTGAGACTGTTTGATCATCTCAGGTAAACGGTGAAGCGTTTGTGGGCCAAAGATTACGTCAACGAATGGAGCACGTTGACGAATGTGGTCACCTTCTTGAGTTGCTACACAGCCACCCACGCCGATCACTACGCCAGGTTTTTTATCTTTTAGGGTTTTCCAACGACCAAGCTGGTGGAAAACTTTTTCTTGCGCTTTTTCACGGATTGAACAGGTGTTAAGTAGAAGTACGTCTGCTTCCTCTGGCTCTTCAGTCAGCTCATAGCCGTTTGCAGCATTAAGCAGGTCGGCCATTTTTGATGAATCGTATTCATTCATCTGGCAGCCCCAGGTTTTAATTAGCAGTTTCTTACTCATCTCACTTTCGCTCGTTCAGTTGTACTTAAATCGGAGAGCTATTGCTCAAATTATAGCCGCCATCTCGGCGGTAAGCGGCGTATTGTACTGCTTTAAAAAGCACCTGACTAGTGATCTGATGAATTCTCTGCAAACCCTGATGAAATCTAGTTTTTTGACCTACACGGAGCAAGGTTTTGTGTTAAAGAATTTTGTAAAAAAAGCGGTGGAACGTACAATTAAAAAACGCCAATTAATCAATGTGATGAAGAGCAAGAAATGAACAAGTATGACATCGTCGTAATCGGTGGCGGTATGGTAGGGGCAGCGGTTGCTGTCGGGTTTGCCAAGCAGGGGAGAAGTGTTATGGTCGTGGAGGGCGCTGAACCGAAAGGATTTGAGGCTTGTCAAGCTCTGGATATCCGCGTGTCTGCGATTTCCCATCAGTCGGTAAAGCTACTTGATTCATTAGGCGCATGGTCCGCGATTGAGAGCATGAGAGTTTGCCCTTATCGTCGTTTGGAAACTTGGGAGCACCCAGAGTGTCGTACTCGTTTCCACTCTGATGAGCTGCTATTAGAGCAGTTAGGTTACATCGTTGAAAACCGTCTGATCCAACTTGGGCTTTGGCAAGCTTTCGCCCAATATGATAACTTAGCGGTAATGTGCCCTGAGCGATTGAAAAGCATAGAATTTTCTGATGTGAACCGTGTGACGCTAGAAAGCGGTGAGCAGTTTGAAGCGAATTGGGTGATCGGGGCTGACGGTGCGAATTCTAAAGTTCGTCAATTGGCGGGCATTGGTGTGACCGCATGGGATTACCGTCAACACTGTATGCTGATCAATGTGAAGACCGCATTACCGCAGCAAGACATCACTTGGCAGCAATTTACACCGTCAGGTCCGCGTTCATTCTTGCCTCTATGCTCTCTAATTGAAGATGGTCACGAAGTTGGCCAAGGTTCGCTGGTGTGGTATGACTCTCCAAAGCGTATCAGGCAATTGTGTTCAATGACGAAATCTCAACTCAGAGAAGAGATCCTACGTCATTTCCCATCAGAACTCGGTGATATCGAGGTTTTGCAGTTTGGCTCATTCCCACTGACTCGTCGTCATGCTCAAAGCTATTCAAGTAAGAATTGCGTACTAGTCGGTGATTCTGCTCATACGATTAATCCACTAGCTGGACAAGGCGTGAATCTCGGCTTTAAAGATGTTGGTGTACTGCTTGCGGTTACGGATCAGCAGGAGCAACTCAACGATGTGTTGTTAGCCAAGTATGAACGCGCTCGTCGTCCAGATAACTTATTAATGCAAACGGGTATGGATGTATTTTACAAAGGCTTTAGCAATGATCTAGGCCCGTTGAAGTTTGCTCGTAACGCAGCTTTAAAGCTGGCTGAAAACTCAGGACCGCTCAAAGTACAAGTGTTGAAGTACGCGTTGGGGATATAAGCAACTTGAAAACGGCAGATAGAAAAAGTAACAGAGACAAAAAAGCGAGCCATGAGCTCGCTTTTTAATTCTGGATATCAAAGAACGCCCGAGTCCAGAATCGAAAAAATAAAAAAAAACCAGCAAATTAATGCTGGCTTTCTTAATCATGGTGCGGTCGGAGAGACTTGAACTCTCACACCTTGCGGCGCCAGAACCTAAATCTGGTGCGTCTACCAATTCCGCCACGACCGCATCTTAATGTGTATTGCTGAGAGAATTGGTAAAACCTCAACAACATCCCTTTTTAGGGAGAATAATGGCAGGTCTACCTGGATTCGAACCAGGGAATGGCGGCATCAAAAGCCGCTGCCTTACCGCTTGGCGATAGACCTACAATGCTCTAATAAAAGAGACTTTAATAATGGTGCGGTCGGAGAGACTTGAACTCTCACACCTTACGGCGCCAGAACCTAAATCTGGTGCGTCTACCAATTCCGCCACGACCGCATAATTACTGAGTAGACTCAATAATCAAAATAGTGGCAGGTCTACCTGGATTCGAACCAGGGAATGGCGGCATCAAAAGCCGCTGCCTTACCGCTTGGCGATAGACCT
>NZ_JBNFXP010000019.1:0-86843 GCF_052877535.1 Vibrio sp. PNB23_22_6 | reverse complement strand
AACTCAGAAGTGAAACGAAATAGCGCCGATGGTAGTGTGGGGCTTCCCCATGTGAGAGTAGGACATCGCCAGGCTTTTAATTTAGAAAAGCCCACTCGAAAGAGTGGGCTTTTTGCGTTATTAAAGCAAATAAATATTATTTCAATTCTGTTCTAGAACAGTAATAAATTAAGCTCATTCACGCTTATATTCTGTCTTTCTAATTCCCTCTTCTCGCATCTCACCAGTATGCTAAATCTTGTTCTTCATCACGACGAACGTCTATTTTTCGACACTTATTGACGTTTAAGGTACGTTTATCTCAAGCCAAACTCATTACAGTTCAAATCAGTGTCTGAACATTCTTACTTAAGGCTTTTAACTTTGTAATTAGAGTAACGACAAAAGCCATCCCCAACTAATCGATTTTTCAGTGTAATTCCCTGATCCAGACTGCTCATTTATCCCAATTAAAATTTTTCTATTTGGACAATATAAAAAAGGCAGCCACTTGGCTGCCTGATAATTTAGAATGCGGAATCTACGCTTCTTGAGATGCTTTTTCGGCTTGCTTCGCTTTTTCTATCATTGGTGTAATTGTCGAGCCTTGAATTAAGATTGAAAAAACGACGACAGAGTAAGTCATGACTAAGATGATTTCTTTTACGTCGATGAGTTTATCTGGAATGACCCAAATACCCGATGGAATAGATAAAGCCATAGCAAGCGCTAGGCCACCACGTAATCCCCCCCAAGTTAAGATCTTCACTGACCAAGGGTTATATGTTCTAAAGCGTTTAAAGCCGACATAGGAAATAGCGACGCTCAAGTAACGTGCAGTTAGAACAAGTGGTACTGATACAGCCATCATGATCCAGTCTTCTTTGTGGAATTCAAATAGAAGCATTGACATACCAATGAGCAAAAATAGCACACCGTTTAGGAATTCATCTACCAATTCCCAGAAGTGATCAAGGTGATCCTCACTCTCTTTAGAGAAGCCAATAAAGCGTGTCCAATTCCCGATCATGATACCTGAAACCACCATAGCCAGTGGACCGGAAACATGTAGATATTCGGCTAAGGCATAGCCTGCCGTCGGAACACCTATGGTGAGTAGCAATTCCATTGAGTGGTCGTTTGTTGCACTGATTAAATAGTGAAAAATTACCCCTAGAACTAAGCCGTAAACAATACCCCCAATTGCTTCTTGAACAAATAGTAATGCTACGCTGCTTACGCTCGGTGCTTCTATTCCAAATGCGATGGTAAATATGGTCACGAAGAGCACTAGACCGAAACCGTCGTTGAATAAGGACTCACCTTCAATTTGGGTCGAAATACGCTTCGGTGCATTAAGTTTTTTGACGATCGCTAAGACTGCAATTGGGTCGGTTGGAGAAATAAGCGCGCCAAAAAGTAAGCAGTAGACGAGCTTGAATTGAATACCGATCAGTAGGCAGAAACCGTAGAGAACAAAACCGATGAAGAAAGTTGAGAAGAGAGTTGCGCCTAGAGCAAGTACTGTAATTTCCCATTTTTGGTCTTTGAGGTTAGGCAGTTTGACGCCTAAGCCACCCGCAAATAATAGAAATCCTAGGATCCCCTTAAGTAGAAAATCTTCAAAGTCGATGCTAGTGATGGTTCGTGTTGCGATATCTGTAAGCTGAAACCAATCATTTTGACCCGCGATGAGAATGAAGAGCGAAAGTATCATTGAGCCTGCGGTAATGGCTATGGTGGTTTGCATTTTTCCTATCTTGCTGTTTATAAAGGCAATTAGAATTGCTGCGGCAGATAGGAAACATAAAGTATGATAGACCGACATAGAGCCCTCTATTTGTAACTTTTTATGAATGGAAATTCTCGGCCTATGTTGGCTAAATAGCAAACATTTTTTCGTGATTTCTTTGTAACTTGAAATGGACGCTAAATAATCACTAATTCTATTTTTAGACGTCTAGACTCCTTTTGTTTGTGTGATAGGATGAGAAGATAATTAAAGGAATGAGGCTGTACTGTGGGAAGTAATGTAAGAGAGCAGATAGAAGCTCAATTGAAACAACGTATTTTGCTGATTGATGGTGGTATGGGTACCATGATTCAGGGTTACAAACTTGAAGAGCAAGACTATCGAGGTTTGCGTTTTGCAGATTGGCATTGTGACCTAAAAGGTAATAACGACTTGTTAGTGCTTACTCAGCCTCAATTGATTAAGGATATTCATAGCGCATACCTCGAAGCGGGTGCTGACATTCTCGAAACAAATACTTTTAATGCAACCTCTATTGCAATGGCTGACTACGAGATGGAAAGCCTGAGTGAGGAGATTAACTTCGCCGCGGCTAAGCTTGCTCGTGAGGTCGCCGATGAATGGACAACAAAGACGCCTAGTCGTCCCCGTTATGTTGCCGGTGTTCTTGGTCCGACAAACCGTACTTGTTCGATCTCTCCGGATGTAAACGATCCGGGCTACCGTAATGTTTCTTTCGATGAACTCGTTGAAGCTTACTCCGGATCAACTCGTGCGCTGATTAAAGGTGGTTCTGATCTTATTCTGATTGAAACTATCTTTGATACACTCAATGCGAAAGCGTGTGCCTTTGCGGTAGACAGTGTCTTTGAAGAACTAGGTGTTGAGTTACCAGTCATGATCTCCGGCACCATTACCGATGCGTCTGGTCGCACGCTTTCCGGTCAAACGACAGAAGCGTTCTATAACTCTCTGCGTCATGTAAACCCGCTTTCATTTGGCTTGAATTGTGCGCTTGGCCCTGATGAATTGCGCCCTTACGTAGAGGACCTTTCTCGCATTTCTGAATCTTTTATCTCAGCACACCCTAATGCTGGTCTACCAAACGCTTTTGGTGAGTATGACCTCTCGCCAGAAGATATGGCGATTCATGTTAAAGAGTGGGCGGAAAGTGGCTTCTTGAACCTGATTGGTGGCTGTTGCGGTACGACGCCAGAGCACATTCGCCATATGGCAATGGCAGTTGAAGGTGTGAAACCTCGTGATTTGCCTGAGCTTACGGTTGCGTGTCGTTTGTCCGGTCTTGAGCCTCTTACGATTGAAAATGAGACGCTGTTTATCAACGTGGGTGAACGTACTAACGTTACCGGTTCTGCTCGCTTTAAACGTCTGATCAAAGAAGAGCTCTACGATGAGGCTCTGGAAGTTGCTCGCCAGCAAGTTGAGAACGGCGCTCAGATCATCGATATCAACATGGATGAAGGTATGTTGGATGCAGAAGCCAGTATGGTTCGCTTTCTAAATCTATGTGCGTCTGAGCCAGAAATTTCCAAAGTTCCAATTATGGTCGACTCTTCCAAATGGGAAGTGATCGAAGCGGGTCTGAAGTGTATTCAGGGCAAAGGCATCGTGAACTCCATCTCTTTGAAAGAAGGGAAAGAGATGTTTGTTAAGCAAGCGAAGCTGATTCGTCGATATGGTGCTGCGGTTATCGTGATGGCATTTGATGAGGTTGGTCAGGCAGAAACGCGTGAGCGTAAGCTAGAGATCTGTACCAATGCTTATCGCATTTTGGTTGATGAAGTGGGCTTCCCGCCGGAAGATATTATCTTTGACCCGAACATTTTTGCGGTTGCGACGGGTATCGAAGAGCACAACAACTACGCAGTTGACTTCATTGAAGCGGTTGCAGATATTAAACGTGATTTACCACATGCGATGATCTCTGGTGGCGTGTCTAACGTTTCCTTCTCCTTCCGCGGTAATAACTACGTTCGAGAAGCGATTCACGCGGTGTTCCTATACCACTGTTTTAAAAATGGTATGGATATGGGTATCGTTAACGCGGGTCAGCTAGAAATCTACGATAATGTTCCAGACAAACTGCGTGAAGCGGTCGAGGATGTGGTGCTAAACCGTCGTGATGATTCAACTGAACGACTGCTCGATATTGCTGCTGAGTATGCAGATAAAGGTGTCGGAAAAGAAGATGATGCCTCTGCGCTTGAATGGCGTACCTGGACGGTAGAAAAACGTTTAGAGCATGCGCTGGTTAAAGGCATTACCGAGTTCATCGTAGAAGATACTGAAGAAGCTCGCCTTAATGCGTCCAAACCACTTGAAGTGATCGAAGGCCCTTTAATGGATGGTATGAACGTGGTTGGCGATCTATTTGGAGAAGGCAAGATGTTCCTTCCCCAAGTAGTAAAGTCGGCACGTGTTATGAAACAGGCAGTTGCTCACCTTGAGCCCTTCATTAACAAAGAAAAACTAGCCGGTTCATCCAACGGTAAGATCCTGCTTGCGACCGTTAAAGGTGATGTTCATGACATTGGTAAGAACATTGTTGGCGTGGTGCTGCAATGTAATAACTACGAGATCATCGATCTTGGCGTAATGGTACCGTGTGAAAAGATCCTGAAAGTGGCTAAAGAAGAGAATGTCGACATTATTGGCCTTTCTGGCTTGATCACGCCATCTCTGGACGAAATGGTTCATGTCGCAAAAGAGATGGAGCGTCTAGATTTTGAACTTCCACTTCTGATCGGTGGTGCGACCACATCAAAAGCGCATACTGCCGTTAAGATTGAGCAGAGCTACAAACACCCAGTAGTATACGTAAATAACGCTTCTCGTGCGGTAGGTGTGTGTACATCACTGCTATCAGATGAACGCCGTCCGGCTTTTGTTGAAAAATTGGATGAAGACTACGAACGCGTACGTGACCAACATAACCGCAAGAAGCCTCGTACCAAGCCTGTCACCTTAGAAGCCGCACGTGCTAATAAGGTTGCGATTGATTGGGAGGCGTATACACCACCTGTACCAATTAAACCAGGCATCCACATTTTTGAAGATTTTGATGTCGCTACTTTGCGTAAGTATATCGACTGGACGCCTTTCTTCATGACTTGGTCGTTAGTCGGCAAGTTCCCAACAATCTTTGACCATGTAGAAGTGGGCGAAGAAGCACTGCGTCTGTACAAAGATGCAAATGAGTTGCTTGATCGCGTTGAGCGTGAAGGGTTACTGAAAGCACGAGGTATGTGTGGTCTGTTTCCTGCGGCTAGTGTTGGCGATGATATTGAAGTTTACACAGATGAGTCACGCACCAACGTTGCTAAAGTGCTGCATAACTTACGTCAGCAGACAGAGAAACCAAAAGGCTTCAACTATTGTTTGTCTGATTATATTGCACCGAAAGAGTCTGGTAAGCATGATTGGATTGGTGCCTTTGCAGTAACGGGCGGTATTGGTGAGCGTGAACTTGCTGACGAATACAAAGCGCAAGGTGATGATTTCAATGCCATCATGATCCAAGCGGTGGCGGACCGTCTTGCAGAAGCGTTCGCAGAGTACCTACATGAGCGTGTACGTAAAGAGATTTGGGGTTACGCTGCGGATGAAGAGCTGTCGAATGAAGAACTGATTCGTGAAAAATACCAAGGCATTCGACCAGCTCCGGGTTATCCGGCATGCCCTGAGCATACTGAGAAAGGACCGCTATGGGAACTGATGAATGTTGAAGAAAACATTGGTATGTCACTGACAACAAATTACGCGATGTACCCAGGAGCGTCCGTATCGGGTTGGTACTTCTCGCACCCTGATTCTCGTTACTTTGCGATTGCTCAGATCCAAGAGGATCAGCTACAAAGCTACGCTGATCGAAAAGGTTGGGATAGGATCGAAGCAGAAAAGTGGTTAGGTCCTAACATTAACGGTTAATCGACTCAGATAGAAACAACAAGGGCTGCGATGTGTAGCTCTTGTTGTTTCTTGGTGAATTAAAGTTTTATCGTTGAGTTAAAGCGTTCTTACTGTTCAAACAGCTCTGTATGCAGTTTTTGGATCGCTTGACGTGATACTGACTCGTGGACAAGGAAGCACAGGTTATGTGGGCTTGCTCCGTAACAGATCATACGTAGGTTGAAGTCTTCTAACGTGCCAAACACTTGCTTCGCGTAGCCTTTGCTTTCACTCATATTGTTACCAATCAGAGCGACAAGACATAGGTCGTGTTCCACTTCTACTTTACATAGTTCTTCAAGTTCCTCGCGTGCCGCTTGTGGTAATTGAGGTGCACCGCCTGACGTGTCTGTTTGATCAAGGGTGAGTGATACACTGATTTCAGATGTGGTGATCAGATCGACAGATATTTTGTGTTTCGCTAGGATCTCAAATACCTTCGCTAAGAAGCCGTAGGCGTGGAACATGTTTGCGCTGCGCAGTGTCACCATGGTTTGGTTACAGCGCAGAGCAAGTGCACGGAATAAAGGTGAGCTTTCCACTTGATGACGGATCCATGTACCGCCTTTTTCTGGCTCTTTAGAAGAGCCTACGAATACTGGGATGTCGTGACGAAGTGCCGGAACCAGTGTTGAAGGGTGCAGGATTTTTGCGCCGAAGTTTGCCATCTCTGATGCTTCACTAAAGCTGATCTCTGGGATTGGCGCTGCTTTTGAGGCGATACGTGGGTCTGTGGTGTAGATGCCCGGAACGTCGGTCCAAATCTCTAGACCTGCTGCTTTCACCCCTTCTGCAATCAATGCTGCGCTGTAGTCACTGCCGCCACGACCAAGCGTTGTCGTGTTACCTTCTTCATCTGAGCCGATGAAGCCCTGAGTGATAACAACATACTCTTGGCATAGTGGAACCAACTTTTCTTGTGCGAGTTGTGAAATGGTTTCGACATTTGGTTCAGCACGACCAAAGGTAGCATCGGTTTTTAACACGTCGCGAATATCAAAACGGATGGTGTTAATACCACGCTCACGCATTAACTGCGCAAGAATGTGAGTCGACATTAATTCGCCACAAGCGACCAAATGATCGGTCAGTTTGGTGTTTGCTTGGATAGAAGTGGCCTCTGCCAAGCTTGTGACGGTATCAAGAATCGAATAAACCTCAGCTGCCGCTTCGGTTGCGTCTTCAAGTTGCGACAGAATCGATTCGTGAATGTTTGCTAGTTTCTGTAGTACTTCCGCACGATGTTCTTGGTCTTGAACACCATTTGCGAGTTCAACTAATAGATTAGTGACACCTGAGCAAGCGCTGCTGACGACAAGGCGAGTATTTGGGTTGTTTTCTATGATAGTGGAGCAACGGCTCATTGCCTCAAAGTTGGCAACACTGGTTCCACCGAATTTTGCTACGTTAAATGCGCTCACTGCGTTCTCCCACGACTTCCTGAAAAATAACAACAATTAATTGGTTGTCTAATACATCCAATGTTTGGTGAGGAAAGGAACAGAGCAAATAGAGAGGTAGTTAGAATGTAATTTGAAAATTTACCCTCAGAAGCTCTTCATCATACGGCACTGATGACAGTTGATGGGACTCAACCCAAGTCAACCGACAAGTCAAATCCTGCAACTTTGACTTACCTCGGCACTGCTCCCCCTGAGTGATTGGTATTGGAATTGCGGCTCCACAAATCACCTGCCTGGGCAGTGCTCCTCTTCTGCATAAAGCTTAAACATTGAACGGTTTTGTTGTCACATTGTCAACCAATATCTCAACCATTATGAAAGTTTTTATTAACGAATTTGTGACAGTGGTTTGACCTCTATACTTAGGGTTAATTGCCGATAGAGGAAAAATCTATTAGGGTGAAAACTTCGATACCTGAGCCAGCCTTTGAATAGAACTTTTATAACGCTCAGGATGAAAGACTGCAATCAAGGAGCTGACATGCCGATCCAAAGCTTTATCCCCCCACACCGTATTTTGATGGGACCTGGTCCCTCTGATATTTCACCTCAGGTTTTACAGGCGCTTAGCCGTCCAACCGTTGGTCACCTAGATCCCCTTTTCATTGCCATGATGGATGAGCTAAAACAGTTGCTTAAATACGCTTTCCAAACAGAAAATGAATTCACTATCGCTGTCTCAGCTCCGGGCAGTGCGGGCATGGAAACGTGTTTCGTCAACCTGATTGAAAAGGGTGACAAAGTCATCGTCTGCCGTAATGGTGTTTTCGGTGAGCGCATGCGTGAAAACGTGGTTCGTGCTGGTGGTGAGGCCGTTGTCGTCGATGATGAGTGGGGAACGCCTGTATCGGTCGATAAAGTTGAAGAAGCGTTAAAGGAGCACTCTGATGCTAAGATTCTTGCTTTTGTTCATGCAGAAACATCGACGGGCGCGGTAAGTGACGCTCAAGTCTTGGGTAAGCTTGCGAAGCAATACGGTTTGCTATCGATCGTCGATGCCGTGACTTCGCTTGGTGGTGTGCCTCTAAAAGTCGACGAGTGGCAGTTAGATGCGGTGTATTCTGGAAGCCAAAAATGCTTGTCCTGTGTTCCTGGCTTATCGCCAGTGACGCTTTCTCCTGCAGCCATAGAGAAGATTCAATCCAGAACGACACCGGTTCAAAGCTGGTTCTTGGATCAAAGCCTAGTATTAGGTTACTGGAGTGGAGAAGGCAAACGCAGCTATCACCACACAGCGCCGGTGAACAGTTTGTATGCGCTGCATGAAGCTCTACTGATCCTTAAGAATGAAGGTTTAGAAAATGCGTGGGCGCGTCACCAGTTAATGCATGAGAAGCTCAAAGCTGGTTTGCAAAAGCTAGGTTTTGAATTTGTGGTAGAAGAAGCGTATCGCCTACCGCAACTTAATGCGATTTATGTCCCCGAAGGGATTGATGAAGCAAAAGTGCGTAATCACTTACTTGAAATCTATAATCTAGAGATTGGCGCAGGTCTTGGCTCACTGGCTGGCAAAGCATGGCGCATTGGTCTGATGGGTTATGGTGCTCGACCTGAAAATGTCGCCTTGTGTTTACGAGCTTTAGAAGAGTCGTTGATCGAATAACGGATTTGGTCATAGGATAAAGAAAAGCGAAGGTTATCCCTTCGCTTTTTTTATTTATTGCTTAGCGCTTGGGGCTGGCGTTGGTGAGGCTGAAAGAGCCTGATAAGGCGGTTGATAATTCACATCACTGAAATCAATGTTAGGGAATAAGAATTGTGCTTCTGCACGAATTTGCTCTGCCTTACTTGTCTCATCCAGCCCTTGATACGCTCGTATCAGGTTGTTGTAGAACGCTGGGCGTGGTTTGTCTTTAATGATCTCTAATGACCAATCAATGTATGGCTGAATCAACGTTGGGTCTTGCTTATATAAGCCAATATTTAGGAAGGTACTGTACACATCCCAATCAAAGCGATCTTTCCATACCACGGGATTAGAGACCTGATTGAGAATGTCTGGATTGGTTGGACGCGTGGTTTCAAACTTGGTGAGTACGTAGTTTGTGTGTAGAGCACTCACCATATAGAAAGTGACCACGATAGGGAACAATAGACTACAAATGCGCAGCAAACTTTTGGTTATGCGACTAAAGCCTATTTGACGGTAACGTGAGACTCGTTGATCCACCCAATAAAGCAAAATGATAAAGATCAGCCAGTGCACAAGAGAGTGATAGAACGGGTACTCGAGTTGTGAATGCAAAACAATGGGAATGAATAGTGCTAGCAGTGCCAGACGTGTGCCTCGATTCGCCTGATAAATTCGGTGTAGCACTAAAGACATCGCCAAAAAGATGCCAAGAATAGGCAGTAAACCGCCTTCAACGCCCCAATAAAACAGTTCATTGTGTGGATGGTCCATTGAGGGGAGGCCTGGAGGGTATTGCTCATTCAATGCGTGCTGCCGAGCCGTATACAGTATGTATTCAGATTCAAACTTCCCATAACCATATCCGGTAAATGGTTTCTCAATCACCATATCTAAGGCTTGCGGGAAGGTATAAGTACGAGGCGATTCCATGTTTACTTTTTCATTTGCTAAGCCCCCTCCACTTGGAAAGGCGATATGCATAATGAAGACTGCAAGGGCGAGCCCGGTGAGTAAAGCGGCTAGCCAACGTAAAAAACGCCCTTGAGTGGCATAGCGGTACATGTATGGAATAACTAGCAAAATAGCGATGATCGAAGCCAGCCAGCCAGTGCGAGAGGCAAGTACCACAATCAGAGGGATAGTAAAAATTGGGACGGTGTAGAGTAGATAAATATCACTCAACTTACGTGAATACTTGTATGGCTGGCGAGCAAGTAGGTAGCTGGCTATCACCAGCCCGGTGGCAAGGAAACTCGCCATCACATTGGGCTGTTGAAAGATACCATAAGGACGGTTGGCCTCTGTGTTGTAACCAAATATATTCCCCGGTTTAAGGTACAAGTATTGTGTTAAACCAAAGATGCTCTCTATAACGACAGCGAGAACAATAAACCACAGTAGGCGTTGACGGTGCTTGTTACTGAAGTGGAATTGTTGCAGCACAATAAAAAATAGCATGCCGCTCCAAAGCCCTATCAGTTTGCTGGCGGCCAATATACTGTTCGCATTAGGATAGAACACTGGCAGCGTTATGATGATGCAACTAATGAACAATCCAATGGTTAATTTGGAGTAGCGTAACTCACGATTTGTAGCGAATTGATACAAGCCGATACCTAAAGCAAAACTGAATGCAATCCACGTCGTCGCATTAAATGAGAGTGCTAACCCAGAGCCCCCAGGGTTAGGCATAAAGAAATGCATCGCCAGCAAAAACAGTGCTGCCAATACCATAAGGAACTTGCGATTGAGGGGAACGAGAACTTTTTCAGGTGAAAGTTTGGTTCCACTTACATGTATAGTAGCCATAGAGATTGCATTGTTTTAAATGAAAAAAAAGACCAGCAATGGCTGGTCTTTGTACTTTACCTGTTTTTTCTATTTCAACATAGGCTTAAGGAAGCGAGCAGTGTGCGAACCTTCGATCTGAGACACATATTCCGGTGTGCCTTGAGCAATTATCTCTCCGCCACCTTGTCCACCTTCTGGCCCTAAGTCGATGATCCAGTCAGCGGTTTTAATCACATCGAGGTTGTGTTCAATGACGACAACGGTATTTCCATGGTCGCGCAAACGGTGTAGTACAGTTAGTAGCTGCTGGATATCGTGGAAGTGCAGACCGGTTGTCGGCTCATCTAAAATGTACAAGGTTTTACCTGTATCACGCTTAGACAGTTCTCGAGCCAGTTTCACACGCTGAGCTTCACCACCAGAAAGCGTGGTTGCCGCTTGACCTAGGCGAATATAAGACAAGCCCACATCCATCAGTGTTTGCAGTTTACGGGCAATCGCTGGCACAGGGTCGAAGAAAGTACGGGCATCTTCTACAGTCATCTCTAGTACTTCATCGATCGCTTTGCCTTTATAGCGAACTTCCAACGTTTCACGGTTATAACGCTTGCCCTTACATACATCACATGGCACATACACATCGGGCAGGAAGTGCATTTCTACTTTAATAACCCCATCACCTTGACAGGCTTCGCAACGACCACCACGGACGTTAAAGCTAAAACGGCCTGGCTTGTAACCACGGGAGCGTGACTCTTGCGTACCAGCAAACAGTTCACGGATTGGGGTAAAGATCCCCGTGTAAGTCGCAGGGTTTGAACGCGGTGTTCGACCAATAGGGCTTTGGTCGATATCGATAACCTTATCGAAGTGCTCTAGACCCTTGATGGATTTATATGGTGAAGGATGCGCGGTTGTTGCACCATTCAACTGGGTATGAGCAATTTTAAAGAATGTATCGTTGATTAACGTGGACTTACCTGAGCCAGATACTCCGGTAATACAGCTAAATAAGCCGACAGGAACCGAAAGGTCGACATTCTTTAGGTTGTTGCCAGTTGCGCCAACCAACTCAACGGTTTTCTTGGGATCGCATGGCGTACGTTCTTTTGGTACGGCAATCTCTTTAGTGCCACTGAGGTATTGCCCAGTCAGTGAGTTTGGGTTAGCGATGATTTCAGCCATGGTGCCTTCCGCAACCACATTGCCACCATGAACCCCGGCACCTGGACCAATATCAATCACGTGGTCAGCACAGCGAATCGCATCTTCATCGTGCTCAACGACTAATACGGTATTCCCCAAGTCTCGTAGGTGAGTCAGGGTTTTCAATAAACGTTCATTATCTCGCTGGTGGAGGCCAATAGATGGCTCATCCAAAACATACATTACACCGACAAGACCCGCTCCGATTTGGCTTGCTAAGCGAATGCGTTGTGCTTCGCCACCCGACAGTGTTTCTGCGCTGCGTGAGAGGTTGAGATAATTCAGGCCAACATTGACAAGAAACTGTAAGCGGTCAGTGATCTCTTTCATGACCTTCTCTGCAATTTGAGCGCGTTGTCCTTCCAGTTTTAGCGTATGGAAAAACTCGAGGGAATCAGCAATGCTCAGCTCGACAATCTCTGGCAGAGTCGTATCGGCAATGAATACATTGCGGGCTTCGAGGCGTAAGCGTGTACCGCCACAGCTTGAACAAGACTTAGTTGAGATGTATTTCGCCAACTCTTCACGTACGGAGTTTGATTCCGTATCTCGGTAACGACGTTCCAGCGTATTTAAGATCCCTTCGAATGGATGACGCTTAACACGAATATCACCACGATCGTTGATGTATTTGAATTCAACGTCAGTGCGGCCTGAGCCTTTTAGAATGATTTCTTGGGTTTTCTTCGGTAGTGAGTTAAATGGCACATGAAGATCAAACCCGTAATGATCCGCTAAAGAAGACAGCATTTGGAAGTAGTAGTAGTTTTTTTGATCCCAGCCGCGGATCGCGCCTTGCGCTAAACTCAAAGAGTCATCTTGGATCACTCGACTTGGATCAAAGTACTGTTGTACCCCTAAACCATCACAAGTGCCACACGCACCAGCAGGGTTGTTGAACGAAAATAAGCGAGGCTCAAGCTCTTGCATGCTGTAGCCACAAATTGGACAAGCAAAGTTGGCAGAGAAGATCACCTCTTCACCGTCACCATCCATTGGTGCAACGACAGCAATACCACCAGAAAGCTCCAGTGTGGTTTCGAATGATTCAGCTAAGCGTTGCTGCAAATCTGGGCGTACTTTAAAGCGGTCGACAACCACTTCGATGGTGTGCTTCTTGTGCAACTCTAGCGGCGGTGGATCAGAAAGGTCGCAAGTTTCACCATCGATGCGTGCGCGAATAAAGCCCTGAGCAGCAAGATTCTCCAAGGTTTTAACGTGCTCACCTTTACGCTCTTTCACGATGGGAGCAAGTAGCATCATCTTACTGCCTTCCGGCAACGCTAACACTTTGTCTACCATCTGGCTGACAGTTTGCGCAGCAAGCGGCGAATGGTGCGTTGGACAGCGGGGCTCACCCACACGGGCATACAGTAGACGTAAGTAGTCGTAGACTTCGGTTATGGTACCTACGGTTGAGCGAGGGTTATGGGACGTCGACTTCTGTTCAATAGAAATTGCAGGAGACAAACCTTCGATGTGATCCACATCAGGCTTTTCCATAAGAGACAAAAATTGACGGGCGTAAGCCGATAATGACTCAACATAACGTCTTTGGCCTTCTGCGTACAAAGTATCGAAAGCGAGGGATGATTTGCCAGAACCACTTAATCCTGTAATCACGGTTAGTTTGTCGCGAGGGATCGTGAGGTTGATGTTTTTGAGGTTATGAGTGCGGGCACCACGAACTTCTATTTTGTCCATCATTTTTGCTCTATGTGTCACCAAGTGAAGCAAGTATTACATAGTCGGAGAAATGTGCAAAGAAGGCACTGGATAAAAAAACAGTAAAAAGCTCGGCAAGTGCCGAGCTTTTTGAGTTGTTCTATCTGGAGGCGCTATGCTTCTTTTTTGGTGGCGTGTTTACCTAGTTCTGACTTCTTTTCATCTTTCAGATAGAGGTGCTCGAAACAGTAGTTAGTTGCTTCGATGTAGCCTTCTACGCTACCACAGTCAAAACGTTGACCTTTGAATTTGTACGCCAGAACACAGCCCGCTTTGGCTTGTTTGAGCAGCGCATCCGTAATTTGGATTTCGCCGCCTTTGCCTGGTTCGGTATTTTCAATTAACTCAAAAATATCGGGTGTGAGAATATAGCGGCCAATGATCGCTAGGTTACTTGGTGCAGTACCTGGATCTGGTTTCTCAACCATGTCATCAACGCGGTAGATATCGTCTTTGATCATTTCACCAGAAATAACGCCATATTTGTGCGTTTCTTCTGCTGGTACTTCTTGTACGGCAACAATTGAGCAGCGGAACTGTTTAAACAGGGTGACCATTTGCGCCAATACGCCTTCGTCTTCATTGACACATAGGTCATCAGCAAGAACAACGGCAAATGGCTCATCACCAACCAATTCACGACCAGTCAAGATCGCATGGCCTAGGCCTTTCATTTCGCGTTGGCGAATGTAGGTAAAGTTGGCTGAGTCAATGATCTCACGAATGTCTACTAGCAGCTCTTCTTTATTGGTTCCACTGATCTGATGCTCAAGTTCGTAGTTCTTATCGAAGTGGTCCATGATTGAGTGCTTGCCACGGCCTGTTACAATACACATGCCGTTCATCCCTGCTTGAATCGCTTCTTCAACGCCGTATTCAATCAGTGGCTTGTTTACAACAGGCATCATCTCTTTTGGCATTGACTTCGTCGCTGGAAGGAAGCGCGTACCGTAGCCTGCCGCAGGAAATAGACATTTTTTAATCATTGGGGGAATATCCTTTCTTATCATTTTTAAGAATCTACGCGCTACTTTATCATGAGACACGCAGAATAATCATGAACTAAGTATGAGAAATGTGTGAAATTAGACCAACTAACAAGCTTGATTCTTACGACATTAAGTTTTGGTCTGCCCAAGCAATCGCTTGGACGCGGTTTTTGACTGACAGTTTTTTGAAAATCTGATAAAGATGCGACTTAATGGTGAACTCACTCACGAATAACTCTTCAGCCATTTGGTTATTTGAGGAGCCAGCCTGAAGGCAGCGTAGAACCTGTAACTCTCTAATGGTGAGATCCACTGTTGCAGGTGCTGTATGGGTGTTAATGACATTGCGATAGTAGTGCAACAATTGGCTCGTGACATTTCTTGGCAACCAGTTCTGCCCGTTAATGATCCCTTTGAGGCCTTCTCCGATGAGCTCGATAGCCTCATCTTGATAGAACACGCCTTTCAATTGACCGAAAGTAAGCAACTCATCCGTAGTTAAGCGCTTGGGGACATTAAACACCACCGTTTCGAAGTTTTTCCAAATCAAAGGCAGATTCTTAATCGTTCGAATAAGTGATTTATGCTCGTTGAAGTCTATCAGTAAGATTTTGTTGCGATGCTTTGGACTCGCCTCCATTAAGGCCTCTGTAGAGATCACTGGAATGTCGATATCGGTGTATCTCTCCAATGCATTAACTTTCTTCTTTGCATGCTCTTCCATACTAATCAGAAACAGTTTTCTCGCATAAGCCGATTTTTTCACGCGCCAATCTCTCCAAAGTTTACACAATGTTAATACGTTGTCATTAATGATTACTAAGAGCTATAGGGCAGGCAAAAAAATGCGTTGAGATTCAAAGGATCAGGAAACGATGTCTGCAAAGCGAATCAGAAATGCTACGTGAGGGGGGGGGCATAGAGATTCAGACGCCAGAGCTTTGCCGTTACAACTCATTCGGATTAGGCTTTAATCAATTCACCAAAGCGTGTTATTCTAATGCGCTAAAATTTTATATATCCAGAGTGAAACGGAGCACATCATGGCCAGCCGTGGAATTAACAAAGTTATCTTGGTGGGAAATTTAGGTAATGACCCAGAAATTCGTTACATGCCTAATGGCGGTGCAGTAGCAAACATTACGATTGCTACTTCAGACTCATGGCGTGATAAAGCGACTGGCGAACAGCGCGAAAAAACAGAATGGCACCGTGTTGTGCTATTTGGCAAGCTAGCTGAAGTCGCGGGCGAGTACCTTCGTAAAGGTTCGCAAGTATACATTGAAGGTCAGTTACAGACTCGTAAATGGCAAAACCAGCAAGGCCAAGATCAGTACACAACAGAGGTTGTTGTTCAAGGCTTCAATGGTGTAATGCAAATGCTTGGTGGTCGTGCTCAAGGTGGCGCTCCAGCAATGGGTGGTCAGCAACCGCAGCAAGGTGGTTGGGGACAGCCTCAGCAGCCAGCCCAGCAGCAGTACAATGCCCCTAAGCAACAGCAGCAGGCTCCGCAGCAGCCACAGCAGCAATACAACGAGCCTCCAATGGATTTTGATGACGATATTCCGTTTTAAATTTCATTGCTTCTGAATTTGAAAGGCCGCGAATACGCGGCTTTTTTATGTGTTAAGCATGACCAATACCCATTACTGTGAATCATTGCTCAACCTAGCTTAGTAAAAGGGGCGAGTTTTGACCTTGAATTCGCGGGTAGATGAACATCATAGTGTTGATTCACTCGAGCTTAGATTGCGTTTTGAAACTCAATAACTTTCCGCCTCAGACTCTCACAATCAAACGAATCAGATTGTTTACTGATTGCTTATCAAGTATAAGTCATTCAATAAGGTATATGATGAATAAAAAAGGGATTTGGCATTCATGAGGTATACCCCCACTCTTAAGTTAAGCACGCGTCTGGTGGCATTTGTCACCATGATAGTTATTTGCGCAATGTTTATTTTGTTTGTCGGTGGCACCCTCTCTTTTAAACGACTAGGACAAGAGTATCTAACCCATTACTTGGAGGGGATCGTCGAGGTTGTTGATAAAGAGATGGAAGATCCAGATGCCGCGTATTCAATGCAGCGTTGGATGCCAAAAATGCTGCAAGCGAGCAGCATCGTCGAAATGACACTATCGACCAACAACGCCGTTGTTTATCGTTTTAAAGATACTTCCCATAAGATGGATAATGCGGTTTTATTTGAGCAAGAGTTTCGACTTACTCATAACCAAGATTATGTCATCTACTTCAAAGCGATTCCCCCTTACCTAGGCTATGGCTACTCAATGCAGGCGCTGTGGTCAATTACGCTTGCCGTTATTTTGATCATCTTTTGCTTAATGCGTGGTGTCGCATGGCTAAAAGAGCAGTTATCAGGCTCTGAAATGCTCGAAGAGCGTGGCCGAATGATATTAGCTGGTCGCGTAGAACAATATGCGAAAGGTGATGAAAGAGAGTGGCCTTACACTGCCAGTGAGGCCCTGGATGTTTTAATCGAAGAGCTTCAAGACGCGCGTCAAGAACGCAGCCGCTTTGATACCTTTATCCGGACACAAACTTTCCTTGATAAGTTAACGGGCACTGCTAACCGTGTATTGTTTGATAGCAAGCTTGAATCTGCGCTGTTGGAGAGTGGCGCAAGCGGGGCCGTATTATTGGTGCGCATTCAAGATTGGAAGTTGGTTGAAGAGGAGCAAGATAAACAAACGTGTGATGAGTTTATCGTTGAAGTCGGTGGTCTGCTATCCAACTTAGTACAACGCTTTCCAGAAGTCGTCTTTTCTCGTTACTACGATGCTGATTTTGCCCTTTTTCTTCCTCACTATGCTGGAAAGGATGTGGCGAATTTGGCCTCGCAGTGTATTCGTCAATTAGAGAAACTACACCCTCCGTATCCATTAGATGCAGAAAACTGGTGTCACATTGGCATGACCATGTATAAAGAAGGCGAGCGTCACAGCCAAATCATTGATGAAGCAGAAACCGCACTTCGTAGTGCCCAGTTACAGAATAGTAATAACTGGAGTCGGTTTAAAAAGTGGAATCATGATGAAAATGTACGCGGTAGCGTGAGGTGGCGTACGCTATTTGATTCAGCGCTTACATCTGAAAATGTGATAATCTACGCACAATCTGCTTATTTGATAAGTGATTCGGCGCATAAACAGACACTGCATGAAGAATTAACCTGTCGAATTCACGACCCAGAAAATGGCATTGTGAAGGCTTCCCGCTTTATCTCTGCGGTAAGACAAGTCGGTTATGAAGCGCAAATGGATCGAGCTGTTATTAATAAATTCTTAAATGATTTTAAAGGTAGCATCGATAGAACTCAGTGTTATGTCCTTAACCTCAATGTGACTCCTTTTAGAAGTAGAGAGTACTTCAAGTGGTTTCGTTATGAACTCTTGCAGTTATCACGAGAACAAAGGCAGGCGCTGATATTTGAGTTTGTAGAGGCGCAATTCGTAAAACACTTAGACTTTATGCGACCAGCGGTAAGAATGTTGGCCGGCTTAGAATGTCAGATCATGATTGGGCAGGCGGGTCGAACAATTGTGAGCACCCATTATTTAAAAGAAGTGGAAATTAGGTACTTGAAGCTGCATCGCAGTTTAGTTGCCAAAATTGACCAGAGACATGAGAACCAACTGTTTGTCCGTAGTATGTTGGGGGCGGCCGCAAACAGTAAAACTAAAATAATAGCAGTGGGAATTGAGAATAAGCATGAACTAAATACTCTGGTTGAGTTAGGGGTTCATGGCGGCCAAGGGCGTTATTTCTCCGCAGAGGAGCAGTACCTTCCTCGTCCACAGGCAAAGCAAAGTTCTCATTCTGAATCTCAAGTGAAGCTGGGAAGAAGAAATCGCTGGCGGAAATAATAAAGATAATGAACATGGATTTTAAAGCAGTATTCGGCAAGCTCAAGCGCTCATCTGCCGGTGATCGCACGTGCTTTTTGGTGATCCAGCCAGACGCCGTTTATTTATCATCATCAGCGACTCGCAGTCGGCCATCTAAGATTGACATTACAGAATCAAACTGGGAACGAGCCTGTGAGCAAGCATTAAGTGTTGCAGCAAGCGCTTATGACTCTCTGACGGTGATACTTTCGCATAACTACTATCAGATGTATCAGATCGACAAGCCCGCAATGCCGCGTCAAGAGTGGCCTTCAGCGTTGCCTTTTTTGTTGAAAGAACTGATATCTGAACGTGCAATCGACATTATTTCCGATGCCGTAGAACTGCCGAATTCGAATAAAATTCAGGCATATGTGTTGTCTCGGAAAATTGTAGATAAGCTCGTTCTGCTGGCGAGTCGAGTACACCTAACATTAGACGCAATTGTTCCTGAAGATGATGTTTGGGGTAATACTGCGGGTGAGTTAGGTAACTTCTTGTTATTGCAGTACAGTACACGTGGGCACTTCCGAATCAGTGCTTTTGTTGATCACACCATTGCTTTCCATCGTTCAATTCGCAGCGTGACACCACCATTAACCGGGGTTCCATCTAGCGAACTGCAGATGGACGGTCTTTCGCTAGAGTTACAACGTTCGATTGACTACCTCTCTTCACAGCTTCGTCATGTGCAACTGCATCAACTCAAAGTGTGTTGTGATGAGGAAGACGAGAATGAGTTAGTCCAGTCGCTCAATTACCGCCTCAGCACCAAAGTATCACCACTGCTTCCGGGGGGGCATGAGCTCTCTGGGCATTTATTGGCTGACACGGCAGCAAACGCTGTTACGCAACGGGTGAATTTATACCCAGACTTTCTAAAGCCGAAAAAGAACCTTCTCACACTGAAAAATGTGGCGATTTCTTGGGGAGTAACGGCTGCGATGATCCTTCTTTCATACGGCTATGTCACTTGGCAAAGTAATGGCGTTGAAGATGAAATTGCGATTGTGAAGAGCAAAGGCAATATCCTGAACTCTGAGCTTGAGCGCTATCAAGTTCGCCTTCGTAAGCATCAGCCTGACACAAACAAGTTAGCGGCGAAAGTGCGTCTTGAGCGAGAAGTCAAAGCAAAACGCGATTCAATGAAAGCAGTAGGTAAATATGATGACTCTCAGCGTACGGGTTACTCTGGGGTGATGCAGTCTTTAGCTAAATTGGGCAGTAATAATATTTCACTGTCAGAAATCGATATCAATAATGATACGCTTGACTTGAAAGGGTTAGCCAGGTCACCAAGTGCCGTTCCTAATTGGGTTCGCCAATTTAAAAATGAGATCAGTTTAATTGGTCGAACATTCGATGATGTGACGATTGGACGTAATGATGAAAACGTAGTGACCTTTGAGTTGAAGACGCGCGGAGATAAAGAGCAATGAAGGAATTTTGGCTCTCATTGGAAGAACGCTTTGATGAAATGAGCGCACGTGAAAAAGTGCTGGTTGCACTGTGTGGTTTAGTTGCAATCGTGATGCTGCTGTTTACTTTGGTTTTGGAGCCAAAACTAAAGGAAATTTCCAGTAATGATAAGCGACTAAGCAACTTGAAGTTGACCAATCAAAAAACAGAAATTGATATTTTACGCATTCAAGCGCAATTGAAGAAAGACCCGAATGCGGAAATTGATCAAGACATTTCTGATCTATTGGCAGAGAGTCAGTACCTTTCTCTGCAATTGTCTGAGATTATTGAGCATTTAATTACGCCTTCTCAAATGGCAGAACTACTTGAAAGCGTGCTTGAACAACAAAGTGGAATTTATTTGTTGTCGCTAAAGACCTTACCTGCAGAACCGATTACTGAAAGCAAAGAAGCGTCGCAATACTCTGGTTATTACGTACATCCTGTGCGTATGGAACTGATGGGGGATTACTTCTCGATACTGAATTACCTCTCTAAGTTAGAGCGCTTGCCCACGAGTTACTACTGGCGCAGTTTTAATTACAAGGTAGATGAGTATCCAAAAGCGAAACTGGTGTTAGAAGTGTACACGTTAGGTTCTCGAGAGGAGTTTATCGGTGGTTAAAAAACGCATTATTTCAGCGATGCTGATAGTTGCTTCAGGTGGGGGGTGGGCGAATCAAGACCCAACGGCACCATTAGGCTGGAAGAAGCCTGTGGCTGAATCGAAAGCAAAGTCAAGAGTGAAGCAATATCGCTTGCCAACACTCAACAGCATTGTGTGCCAATCCAGCACAGAATGTATTGCTACTTTAAATAACCGAATTGTTGAACAGGGAGCACTGTTCAATGGCTATCGTGTTGTAAGAATTAACAGTGAATTTGTAACGTTAAAGCGTGGTGACCGCCAGTGGAAGCTCGCGCTTTTTGGTTTGAACGTAAAAAAATAATAACCAGAGCCTGATCAGATATGCGCAAATTAGTGGTAGGAATAACAATTGCTTCCTTAATGGGATGTTCAATGGGACACCGCGACCCAGTTGAAGTGAAGCAAGCTCTCAACGAATCTATTAATCAAGCAAACAGTCGCGCGCTTGAAGAGCTCCCATCTTCAGTAGAAGCCGATTTAATGCCTAATCTAGAGAGCAATGTGGCATCAGGGCAAGGCATGTTGAAGCGTTTTATTATTCAAGCGAATGCGGTCGAAGCGCGCAGTTTCTTTACTTCATTGGTCAAAGGTACTGAGTACAGCGTCGCTATTCACCCTGCTGTACAAGGTAACGTCACCGTCAACCTTTCTGATGTGACATTGGATGAAGTACTGCGCGTCGTGCAAGATATGTATGGTTACGACGTGGTGAAGTCAGGCAAAGTGATTCAAGTATATCCAGCAGGTATGCGCACGGTAACCATTCCGGTTGATTACCTGCAGTTTAAGCGCTCGGGTCGCTCGTTGACGAGCATCGTTACTGGCTCTGTCACCTCTGCCGGAACATCGAGTTCTGGTGGTAGCTCAAATGATTCAGATTCATCCAACTCAAACTCGAGTGATAGTTCAACCACATCGACGGGTGGCACGCGGATTGAAACCATTACCGAAAGTGATTTTTGGCCAATGTTGCAACAAGCGGTCGCAAACCTGATAGGGTCCGGAAAGGGACAAAGTGTGGTGGTGACGCCGCAAGCCAGTGTGATTGTGGTTCGTGCTTTTCCTGATGAAATCCGTGAAGTGCGTGAGTTCTTAGGTGTCTCTCAAGAGCGTATGCAGCGTCAGGTGATCCTTGAAGCGAAGATTTTAGAAGTGACTTTGAGCGACGGTTATCAGCAAGGAATCAACTGGTCTGATATGACAGCATCGATTGGCAATTCAGGCAGTATAGTGGTGGAGAGAGCGGCATCAGCATTACCGCCATTGGATGCGATTGGCTCACTATTGGGCGGTCAAACCAATGTGACAATTTCGGATGGCAATTTTGAAACCGTACTGAGTTTCATGTCGACTCAAGGTGACTTGAATGTGCTTTCTAGCCCGCGTATTACCGCCGCGAATAACCAGAAATCGGTTATCAAAGTGGGTACCGATGAGTATTTTGTTACTGAGCTTTCAAGTAACGTTGGTAACGGTGAATACTCTAATGCTGTACCTGAAGTAGAATTGACCCCGTTCTTCTCGGGGATTTCTCTCGATGTTACGCCTCAAATTGATGACCAAGGTAATGTATTTCTGCATGTCCACCCGGCAGTTATCGAAGTGGAAGAAGAGGTGAAGCGGCTCAATTTAGGTGGCGATTTCCAGAATATCCAACTGCCTTTGGCAAAAAGCTCGATTCGAGAGTCAGATTCCGTGATTCGCGCGAAAAATGGCGATGTGGTTGTGATTGGCGGCTTGATGAAACAGCAAAATCGTGAGCTTGTTTCAAAGGTTCCATTCCTAGGAGACATACCAGCATTAGGTCATTTATTCCGTAACGTGAATAACGTAACAGAGAAAACCGAACTGGTGATTTTACTTAAACCTACCGTGGTTGGGGTAAATACGTGGCAAAAAGAGTTAGAACGCTCGCGTGATTTACTACAAGAGTGGTTCCCTGACGCTCAATAAAGGGCGTGGGGAATCGTATCATTATCATGGTGTTGTGATTAGCCTATGTACTTGTCGCATTTCGGATTCCGATCTCAACCTTTCTCTCTGACCCCAAATACAGAAATGTTTTTAGGGCTGATGCCGCATTATGACGCCATTCAAACCATCTTGGCAGCGGTGAAAATGGGTGAGGGAGTGATCAAGGTCACCGGTGAAGTTGGTACCGGCAAAACCATGGTGTGCCGTAAGCTGATTGAACAAATCGAATCGCAAGTTGAACTCGTTTATTTGCCTAATCCGGCACTGAGTGGCGAGCAACTTCAGTTTGCTGTTGCGAGAGAGTTGGGAATTGAAGGCAGCGATCCGCTGTGTATTGTTTCTCTTATTCAAGAGCATTTAATTCAGGTTCACTCAAGCGGTAAGAGAACGGTATTGATTGTCGATGAGGCGCAGGTGCTGTCTGCTGAGGCGCTAGAAACATTGAGGCTATTTGGTAACTTAGAAACGGAGCAACACAAGTTGATTCAACTGGTGTTGTTCGGTCAGCCAGAACTCGATGAGCGATTAGGAACCCATGAGTTAAGGCAGTTTCGTCAGCGGATAACCTTCAGTTGTCAACTTCGTCCTCTTTCGATTGATGAAGGGGTCGCTTATATCAACAATCGCTTAGATAAAGCCGGAAATGGTGCCCATATTTTCTCAATCGAGCAGAAAAAGGCAATTTGGCGCTCTGCAATGGGGATCCCACGCCTGATAAATCAGATCAGTCATAAAGCTCTACTTTCCGCGTTTAATGATCGTTGCAGCTTTTTGAAAAATCATCACGTTTATGTGGCGATTCACGATACGTTTGACGCCCGAAAACCTAAGTTTAAAACCCCCGTATTTTGGGGATGGAGTCAGCCTTGAGTGCTATCAATAAAGCATTATCAGAACTTGCTGAAAAAGAATCGCCTTCTGCGCTAATTAAAGCAGAAGTTCCGTGTGTATCGAAGAATAAGCCGTGGCTTTGGCTGGTAGGGGGCTTTTCATTAAGCCTCGCGGTTGGTGGGTGGGCAGTGTCTCAAGAACCATCTTTCGCAGAGCAAGACAGGGTTTCCGTTCCTACCTTGGCAGTAAGAGCTCCGGAATCTGTCAACGTGCCTGTCACCACCTTGACCAAGGTGAGTGAGTCACCAACTAGCAAAGCGACGCCTGAACTGGATAACGTCATTTATACCAAGCGAGTGGAATCTCCACAGCCTGAGGTGAAGGTTGAAGATGTTCATCAGAAGCTGCTGGCGGATAAAGCGTTGCATGATACCGAACCACGCCAAGTGCCCCCCCCTGTACTGCTAGCCAAGGTTATCCCGGTGCCGAGTGCTCCATCGGCCTCAACGCCGTCGAGTTCTGTACCGGCGAGTTCAATGCGTATTGAGCAGGTAGAATTGACACCTCAACAGTTGGCTGAAAAAGCGTTGGTTCGTGCTGATAAGGCAATGGATGCCAATGACATGAAGAGTGCATTGGCGGCATTTAATGAGGCATTACGTTATCAACCGACCAACGTTGAAGCGCGTCAGAAATTGGCGGCGCTCTATTTTGGCAAAGGCGATACACGCGAAGCGTACGATATCCTTCAAGCGGGGATCAACTTAGATAGGAATAACCAGGTTTTGCGCTTGGCGTTATCTAAATTATTGGTTAAAGCGGAACAACTTGAAGCGGCACTGAGCCCTCTCGTTCATATGCCGCCTGCGCCAAGTCGTGACTATTTAGCCATGCGAGCAGCATTAGCACAAAAGCAAAAACAGAATGAGATTGCATTGGAAAGCTATCAACTACTTACCTCGCGAGAACCTGAAAACGCTCGCTGGTGGTTGGGGCTTGCGATTCAGCAAGAGCGAGCATTGGCGTTTCAATCCGCAATTGACTCATACCAACAAGCGCTTGGAAAAGTCGGCATCTCAAATCAATCACAAGCTTTCATTCGTGATCGCTTGAATCTTTTAAAGCAACTGGAGAGTGCACAATGAAAATTCAGTTGAGAAAACGCTTAGGCGATCTGTTAGTAGAAGAAGGCATTGTCTCAGAAGAGCAAATTCAGCAGGCATTATCGGCACAGCGAAGTACCGGACAGAAGCTTGGCGATGCCTTGATTGACCTCGGCTTTATTACAGAAAAGCAGATGTTGGAATTTTTGTCTCAGCAATTGGCCTTGCCTTTGATTGATCTAAGCCGCGCTCCTGTTGATGCGGATGTTGTGCCGATCCTTCCTGAAGTGCATGCCCGCCGTTTGCGCGCGTTGGTGGTGGCAAAAAATGACGACACGTTGCGTGTTGCCATGAGTGATCCTGCCGACCTATTTATCCAAGAATCGTTGATGAACTTACTTGGTCAATACAACCTAGAGTTTATCATCGCACCAGAACGTCAGTTGATTGAAAGCTTTGACCGTTACTATCGCCGAACCCAAGAAATCGCCTCTTTTGCAGAGCAGTTGCAAGCGGAGCACCAAGACGTTGAGGGATTTAACTACGGTATTGATGAAAGCGACAGTGAAGACGTCACGGTAGTGAAACTGGTTAACTCGATGTTTGAAGATGCGGTGCAAGTTGGCGCGTCAGACATTCATATCGAGCCAGATGACAAGGTGTTGCGTTTGCGTCAGCGCGTTGATGGGATATTGCATGAGACGATCCTCAATGAAGTTAAAGTAGCCCCTGCTTTAGTGTTGCGTTTAAAGCTGATGGCGCACTTAGATATTTCTGAAAAGCGTTTACCACAAGATGGTCGATTCAATATCAAAGTGCGTGGCCAATCGGTCGATATTCGTATGTCGACACTACCAACCCAATACGGTGAGTCAGTGGTGATGCGCTTGCTTAACCAATCTTCCGGTTTACGCAAACTGGAAGACTCTGGTTTACCACCTGATTTACTGGCGCGCTTACGTCGCCAGCTCTCGCGTCCGCACGGCATGATCTTGGTGACCGGACCTACGGGCTCGGGTAAAACCACGACGCTTTACGGCGCATTGAGTGAGCTCAATGACCCGGGCAAAAAGATCATTACTGCAGAAGACCCTGTAGAGTATCGTTTACCGCGTATTACTCAGGTTCAAATAAACAGTAAGATCGACCTGACTTTTTCTCGTGTGCTGCGCACCTTTCTACGCCAAGACCCGGACATTATTCTTATCGGTGAGATGCGTGACCAAGAAACGGTTGAAATCGGCTTGCGAGCAGCCCTGACAGGGCATTTGGTTCTGAGTACCTTACATACCAATGATGCGATCGAAAGTGCATTACGTATGATTGACATGGGCGCGCCTGGTTACTTGGTGGCAAGTGCGGTTCGCGCCGTGGTGGCTCAGCGACTTGTGCGCCGAATTTGTACTGATTGCAAAACGACGGATGTGTTAGATGGCGCTCGTCAGCAATGGCTAGCTGAACGGTTCCCGAATCAAGTTGGAACTGTATTCCATCGAGGTAATGGTTGCCAAAACTGCAACATGACGGGTTATCGCGGCCGAGTTGGTGTTTTTGAAATACTCGAACTTGAACAAGACATGATGGATAAGCTGCGTGCTAATGATGCGGTCGGGTTTGCACAAGTGGCGCGTCGTTCTCCAAATTACAAGCCGCTTTTGGCATCGGCGATGGAGTTGGCGTTGCAGGGAATCGTGAGTTTGGATGAAGTGATGGCGCTTGGTGAGGGTGATGCTTCTGGTCAATTAGCCCCGATTTTGATGTAGGTAAGTGAATGCCAACTTTTCGTTATCAAGGCCGTTCTTTGGACGGCAAGCCAACCAGTGGCAAAGTGGATGCGGTCAACTCAGAGGCGGCGGCTGAGGCGTTGATGAATAAAGGGATCATCCCGCTAAACCTGCGTTTAGAAAAAGAAGCGATTAAGAACAAGGTGAGCTTGTCAAAGCTGCTCGTACCGGCCATTCCGCTGGAAGTGATTATTCTGTTTTCTCGTCAACTGTTCAGTCTAACTAAAGCGGGGGTGCCGCTGCTGCGCTCTATGCGCGGTCTGCTGCAAAACTGTGAAAACAAACAGCTAAAAGACGCACTTGAAGACGTCGTGTCCGAACTCAGTAACGGTCGAGGTCTATCGGCATCGATGCAGCCGCACACTAAAGTCTTTAGCCCGCTATTTGTCTCGATGATCAATGTCGGTGAGAACACGGGTCGTTTAGATGAGGCGTTATTGCAGCTTGCTAACTATTACGAGCAGGAATTGGAGACGCGCAAACGGATCAAAGCGGCAATGCGTTATCCGACCTTTGTGATCGTGTTTATTACCATTGCGATGTTTATTCTCAACATTTTGGTGATTCCGGAATTCGCCTCTATGTTTACCCGCTTTGGAGTCGAGTTGCCATTACCGACGCGTATTTTGATCGCCACATCCAACTTTTTCGTTAACTATTGGGGCATGCTGATCGTGACCATGGTCGGTGCTTTTTTTGCATTTCAGGCATGGGTTGCAACTGCGGATGGGCTGGAGCGGTTCGATAAGTTCCGCCTGCATTTACCAATAGTCGGGGACATCGTCAACCGAGCACAATTGTCCCGTTTTGCTCGCACTTTTTCTTTGATGCTTAAATCGGGTGTGCCACTGAATCAGTCTTTGGCATTGGCTGGTGAAGCCTTGGGTAACAAGTTTTTAGAAAATCGAATTTTGGAAATGAAAGCCTCTATTGAGGCGGGCAGCACTATTTCGGTTACCGCTATCAACAGCAAAATATTTACCCCGTTAGTGATACAGATGATCGCGGTCGGTGAAGAGACGGGGCGAATTGATGAATTATTGCTGGAAGTCTCGGATTTTTATGACCGAGAGGTAGATTATGATCTTAAAACTCTCACGGCTAGAATTGAACCATTACTTTTGGTTATTGTGGCCGGCATGGTAATGGTGTTGGCGCTTGGTATTTTCTTACCAATGTGGGGAATGTTAGACATTATCAAAGGCGGCTAATGCGTGGTTGAAAACCAAACAAGGGCGTCGGCCATTCTTGGTGGATTCGTGGTGGTCATTCTGCTTGTTGCTTTGATTTATAACCTCAAACCAATTGAGCAGCAAGGCCAAGCGACCGGTGTCAATATGGCTAAGGCTTGGATGCAAGATAGCGTCCTGCGTTATCGCCACGCATGGTTACTCAATGGTGAGCCCAAAACACTGTCGATGGATGGTTTTGAGCTGCTAATGACGGACGAAGGGTTAGTCTCACCTTTTGTCGCTGGCGGAGCGCTCGATTGTGACTATTGGCTGACGGTGCACTATCCACAACGTAGCATTATGTCGAGTGAGTTGTTGGAAACTCGTGGTGTGGTTAAAAGTAATCATTTTCTGTGTGACTATGCTTACGAAAATGGTTATAAAATTGTAGTTAATTCGAGTAATAACTACTTGAAATTGAGCGTCAAAAGGCTGGCGGAGTGAATTTTTTGGCACTTTAGCGCTACAAATGACCAGTAAAGTTAGTATAATCCAAGTATTACCATAAGAAAAAGGTTGTAATAAAAAGTAAATTTACCATGTTTACTTTTTGTCATGCTTTGAATGAATAATGACGAATCGTCATTTTGCTCAAGCGGTAGAGAAAGCGCTCATCTTGCGAACTCAACAGAGTAGGGTGAGGCGTTATTCCGTTTTAGCATTATCTAAAAAAATGGTCACGTGACCGATAAAATTTGCAGTCACACTGCATGCTTACATAGAGAGAAAAAACAATGAAAAGACAAGGTGGTTTTACCCTTATCGAGTTGGTAGTGGTTATTGTGATCCTAGGCATTCTAGCGGTGACGGCAGCACCACGTTTCCTTAACCTGCAAGATGATGCGCGTAACTCGACGCTTGAAGGTCTGAAAGGTGCAATGGTTGGCGCAGTTGGCATTACTTATGGTAAAGCTGCTATTGAAGGCCAAGAGGGGGCTACTGGTGCAATTTCAGTTGGTACTAGTACTTTGAATCTAGTATGGGGTTATCCAGAAGCGACATCTCAAGCTCTTGGCCTTGTAGTTGATGGGTTGAGTCAGGATTGGGTTGTTAAAGGTACTCCTTCAGATACCGTTATCCATTTTGGTATTGATGGTTATTCAACATCTTGTGTTAAATACACTGAGGGTACTTCAGCTAACGATGCAGCTAAAGTGGAAGTTGTTATTTCTGGTGAGGGTAATACTGAGTGTAACTAATCCTTAGTTGAACTAAATTGGTTGAGGCCAGCCAGTCTGGCCTTTTCTTTCCCAATTCTGGTTAATCTCGGAATAGATCATATGCGTACATCCTCCGGCTTGAGCTCTGTTGAGTTCGCAGTGGTTTTAATCCTCCTCGGTGTGGTTGGCTATGTGGTATTACCAAGATTTATCAGTTTTGAATCTGAGCAGGTTGAGGCGCAGTGGGAAGTCACTAAGCAAAAAGCACAACATGTTTCGGAATCGCTGAGTAACAAAAAAACTTACGATCGTATTGAGGAAGAGCTTGAACGCGCAAAGGGTGAGCGTCACTAGCAGACTAGCAGTTACGATTTACACGCGTACTCACACTTCATGCTTAAGCTTTGTAAGCCTCTCATTATCCTAGACATTTCATCGTATACTTAATTCGCTTGTCCTAAGCTTAAGGTTGGGTTATGAAAATTCGCAGCTCTGCATTAGGGTTCACTCTGATGGAATTGATCTTGGTGATCGTACTCCTTTCTATTCTCTCGTTTTACGCGGCCAGTCGCTTTGTTGGTACGGCCAGTATTTCCGCCTACGCATTACAAGAACAAGCCATCTCCGTCATTCGCCAAGTACAAATCAACCGCATGCAATCCAACATTGACGGTGAGGATGATAACTTTATCCTCCAAGTATCCAGTTCGTGTATAGGCTCTAAGACCGCATGTGAATTGAGTAGCAGCCAACGTGAATCACGCAGTGATTATGTGGCAGACCCTAAAGCGGTGTTTAGTTTGAGTGGGGCGTTCTCTCCAATTAAATTTGACTTGTTAGGTAATCCTCAAGACGTCAGTGCTGGAGTTTCTATTCTGATAGAAGATAAAAATGGCGGTAGCCGCTGCCGCGTCGAAATAAACAGTCAAGGTTACGTGTCGGAAGGAGCCTGTTCATGAAGCGCCTAATTAGGAAGCGCTTAATCATCAGAAGGCTAAGCATGAAGAGCCAAGGCGGCATGACCTTGATTGAAATGGTGATCGCCATCGTGCTGATGGGCATCGCGATGATCGCTTACACCTCCTTCTTGGTACCGCAACTGCGCGATTCCGCGACACCACACTACCAGGCCCGCGCGGCGGCATTGGCACAAGGTGTTATGTCTCAGATCTTAGCGCGTGGCTTTGATAATCATAGCGATTTTGATGGTGGTTTAATTCGTTGTAGTGAAAACGGTGCGCCGAGCTGTACTGCGCCGGATGACTTAGGGCCGGATAGCGGGGAAACGCTGCCAAGCCACTTTAATGATGCGGATGACTATATCGGCTGTTGGAGCACGCCAATCACAGCCAGCCAATGTATTGGCGAGAGTCGCGGTAACATTAGCGATGTCTTAGGTGAAGACAGCAAAGACAGCTATCGTAATTTCCGTGTCGAAGTGGCGGTTGCTTACGATGACCTCACAGGCACTCCGCCTAATGGCGTAACGAACTACAAAAAAGTGACGGTGACGATATTCTCCAGTAACACGCAGCCGCTATCGCTGAGCGGGATTAGAGGAAACTACTGATGAACGCACGTGGTTTTACTTTAATTGAAATGATCGCCACGATTGTGATCGGCAGCTTTATTATGCTCGGCATTGCCGGCTATGTGCAGTTAGGCATGAAAGGCTATGCCGATTCAATAGATCGCCAACGTTTACAAACTCAAGCCCAATTTGTGTTGGAAAAGATGTCGCGTGAGATTCGTCATGCGGTGCCCAACAGTTTTTATGAACCTAACGGTACCACCAACTGTTTAGCGTTTGTCCCTATCGAGTATTCTGGTTTTTACACTCTGAATGGTCAGGACTTGGAATTCTTATTAGGTAATGATACGGCGCGAACGGTAATGCCTAAAGACAGTTGGTTGGTCATTAATCCAAGCCGTTATGACGATCTGTTGCCATCTTCACCGCAGAGCTATTCTGTAAGTCTACTTTCCAAAGACGATGGGGGGTTTAAGGTAAATGGCGCTGCTGACAGCATTGATAGCTCCTCTATCTCGAGCCGTCATTATGTTTATCAGGAGAACGCACAGATAACCTACTGCTTGGACAACAATCAGGTGACTCGCCAAGATGCGGCGTTTCCAGATCCGGTGATCGTCGCTGAAAATGTCGATACTGCGGCAAGTCGAATGTATTACAAAGAACCAACGCTCCAACGTGGTGGTTTAGTACACATCAATCTCGAGTTTGTCCAAGATGGCGAGCGCAGTGTTTACCAACAAGACGTGCAGGTGCTCAATGTTCCATAGCAGAAAACAACAAGGCAATGTCTTAATCGTTGTGTTGTTCGTCATTATTGTGATGGGCTTCTTGGCTTCGTCATTAATGCGTGTGAATTGGTCCAACCAAAGCACACTCACGCGAGAATTTTTAGGAACCAAAGCGTGGTTTATTGCCCAATCTGCCAATGAGTGGGCACTGACTCAGCTTTACCCATTAAATACCCCAAAGCCCGATGTTGCTAGGTTATGTTTAAGCCAAGTCAGTGGCGCAACGCCGAATGTGACACAGGGAACGGGGTGTCAGCTAAAAACGATGACATGTTCAACGATCGGTACCTTTAATCCAGGTACTTCTGAAGCAGAATCCCTCTTTAAGGTACAAGCGACAGCGATTTGTGGCTCCGGGGTGATACAGGTACAGCGCCAGCAAGAGATATGGGTTAGGGAGTAAAAATAATGAAAAAGTTGTTCAAAGTCGTCACGCTGATGTTGTTAGTTAGTGCATCTAGCTTAACGTATGGGCAGCCATCTCTAGGAATATGTGAAATTCAAACGAATAGTCAGTTTTCAGTTGGCTTTACTGTGACCGGAAGTGATGCGTTCCAAGCCGTGTACTTTGAGCACAGTGGGAACCATGCTGATGAGGTTGTTTGGTATACACAAAGCAAGAAAAGTGACACTGATAGTAAGATATACCACTTTAATGAACAGCACCTGACAAGTGGTCAAGTCTATGAAATAAAAATATTTCATGATGCGAAGAGCAATAACCTATCAAAGTACTATCGACGAATTCAGGGTCAATCTCGCTGGCAATTGATTGGTACGATGAATAAGGCGATGAAGCACGGTAAGTTAAGTGTTTATACAAATGGTACAGATATCTCTGGGGGACATTGTGACCCTAATGCCACCGAACCTCCTCTAACGGATCTGCCTGATTACGTCTGTGAAGTATTTCCAGAGCCAATCCAAGGATGGAGAGGTTCGACAAGCACTCTAAATATCTCCAACGATAGCGCTCGAGCCTTAGGGTGGTCTGAAGAATATAAGACTTACCCTGATAATATCTATCGTTATCAACAAAGTGGGTCTAGTAGCCGTGCTTGGGACAATATTCGAGTGGGTTTCGATATCGGTACTGAGCCTTGGCCGCTATACGAGAACCCTGCAGTGGAAATCTGTGATGGCTTAGGATGTTTTCCTAAAAATGGACGTTCAGCTTCTGACCAGACTGCTGGCGATGATGGGCTTACCGAAGCGAGAAAAGTGAAAGCGCCAGCAGAGTTTACCCCAAACTTTGGTCACTTTGACTTACACGTCAGCTCTGACCTTATAGGGAGCGGCGATCAAGCTCGACCTGAAATAGAGTCGATTTGTGATGATAATCCGGATATTTGTCGTTATGAGTACTATGGTGATAATCGGCTTAAAGTCAACGTTCTGAGCAGTTTAAGTCGTTTGGAGATCAATAATCCAGGTGATAATCCGTTATTTGACGAACTGACGATTGAGCTTGCTAATGGCATACAAATTGGGGAATTAGAAATATCAAATGGTCGTAATGTTGTATTTAAAACATTAGATAATTCAGCGATCACTCTAGGTACATGGAAAGAGAACACGGGAGATACCAAGTACTCATTTGGTCTGAACTCCATAATAAATATATCCTCATCATTTGTTATGAGCAATCCTATGGATCTTGCGAATAACAATAGTGTTTTGTTTTACGCGCCGACAGCAAGCGTTCGCTTTCAAACCAAAACTAATGAGTTCTATGGCTACATTTTGGCGAAGGAAGTGAAATTTGAGAACCCGATAACGATTTATGGTGCTGTTACGTCTCAAGATTTAACGATGAGAAACCGTGTCGTGATTCAAAAACCGAATTACTCCTGTCCTTTTACCCCAATTGAGGATGGAAATTTTTTTGTAGAGCCTCAATGGCAATATGGTTTGACCTGTGATCGAATTCCTATCGAATTTAAACTGCTAGATGAGCAAGGTGAATATATTGAATCCAATGCGAGTTTCTATCCTACCGTCAGTGGCGATCAAGGTACTTCATGGTGTGAGTCTGCGGTAGTCGCTGATTGTGGCGTGACGAGTGCAAACTTGAGCAGTGGACGCAAAACCTTGTATCTATCAACCACCGACATTGGCAAGTTGCAAATTGGAGCGACTTATGAGTCAAAGCCGTATTCTGGGGGGGAAGTGGAGTTTGTTCCCTATAAGCTTCATGCTCAACTGAGCCCTGTTGAAATGATTGCTGGGCGAGCTGTCAATGTTGAAGTGAAAGCCTTGGCTTGCCGTGGTGAACAGGCAACGGCAATAAAGGGTTATAACCAAAATATTGTACTGAGTGAGGATAGCTTCAACTTAAAGAGTCCTGCTAGCGGGAAGTTATACGACTTTGATTCTTCAGACTTGCTCTTTAAGAATGGTGTCGCATCGACCGTCGTGTCTTGGAGTGATGTAGGGCATGCGCGTGTCGCGTTTGAAGATAAGGCCTTCGACTGTCGTCAATACCAAGAGGCTGAAGATAGTGGTATTTATTGCCCTATTGATGGTGGCGTGTTGAAAGGTGAGTTCAGTATTAAGTCTCGCCCTTGGAAAATCGCGGCTTGTAATATCATGGCCACAAAAGATGGAAAACACAATCCTGCCAGTCAAGTAGGCGGTGAGGGCTTTATCCCATCATCAGAAAGCTTTAGTGTGACGTATAAGCCTGTTGTTCATAGTGACGGCAAAGGTAATGCAAACACTGTTTGTGATTATCCTGTCACACAAAACTATTTTTCGGATGCAGATGTCAGTGCGCCATTGAATACGGAGTTTTCAGTCGCGTATCCATCAACAGGAGATATCGCCAATTTAGCTGGTGGGCAGCACTTAGCTTTCAGTAAGGAAGAGGCAAAATCAGGAAAGGCGGTTGAATACGTTTGGAATGAAGTGGGGTCGTTGAACTTAAAAACAAAAACGACTTATCTTGAAATGTCGTTAGATGAAGATAATGCCACGATTGGGCGCTTTTACCCGAAATACTTCCAAGTGAAAGGCAGTGCTTGGATTTACCCTGACGGTCAAAACTTTGCTTATATGGGGCAGCCTTTTGATGGCGTTTCGTACTCTGTTGAGGCATTGAACGCTAATGAAGGTTCACTAAAAAACTATGCGCTCTTTGAGTCTGCGAATCAAGCGATGTTTAACATTGATGAGCTAAGTCCATTAAGTGAACGGTTCGATGCGCCGGACTCTACAGCACGCTGGGGGTTGGTAGATAAATCCCAAAGTATTGGTGATTTCACGATAAGTGGTAATTCGCTTTGCGGGGTGGATTCTGCAAATAGAAAGCAAGGTAGCGCATGTTGGATTAAAGACTTCTCTAAGATCCACGAGCCTAAAGGATATGCTGATGGGCCATACAACACGAATACTGGCGGAGACGCCTCCCACATTGGATTGGTGTACGGGAATAATGCCGATCCAGCTTCATATTTGAATGAGGGGGAGATCCGTGATTCGAGGTTAATTAAGCAACCCGATATCCGCTTTGGTCGAGTTAACTTATCTGATGCGGGCGAAAAACAAGGCACAGATACGGTGATTCACATTCCACTTCGAATCGAGTATTGGAATGGTAGTCGATTCACTCTCAATTTAGATGATAGCCAGACTCGTGTTCTCGGCGATAAAGCGAAACAAGTGCACATGTGGCCAACGGGAGACGATGTTAAGCAGGCTGATGTTGAATTAAGCGCGGGTGGTCAGGTTATTTCTGGGCGTTCGCGTTCTATCGAAGCGCAACAGGTGGAGTCAAACCGCCAACAGACTCGTGTGTGGCTTAATCTCGATCTAAGTGGTAACGACTTACCATGGCTCAAATACAACTGGGATAAAGAGCAAGCCGGAGAGGAGAACCCATCGTCAGTGGTTACCTTTGGTATTCACCGTGGCAATGACCGCGTGATTTATCGTGGTGAACCGGGTATAACCGGACAATGACCATCGTCGGTTTCTTGCGTTAAGTAAGGAAACTGCAAGAAATTGAGGCTTTCTGCTCATGTTTATGTACCAATGCCTTGCTGTGACAGCGAGGCATTGGTACATTTAGGGCAATTTTTGTCTTCTAAATTTTTGCAGGATGAGCGAAGCACATGTTTAAAAAACTTCGTGGCATGTTTTCTAACGACCTATCTATCGATTTAGGTACTGCCAACACTCTAATTTACGTAAAAGGACAGGGCATCGTTCTTGATGAACCTTCTGTCGTTGCTATTCGCCAAGATCGTGCAGGTTCTGCAAAAAGCGTTGCTGCAGTTGGTCATGCCGCAAAGCAGATGCTTGGTCGTACACCGGGCAATATCTCCGCTATCCGTCCAATGAAAGATGGCGTAATTGCTGACTTTTACGTGACTGAAAAAATGCTACAGCACTTCATTAAGCAAGTGCATGACAACAGCATTCTTAAACCAAGCCCACGTGTACTCGTTTGTGTTCCTTGTGGTTCGACTCAAGTTGAGCGTCGTGCCATCCGTGAATCGGCATTAGGTGCTGGTGCACGTGAAGTTTACCTTATCGATGAACCAATGGCGGCTGCAATCGGTGCGGGCTTGCGCGTTTCAGAACCAACTGGTTCAATGGTGGTCGATATCGGCGGTGGTACGACTGAAGTTGCGGTTATCTCACTAAACGGTGTGGTTTACTCATCTTCGGTACGTATCGGTGGTGACCGATTCGATGAATCGGTGATCAATTACGTTCGTCGTAACTACGGCAGCTTGATTGGTGAAGCAACCGCTGAAAAGATCAAACATGAGATCGGTTCTGCGTACCCAGGTGATGAAGTGCGTGAAATCGAAGTTCGCGGTCGTAACCTTGCTGAAGGTGTGCCTCGTAGCTTTAGCCTTAACTCAAACGAAATCCTAGAAGCGCTGCAAGAGCCGCTGTCTGGTATCGTTTCGGCGGTAATGGTTGCACTGGAACAGTGCCCGCCAGAGCTAGCGTCTGATATCTCAGAAAACGGTATGGTACTGACCGGTGGTGGTGCACTACTGAAAGACCTTGACCGTCTATTGATGGAAGAAACCGGCATTCCAGTGGTTATTGCTGAAGACCCACTAACGTGTGTGGCTCGTGGTGGCGGTAAAGCGCTAGAAATGATCGACATGCACGGTGGCGATCTATTCTCTGAAGAATAAAGTGTCCGGCGAAGCCTAATTTTGGCTTCGCCTTCATTTCCGCTCTCTGTAATTTCAATCTGCTCCATTCCTGGTTCGGGTTAAGCCGTATCACCAGGTTGCCAAGTAAGGCTCAATAATCATGGAAGCAATCAGGTCAAAAACAAGATGAAACCGATTTTTGGCAGAGGTCTGTCTCTGCAATTGCGTCTGTTTTTTGCTGTCATCGTGTCGGCAAGCTTAATGCTGGCGGATAGTCGTCTAGATACGTTTTCCAACGTCCGATACCTATTGAACAGTATGGTTGCGCCTATTCAGTACGCAGCAAACTTGCCTCGTAGCATGTTTGATGGTCTATTCGAGCGTCTTAATTCTCACCAAGCTTTGATTGAAGACAACCGTAACTTGAAGCGAGAAGTACTTCGCCTCAAAAGTGAGCTCGTCTTGCTTAGCCAATACAAAGAAGAAAACCAACGTCTGCGTAAATTACTTGGTTCTTCGTTTGTCCGCGATGAAAAGAAAGTCGTCACTGAGGTGATGGCGGTTGATACCTCGCCATATCGTCACCAAGTGGTGATTGATAAAGGTCGTATCGATGGCGTTTACGTTGGTCAGCCCGTGATTAACGAGAAAGGCATTGTTGGTCAGGTCACGTTTGTTGCCGCACATAACGCGCGGGTACTGTTGTTAACAGACGCGAAGAATGCGATCCCGGTACAGGTGATCCGCAATGATATCCGCGTTATCGCATCGGGTAACGGCGAAGTGGACGAGATCCAACTTGAGCATATTCCAACCAGTACCGATATCCAAGTCGGTGATTTGTTGGTGACCTCTGGTCTTGGGGGGATTTACCCAGAAGGGTATCCGGTCGCCAATGTCACATCTGTGGCTCATGATCCGCGCCAAGAATTTGCCTCGATCAAAGCTGAGCCGGTGGTGGAGTTTGATCGTTTGAGATATCTACTGTTGATCTGGCCGAATGAAGATCGCCAGCACAAAGTATTGCAGTCCAATGTGGAAGAAGGTTCAGAGCAAGAGGTAACCGATGGCCAATAGTGTATTTCGAAGCCGAATGGTCATCGGCGTCAGCTTCTTTGTTGCGTTAGTTCTACAGACGATTCCATGGCCGGGTGTATTAGACCTACTGCGCCCATCATGGTTATTCCTCGTCACCTGTTACTGGGTATTAGCATTGCCGCACCGCGTCAATGTTGGGACCGCCTTGGTGCTTGGTCTGCTATGGGATATTTTGATTGGCTCGACCTTGGGTATACGAGGGATGATGATGTCGATCGTTATCTACTTGGTTGCGCTCAACTTTTTGGTGATCCGTAACATGGCATTGTGGCAACAGTCGACACTGATTGCCTTTTTAACTGTGCTATTGGAACTTCTGATATTCTGTGGTGAATATTTGAATCAGGACGTAGTATTTAACCCATTATCTCTGTGGACGGCTGCAATAAACTGTATACTTTGGCCATGGATGTTTTTACTAATGCGACGCGTCCGTCGCGCATGGCACGTAAGGTAGCGTTGTGAAAAAGGGCTTTCCCCTCGTTCTCGCCTCGGGTTCTCCGAGAAGAAAAGAGCTGCTTGCTCAACTCGGTTACGAATTTGATATTGTGCTTCCTGATATAGAGGAAGCAAAACAAGACCACGAGCAAGCACAAGACTATGTGTTGCGTCTCTCTCTGGAAAAGGCTCAAACAGGCTTAGCAATGGCTAAGCCTGATTCTGTTGTATTGGGCTCAGATACCATTGTGGTATGCGATAATCAAGTATTAGAAAAACCCAAAAGTTTTGAAGATTCAAAGCGTATGCTCAACAACTTATCTGGTCGTCAGCATCAAGTGATGACCGCTGTGAGCATTGTTTCATCGGAACAACAACACTCAGTGGTCGTTATCACTGACGTGTGGTTCAAACCACTGTCTGAAGAAGAAATCGAACAATATTGGCACTCAGGTGAACCATGCGATAAAGCTGGAAGTTATGGTATTCAAGGGCTCGGAGGACGTTTTGTCACCCGAATAGAAGGCAGTTATCATGCCGTAGTAGGCTTACCTTTGTTCGAAACCGATCAGCTAATTCAAGAATTTTTATAATTGTTTTGAGGTGTGCACATGAGTGCAGAATTGCTGCTAAACGTGACCCCGAGTGAAACTCGCGTGGCCATGATTGAAGGTGGAGTACTACAAGAAGTTCATATTGAACGAGAAGCGCGTCGCGGCATCGTCGGTAATATTTATAAAGGTAAAGTGAGCCGGGTATTGCCAGGCATGCAAGCGGCGTTTATTGATATCGGTCTGGATAAAGCGGCGTTTTTGCACGCGTCAGATATAGTGCCACATACTGAATGTGTGGCAGAAAACGAAAAACAGCAATTTCAGGTACGCGATATTTCTGAATTGGTTCGCCAGGGCCAAGATATTGTGGTGCAAGTGGTGAAAGATCCGCTAGGCACAAAAGGCGCTCGCCTAACAACCGACATCACTCTTCCATCACGTTATCTTGTTTTTATGCCTGGCTCGAGCCATGTGGGCGTATCTCAACGCATTGAAAGTGAGAGTGAACGTGAACGCCTAAAGAAAGTGGTAAACCACTATTGTGATGAGAATGGTGGCTTTATCATTCGTACCGCTGCAGAGGGTGCTGATGAGAAAGAACTCTCTCAAGACGCGGCATTTTTGAAGCGTTTGTGGCTGAAAGTCATGGAGCGTCGTTCCAAATACAAAACGCGTTCAACGCTGTACGGTGAACTGGGCTTGGCGCAGCGTATTCTGCGCGATTTTGTTGGCACTGAACTGGACAAAATCATGGTCGACTCTCGTCTCGAGTACGAAAACCTCAAAGAGTTTACCTCTGAATATGTTCCAGAGCTGACCGATAAGCTTGAGCTGTACGAGGGTGACAAGCCGATCTTTGACATGTACGACACCGAGAATGAAATCCAACGTTCTCTGGAGCGTAAGGTTGAGCTCAAATCGGGTGGTTACCTGATCATCGATCAGACCGAAGCGATGACCACGGTAGACATTAATACGGGCGCGTTTGTTGGTCGCCGTAACCTTGAAGAGACCATCTTCAACACCAACGTTGAAGCGACTCTGGCGATCGCACGTCAACTGCGTTTGCGTAATCTTGGCGGTATCATCATTATCGACTTTATCGATATGGCATCAGAAGAACATCGTAAGCGTGTACTTACTTCTCTAGAAGGCGCACTGTCAAAAGACCGAGTGAAAACCAACATCAATGGTTTTACTCAGCTAGGGTTAGTCGAGATGACTCGCAAGCGCACACGAGAAAGTATTGAACATATTCTATGTTCTGGCTGCCCTACTTGTGAAGGACGTGGCAGCGTGAAAACGGTCGAAACCGTGTGTTACGAGATCCTACGTGAAATCACCCGAGTGAACCGTGCGTACGATGCGGACAACTTTGTTGTGTATGCATCGCCATTTGTCGCGGAAGCGTTGCTAGGTGATGAATCCCACGCGCTAGCGGAACTCGAAGTATTTATTGGAAAGCAAGTTCGTATTCAAGCTGAACCCCTGTACATTCAGGAGCAGTTTGACGTCGTGATGATGTAATTGGAAAATTTGTGAATTCTGGTTTTAAGCGTTTCGGGCGTTTCTGCACGTGGAGTTTGATCACCATATTGGTTCTACTGGCCATACTGGTAACGACACTGCGCGTCGCATTGCCACAACTTAACCATTTCCAAGATGAGATCAAAACCTGGGTCAAACAAGGCACAGGTTTTGACTTTTCTATCGCCAGCGTTGCTGGTTCTTGGCGTAATAACCATCCTTCAATCTCGTTGCAAGGTTTAGAGGCTAATCTGCCGAATAATCAAGATGCACGGTTTGCTGTCGACGAGATCCATATTGAATTTGATTTAATTCAGTCACTGTTCAGCCTGAAACCTGTGGTGGCCGATCTAACTATTGATGATTTGGCATTGGATATCCGAACACTTGATATTCTTGCCAAACCAAACAAGAGTAACAAGTCTACCAACGTAAATAAAAGCGAAACTAAGCTGATTGATCAACTTGACTCGTTACTCTTACGTCAGTTTGAAGACTTTACCATCACCGACTCACGCATTTGGTATCAGTCTGTTTCTGGTGAAACTCGCCGTTTAGATATCGAGCAACTACGCTGGAGTAATCGAGGTAAGCAGCACTTAGCGGAAGGTACGGTCAGCATCGCTGATGTCAGCCTCAACTCTTTGTTAGTGAGTGCAAACTTTAAAGATTACGGATCGTTGCTTGACGTGTCGGGTGAGTTTTATGTTAGCGCTCAAGACTTGTCTGTGACGCCGTGGTTAACCACCTATATGAAGGACGCTTCTGGCATAGAGTCCGGTCGCGTGAGTTTAAATACCTGGCTGACGTTAAAGCACAGTCAACCAAATTACGCATACGTTGAGCTGCGTCCTTCAGAGTTAGTCTGGAATGAAAATGGCCGTCACGAACTACTGTTAGAGTCTGGTATTTTTATACTTTCTCCGGACAAGCAAGGTTGGAAAGTTAATGGTCACTCACTGCAAATTCGTACGGATGACCGTCCTTGGCCTGAACTGGATGTGGCGTTTGATTGGCAACCTGACGGATGGTTGCTAAACCTCTCTCTGCTTGACATTGAAGCACTGACTCCATTAATCAAGTTAGCGCCACAGTCGGAATCCACTAGCGAACTACTCAATAAATTAGCACCAAAAGGGCGAGTGGAAGATATTCGTTTGTCGATGAACGGCAGTGTAGATACATTGCGCTATTCGGTCGAGCTTGACCAGCTAGGCATGGCTCAGTGGGAGCTGCTGCCGGGCTTTCATCATGTGCAGGGGACACTGTTTGGTGACTTAAAGCAGGCCAAGGCCCACATCACAGTGATTGATGATGTCTTCCCGTATGGCGATGTATTCCAAGCGCCATTGAATATCAAACAAGGTGAAGTGGACATCATTTGGCAGCAAGATGAAAACGGTTGGCGTCTATGGTCAGACAAAGTGACCGCCGCAACGCCTGATTTGCAGGTGCTTGGTGCGTTTCGTTTGGATTTTCCGCAAGATCAAAGTCCATTTCTATCGTTTTATGCCGAAGCGGATCTCTACAATGCGGGTGGAACGTGGCGGTATTTACCGACTCCAGCGCTGGGACAAGATCTGACAGACTACCTTTCAACGGCGATTCAAGGTGGCAAAGTTAATACTGCGAAGCTACTTTGGTATGGTGAATTGGGTGACTTTCCGTACAAAGAACATAATGGCATGTTCCAAGCTTGGGTGGGACTGAAAAACGCCAAATTCAGCTTTGATACCGCGTGGCCGACCATTACTGATCTGCAGCTGGACTTGCTGTTCGAAAACGATGCGATGTATTTGGACTCGAAATCTGCAACCCTAAATGGCGTAAAAGCGAAACGCATTACAGGTCGTATTCCTGATCTTGCAGAAGGTGGTCATATTGAAATCGAAGCCAAAGCAAGCGCGCTAGGTAATGAAGTTCGCGATTACATGATGGCGACGCCATTGGTTGACTCTGTTGGTGCTGCGTTGACTGCGCTGAAAGTGAGTGGGCCTGTGTACTCCGAATTCCAGCTTAATATCCCTTTTGATTCAGACAAAGACGCAAGAGTGTGGGGCTATGCGGATTTAAACAACAACCAAGTCTATATCGATGCCCCGCCGATGACGTTAGAAAACGCGACTGGACGAGTCACCTTCGATAACGATATCGTGATGGCCTCAGGCCTTTCTGCTGAGCTCCTGAAGCAGCCGATCTCGCTAGACTTTCGTGGTGAAAATGCCGAGCAAGGCTATGACGTGGCGATCAATACCCTTGGAGACTGGGAGGTTGGACCGCTTAAACCTTATTTAGGTGACCGTTGGTTGAGTTTAGTCTCTGGTCATGCACCGTGGCAGATGGATATTGACTTACAGCTTAACGACGTAGGCTTCACTTACCAAGTGGATGTGTTAGCACAGTTGAGCCAACTGATGAGTGATTACCCCTATCCGTTAGGCAGAAAACGTGGTGAGGAAGGCCAAGCCAAGTTACAGGCGTTAGGCAATCAACAAGGCATTTCTGCGCGGCTGCAAATTCCCAATGCGAAGTACCAGACTGAAATCGATATTTCTGGTGATGTGCCAGTATTGACGGCGACAAATCTTGTGATTGGCAATGGTGGATTCAAAGTCAATCCGGTCGTTGGGCATGATGCTTCAATTCGTTTGAATGAGCTCAGCCTTGAACAATGGATTGATCTGATGAATGTGCCGACGAGTAACACAGAATCTGTCCTATCGAGCATGAAGACGCCGACGATTCCGTTGCCAACCCGCGTTGAGATGGATGTAAAAAACCTTCAATTCGGTGGTATTGAGTTTCACGATGTGAATCTGAATGCCCGTAAGAAAAACTTGAGCTGGCAGTTTGACGTCGATAGTCAGGAGATTAAAGGTAAAGCGAACTATCTTAAGCCTTACGACTTGTCGGTTTCTCTTGAGCGGCTGCACTTGTACATCCCTGGCTTTGATCAGATTACCGAAGAGAGGAATTCTCTGTTTGCCAGTGAAGATCAAGCTGCGCCATTGATTTCAGATTTTGACCGCCAGCTCCATAGTGAGATGCCAAATGTCGTCTTGAATATTGATGATTTCTGGTTGCAAGGCTACAAGGTTGGTCAGGTGAATGTGGACTTACAGCGTCGAAATAATCGTTTGGAGTGGAAAAACGTCACTTTCAGTAGCGGTCAAAGCCGCGTTGATATGAATGGCTGGTGGGAGTTAACCAAAGCGCGCAGTCACTCAAATCTAACCATCAAACTGCAAGGTGAAAACAACAGCGATTTGATGGAGCGTTTCGGCATTACCTCTGGCATTCAGCGAGCGCCATTTGATATCAATGCGAACTTGGAATGGGATGGTGCACCATGGTCGATGAAAACACAAAGTTTGCAAGGAAACGTATCGACTGAATTTGGCAAAGGGGTGATCAGCGAAGTGAGCGGTGCTGCGCGACTGCTTGGTTTGTTCAGTCTGGACTCCATCATTCGCAAAATGCAGCTCGATTTCACCGATGTGTTCGATAAAGGCATGGCATTTAACTCCATCACTGGTAGTGGCAAGATCCAAGATGGCGTGTTTGTCACCAATGACATTGTCATGGATGCACTGGCTGGAGAGATGCAAATCCGAGGTATGGCCGATATTAATGCTCGTTTGGTGGATGCAGAAGTGAATTTTACGCCAGATATTACCTCTGGTTTACCAATGTTGACGGCATTTGCGGTTGCACCTCAAACCGCGCTGTATGTGTTGGCGATCTCGACCGTGATCTCTCCGGTCGTGGAAGTTTTCACCCAAGTTAACTACGAAGTAAAAGGCCGGCTTGATTCGCCAACGGTAAAAGAGATATCACGTAGTAAAGGTGAATACACATTGCCAGAAAAATTGCGTGATGAAGCGAAATAATCACGCAGTTAGTTTTCTTAGCGTATAAGGAATAGAGAACATGGAACGTGTAGGCATCATACAAATGACGTCAGGTCCAGATCGAGAGGAGAATCTGGACTTCATTGCCAAGCAGTGCGCATTGGCAGCGGCGCAAGGTGTGAAGTTGGTACTCACACCAGAAAACGCAACGCTGTTTGCTAATCGCGAAGCGTATCACCATAACGCAGAAGTGTTGTGTGATGGTCCGATTCAACAGCGTTTATCTGATATAGCAAAACAAAATCAATTGACTTTGGTTTTAGGCAGTATGCCGATTTGTACTGAGCAAGGCGTCACGACCACCACGTTGGTTTTTTCTCCAGTGGGAGAGTGCATTGCTCATTACGACAAGCTACATATGTTCGATGTCGAAGTAGCGGATGGTCATGGTCGCTATCGTGAATCCGATACCTTTCGGGCTGGTGCTCAAATTGTCACAGCAGAAACCAATATTGGCACACTTGGATTGAGTATTTGTTACGATGTGCGCTTTCCTGAGTTGTATAAAGCATTACGTTTAGCGGGAGCTGACATTATTGTCGTACCAGCGGCGTTTACTGCGGTTACGGGGAAAGCACACTGGGAAATACTGCTGAGAGCGCGTGCAATAGAAACCCAATGCTGGATTTTAGCAAGTGGGCAAACTGGCACTCACCCATGTGGACGCCAAACATGGGGACACTCGATGGTTATTGACCCCTGGGGACAGATACATGCGCAACTTCACGAGCAAGTAGGATTGCTGGTGACAGAGATAGATTTGTCACAAAGCCAGCAAGTAAGGCAGAATATGCCGCTGACTCAACACAGTCGCTTTCAAAATGAATTGAAACGGAAACTAAAGAGCTAACTATGAGCATAAATCAAATAGAACAGGCACTCCTTGCCCCAAACGGTCTGACAGAGCAAGACATCGCTGATACGCTCGCGAGAATTGCCACACGCCAGATCGATTATGCGGACATTTACTTTCAGTCCAGCTGGCATGAGTCTCTGGTTCTAGAAGACAGCATCATCAAAGATGGCTCTTTTAACATTGATTGTGGTGTTGGTGTGCGCGCTGTAACGGGTGAAAAAACCGGTTTCGCTTACTCAGACCAAATTAATCTAGAAGGTTTAAAGCAAAGTGCCATTGCCGCACGTGGTATCGCTCAGCAAGGCCAAAATGGCAACGTTCAAGCGTTCAAGCGTTCAGCTAACCAAGCGTATTATGATGCGGTAAACCCGCTAGCAAGCTGGGAAAAGCAGCAAAAAACCGAACTGTTGATGTCGCTTGATGCGTACATTCGTACCAAAGAGCCGCTGATCAAAGAAGTCTCGATCAGTATCAGTGGTGTCCATGAGCAAATGCTTGTGGCAGCAACCGATGGTACTTACGCGGGGGATATCCGTCCTCTTGTTCGTCTGTCGATCAGCGTGCTCGCTGAAAAAGGCGATCGTCGTGAGCGCGGCAGCGCAGGTGGCGGTGGTCGTTTCGGTTATGATTTCTTCCTGTCTGAAACGGGCGGCGTGAAACAAGCCTTCCAATTTGCAGATGAAGCCATCCGCATGGCGCTAGTGAATTTAGAAGCGGAAGCTGCGCCTGCGGGTATGATGCCTGTCGTATTAGGCTCTGGCTGGCCAGGTGTTCTTTTGCATGAAGCGGTTGGTCACGGCTTGGAAGGTGACTTCAACCGTAAAGAGTCTTCAGTCTTCTCTGGCAAGCTAGGCCAACAAGTAACATCGCCATTATGCACCATCGTTGATGACGGTACGTTGAAAGACCTACGTGGTTCATTGAATGTGGACGATGAAGGGGTAAATGGTCAGTACAATACGCTCATCGAAAACGGTGTGCTAAAAGGCTACATGCAGGACAAGCTAAACGCGCGATTAATGGGTGAGAACCCAACGGGTAATGGTCGTCGTGAATCTTACGCGCACCTACCAATGCCGCGTATGACCAATACTTACATGCTACCGGGTGAGCACTCGCCGGAAGAGATCATCTCAACCGTGAAGAAAGGTTTGTACGCGCCCAACTTTGGTGGCGGTCAGGTCGATATCACATCAGGTAAGTTCGTATTCTCTACGTCAGAAGCGTACTTGATTGAGAATGGCAAGATCACTCGCCCAGTAAAAGGTGCAACATTGATCGGATCTGGTATCGAAGCGATGCAGCAGGTCTCAATGGTGGGCAATGACCTAAGTATTGACAGAGGTGTTGGTGTTTGTGGCAAAGCCGGGCAAAGTGTGCCGGTTGGTGTAGGCCAGCCTACGTTGAAGCTTGACTCCATCACGGTTGGTGGTACAGAGTAAGTGACTCGATAAGTGGATGAAATAGAGCGCTCATAGAGCGCTCTTTTGTTATGGGAATACGGAGCGCTACAGGTTTTCTTCGGCAAACTCTGCCAAGCGACTACGTACTACGCCATTGAGGTGAATATTGGCGCTGCCTTCAAAGTTCTTGAAGCGTTCAACCATATAAGTCAATCCAGACGTGACTGGTGTGAGGTAATGGGAGTCAATCTGTGCCAAGTTACCCGAACACACAATCTTCGTCCCCTCACCACAGCGGGTGATGATGGTTTTGATTTGTGAAGCGGTTAAGTTCTGACACTCATCGAGCAGGACAAATGCATTCTGGATAGAGCGACCACGCATAAAGTTAATCGACTTAAACTGAATGTTGGCTTTATCGCAGATGTACTTCATCGAGCCTTCAGTACAATGGTCGTGCTTGTGCAGCGCTTCCAGTGTATCTGTTACGGCTGCCAACCACGGCATCATTTTCTCTTCTTCTGATCCGGGTAAGAAACCGATGGATTCGCCAATATCTGGCGTATTACGTGTCACAATGATCTTATCGAACATCCCTTTTTCAATGGTTTGCTCCAGTGCTGCAGCCATCGCCAACAAGGTTTTACCACTACCAGCGGCACCGGTCAGAATCACCAAGTCAATCTCTGGATCGAGTAGGGCATCCATCGCCATGCCTTGATAGATATTTTTGGGTGTGATGTCCCAAGCGCGACGGTGCATCATGCGCTCACGGCTGAGGTCAAGCAGTGTGATCTTCTCTTCATCGATGCTTTCTACGCGACCGACAAAGTCACTATTTTCATCCATCATGTATTGGTTAATGAAAGTCGGCTCAAATGGTTCGCGATTGAGTTTGTGGAACGTTTTTCCGCCCAGAGCATAGCTTTCTACTTCATCAACGCCACTCCAGAAATCTCCTTCACGCTGTTGGAAGCCTTTGGTCAGGTATTGAATATCATCAATCAGTTGATCGGTGCGATAGTCTTCAACAAAGCGAACGCCAGCGCCTTTGGCGCGTAAGCGCATATTGATGTCTTTGGTGACGAGCACGACTTCACGTGGTGCGCGTTTGTTTTGTAGATAAAGCACCGCATTGAGGATGCGATTGTCACCGGCTTTGTCGGCGAAGGCTTTGACGGTTTCCTGCAATTCGAAGTCCGCCAAAATAGAAATGGTTCCTTGAGTTGGTTTTTCTTTGGAGACCGGAATACCCTCTGATATTTCGTCTGGTGTCGTGTCTCTGAATAAGTTTTCTAAAGCACGAATCGCAACGCGCGCATCTCGTGCTACATCGCGTTTGCTGTCTTTAATGCGGTCGAGTTCTTCCAATACCGTCATAGGGATGACGACATCGTGCTCTTGGAAAGAATAGATGGCGAAGGGTTCATGAAGAAGGATATTGGTGTCGAGTACAAACAGTTTCCGATCGGTATCGCCCATAGCGTCTCCTTGCCGCAAGCGCGGCTATGCTGCAGAAAGTTAAGTAGGTAAAAATCTTAACTCTGATTGCTTGCAATAGAGGTCGTCGAGCTATGTCGGTTAGTGCGCAACTGAGTAGCAAGACAACTTATTGCAAACCCGTGTTGATCCTAATCGTGTAGTTGTACACTCAAATTATACGCAATGCTTTTGAGTGCTCCTCACAACAAGTATACGTAATATTTACTTGTTACAACTCAATAATTGCCATGAGTTTTTTACAATTTGATTGCATTCTGAGTTCAGAAAAAAAAGTTTGTGCTTCGGGGCGTTTCAGCGTGACCTATATCACAGCATCAAGTAAGATTACCGACCTTTTTCTGCACATGGGCTAAGTCCAAATTATCATGTTGAGCTGAATTGAATATCTTCAGTTAAAAGTGGCATGGCAAGCATAATTGGTATAGCAGAAGCCAGAATCAGTTCTAAACTATTACCCATGCCACCGGGCATGAGTAGACAAACAAGAATCAACAACGAGGTAGTCAATACATGACATTTGCTTTGGGGCAGCGCTGGATTAGCGATACGGAAAGTGATTTAGGTTTAGGTACCGTAGTAGCAATGGATGCTCGTACTGTGACATTGATGTTTGCCGCATCAGAGGAAAACCGAGTTTACGCACGTAACGAGGCGCCAGTTACCCGAGTAACGTTTAACGTCGGTGATGTCATCGATTGCCAAGAAGGTTGGTCACTGAAAGTTGAAGAAGTACTGGAAGATGAAGGTTTATATACTTATTTTGGTACTCGTGAAGATACACAAGAAACCGCGGTTATTTTACGTGAGATTTTTCTAAGCAATCATATCCGTTTTAACAAGCCTCAAGATAAGTTGTACGCAGGTCAGATTGACCGTATGGACAACTTTGTTTTGCGTTACCGTGCATTGAAAAACCAGTTCGAGCAGCATAAGAGTCCAATGCGTGGCTTGTGTGGCATGCGAGCGGGTTTGATTCCTCATCAGCTTTACATTGCTCACGAAGTCGGTCGCCGTTATGCACCACGTGTACTACTTGCGGATGAAGTAGGTCTTGGTAAAACCATTGAAGCAGGCATGATCATCCACCAGCAAGTGCTGTCTGGCCGTGCCGAGCGCATTCTGATTGTCGTACCTGAGACACTTCAGCACCAATGGCTAGTAGAGATGATGCGTCGTTTCAACCTGCACTTCTCAATCTTTGATGAAGAGCGTTGTATTGAAGCGTTCGCAGAAGCAGAGAACCCATTTGATACGCAGCAATATGTACTGTGTTCTTTAGACTTCCTACGTAAAAGCCGCAAGCGCTTTGAACAAGCACGAGAAGGCGAGTGGGACCTATTGGTGGTCGATGAAGCCCACCACCTTGAGTGGAGCCAAGACAAGCCAAGCCGTGAGTATCAAGTGGTTGAAGGTTTAGCAGAGCGCACAGCAGGCGTGTTACTACTAACAGCAACACCGGAGCAATTAGGTCGTGAGAGCCACTTTGCGCGTCTGCGTCTACTGGATCCAGACCGTTTCTACGATTACGACACCTTTGTCGAAGAAGAAGAGCAATACGCGCCAGTCGCCGACGCAATTACGTCGCTATTCTCTGGTGAGAAACTGCCTGACGAAGCGAAGAACCAAATTACGGAGCTGCTTTCTGAGCAAGATGTTGAGCCGCTATTCCGCATTATCGAAAGCGACAGTGATGAAGACTTAAAAGCCTCAGCACGCCAAGAGCTTATCGACAATCTAATGGATCGTCACGGTACAGGTCGCGTGCTATTCCGTAACACGCGCGCGGCAATTAAAGGCTTCCCGACCCGTAATGTGCATTTAATGCCAATGGACATCCCATCACAGTACACAACGTCAATGCGAGTGTCTGGCATGATTGGTGGCAAGATGTCACCAGAAGCGCGGGCGATGAAAAACCTGTATCCAGAAGAGATCTTCCAAGAGTTTGAAGGTGATGACTCAAGCTGGTGGCAATTTGACTCACGCGTGAACTGGTTGCTTGAGAAAGTAAAAGAAAAACGCAGCGAAAAAGTACTCGTGATTGCGTCTCGTGCAAGTACGGCTTTGCAACTTGAGCAAGCCCTGCGTGAGCGTGAAGGTATCCGCGCCACCGTATTCCACGAAGGCATGTCTATCCTAGAGCGTGATAAAGCGGCCGCTTACTTCGCACAAGAAGAGGGCGGCGCACAGGTTCTGATCTGTAGTGAAATCGGCTCAGAAGGTCGTAACTTCCAATTTGCTAACCAGCTAGTGATGTTCGATTTGCCGTTTAACCCAGACTTGCTTGAGCAGCGTATTGGCCGTCTTGACCGTATTGGTCAAAAGCGTGATATCGATATTCATGTACCGTACCTAAAAGGTACGTCACAAGCAATCCTGGCGCGTTGGTTTGATGAAGGTTTGAATGCGTTCTCTGAAACTTGCCCAACTGGTCGCGCAGTTTACGACAAGTACTCAGATGCATTGATTGAGATGCTAGCGTCTGGTGATACGTCAAATCTTGATGAAGTGATTGAAGAGTCAGCGAAGCTGAACAAAGAGTTGAAATCACAGCTTGAGCAAGGCCGTGACCGTTTGCTAGAGATGCATTCAAACGGTGGCGAGAAAGCACTGCAAATCGTTGAGAAAATATCATCCACAGATGGCGATACGAACCTAGTGACATTCGCACTGTCTCTGTTCGACACTATTGGCCTGAATCAAGACGATAAAGGCGAAAATGCGCTAGTGGTCACCCCATCTGAGCACATGATGGTCCCAAGTTACCCAGGCCTTCCGTACGAAGGGGCGACGATTACCTTTGATCGTGACACGGCACTCTCTCGTGAAGATATGCACTTTATCAGTTGGGAACACCCAATGATCCAAGGCGGTATCGATCTTCTGATGAGTGAAGGGGTGGGTACGTCGGCGGTTTCACTACTGAAGAATAAAGCGCTGCCAGTCGGAACAATTTTACTTGAGCTAATTTATGCAGTGGATGCGCAAGCACCGAAGCGTAGTGGTATTGCTCGTTTCTTACCAAAGACGCCAATTCGTCTGATGATGGATGCTCGTGGTAATGATCTCTCTTCTCAAGTGGAGTTTGAAGGCTTCAACCGTCAACTGAGCCCTGTAAATCGTCACCTAGGTAGCAAGCTAGTGACATCAGTACAGAAAGATATTCACAACCTAATCGAAGCGGGTGATGCGCAGGTTGAAAAGCAAGTGGAAGAAGTGCGTCAGCAAGCGCATCAAGAGATGCAGCACAGCTTGAATGCAGAGCTAGAACGTCTGCAAGCGCTGAAAGCCGTGAACCCGAATATCCGTGATGAAGAAATTGAAGCAATCGAAGCGCAAATTAAAGAGCTTACCGGTTACATTAACCAAGCTCAAGTGCAGCTCGATTCATTGCGTTTAATCGTGGTAAGCCACAACTGATTGGTTTTTATCTAAAAACTTGATAATAAAAAACGGCTCCTTTACGGGAGTCGTTTTCGTATTAAAATAGCCTTCTTTTCTATATTTTGAGAGCACACTGATGGCAATGCTTGAATACAATCCACCGACTGATCCTTGGACCGATATCGTGTTTGAGGACGATCATATCTTAGCTGTGAATAAGCCATCAGGTTTGCTATCTGTGCCGGGACGTCTTGCTGAACACCACGACAGCATGTGGAGTCGTCTTCAGGAGCAGTATCCAGAGATCCAGGTGGTGCATCGCTTGGATATGTCGACTTCTGGCTTGATGGTTCTTGCGAAAAACAAACGTGCTGAGAGCGCATTGAAAAAGCAGTTCCAATTTCGTCTAACCCACAAAATTTATTATGCGCGCGTTTGGGGACACATTGATCAGCAAGAAGGCGAGATCGATCTGCCGCTGATTTGTGATTGGCCGAACCGCCCATTACAAAAGGTGTGCTTTGACGACGGTAAGCCATCGAAAACCCTATTTCAGGTGGCGAAGTTAGAAGAACATGAAGACGGTTCGAAAACGACCATTGTGCGATTATTGCCAATCACGGGCCGTTCACACCAGCTGCGTGTCCATATGCAGGCGCTAGGGCATCCGATTGTCGGTGATGAGTTCTATGCAACGGAAGAGGCGAAAGCGTTCTCAGAGCGTCTTGAATTACACGCCTCAGAACTGAGTTTCTACCACCCAAAGAGCGATTGGCTGCGTAGCATTTTTGTTCCTTGTGATTTTTATCCTGAAGCGGAAGAGATGATCTTTGACTATTTCGACCCAGCGCGTAAATTACCTGATTATAAAACACTGCCTCGCTCATAAATTAATCCTCAGGCAGTGAACAAGGAGCTGTTATGTCACTGCCTAAAGTGGTCTTTCTTGACCGTGCGACCATCCCTGCTCATATTCAGATACCACGCCCTAGCTTTGCTCACCAATGGGTAGAATATGAGTACACCTCACCACAGCAAGTCACTGAACGCCTTGCGGATGCACACATCGTTATTAGCAACAAGGTGGTGCTCGATCAAACCATTCTTACCCAATTGCCGAATATCAAAATGATCGCCGTAGCCGCGACAGGATTTAATAACGTCGATGTGCACTATTGTGCGGAGCGTGATATCGCGGTGGCTAACGTACGTGGTTATGCGACTCGATCTGTACCAGAGCATGTTATCGCCATGTTGTTTGCGTTGCGCCGTAATTTATTTGGTTACCACCAAGATATTGCCGCAGGAGAGTGGCAACGCAATAAGCAGTTTTGTTTTTTTACTCATCCTATTGGTGATATCGCAGGCAGCACACTCGGTGTGATTGGCGGTGGTGCATTAGGTCAAGCAACCGCTCAGTTGGCACAGGCAGTCGGTATGAAGGTATTGTTTGCCGAGCACAAAGGCGTGAGTGAGTGTCGAGAGGGGTACACCGAGTTTGATGAGGTACTCAAGCAGTCCGATGCGATTACGCTGCATTGCCCATTGAATGACGATACTTATCACCTAATCAGCACGGTTGAATTGCAGAAAATGAAGTCGACGGCGATTTTGATCAATACGGGGCGCGGTGGTCTGGTGGATGAGTTAGCGTTGGTGGATGCGCTGAAAGAAGAGGAGATTGCCGCCGCAGGTGTGGACGTATTTACTCAGGAGCCCGCCGATGAAACGAATCCACTGCTCGCCAATATGCACTTGCCGAATTTGTTGCTCACACCACATGTTGCATGGGGGAGCGATTCTTCTCTCCAGCGTTTGGCTGAAATCTTAATCGAGAATATTAATGCGTTTGAGCGGGGCGAAAGGTTCAATCGCTTAACCTGATGTGTGTATCGCTTGGAAGTAATAAAAAGCAGACCTCAAGTGAGGTCTGCTTTTTTTGCTGTTAAACGGAGTAGAATTAAACTTCTTCTTCGTTCAGCGCTTTTAGAATTTGGAAGATTTCACGGTAAGACTTTGCTGGCTTGCCGGCTTTCTTCTCTTTCGCTGCTTGACGCGCAAGTTGACGAAGGCGTTGACGGTCTGCAGTTGGGTACAGATCTACCACATCATCAATTGCCTTATCACCTTCTTCTACTACACGATCTCGTAGCACTTCTAGCTTGTGCAGTACGGCTGTTGCTTGCGAGTGCTTGTTGCGAACTTTGTCCAGAGCCGCTTGGATTGGCTCTGGATCTTCATAGCGCATCAATTTACCGATACGTTGCAATTGACGACGGCGAGCTTCGTTTTTAAAGCGTTGTGCATCCGCAATTGCTTCTCGCAGATCTTCGCTCATTGGGAACTTTTCTAATGTCGATGGCTTAAGACCGACTAGCTCTTCACCAAGCTTTTGCAGCTCTTCCATGTCGCGCTTCATCTCGGATTTACTTACCCAGATGATCTCTTCTTCTGGTTCCCATGGCGCTTTTTGATTCTTACGTGCCATTTCAGTTGCCTGTGTTCTGATTAATATTATGACTATTTTAACAAGAATCGTGGGGAGAAAGCGAAATTCTTGTTATTCTATTGTACATCGAATACATGATGTGAAAGACAATGGATATTAAACAGCAGGTTGCCGAGCAACGAACCGAGCTAGAACAAGCCGTCGCAAGGGCGTTGGAGATCGCTGCAGCGAAGTCTGATGCCGCTGAAGTCGCAATTACAAAAAGCACAGGCTTGAGTGTTTCCACTCGCATGGGCGATGTAGAAAATGTTGAGTTCAACAGCGATGGTGCACTTGGCATCACCGTCTACCGTGGCCAACGCAAAGGCAGTGCTTCCACATCAGACTTGAGCGAAGCCGCAATTAAGCAAACCGTGTTAGCGGCATTAGACATTGCTCAATACACATCAGAAGACCCATTTGCAGGCCCTGCGGCAAAAGAGTTCATGGTCAAAGACATTCCGGACCTAGACCTGTTCCATCCAGACGCTCCCAATCCAGATTATGCAGCAGAAGTAGCGATTGCGGCTGAAAAAGAAGCACTGAACTACAGTGAAGCGATTAAGCAAAGTGATGGTGCCAGTTACGACAGCCACTACGGCGTAAAAGTCTATGGTAACAGCCATGGCTTGCTAGCAAGTTACGCGTCAAGTCGTCACAGCACTAGTTGCTGTGTGATTGGCGTGGGTAAAAATGGCGAGATGGAACGTGATTACAGCTACACCGTAGCACGTCACCGTGATGATCTTTGGACACCAGAGACGGTTGGCCGTAAAGCGGCGGAAAAAACCATCAGCCGCCTCGATGCGCAAAAGCTAAAAACGGGTAAGTACCCTGTGATGTTTGCCGCTGATGTAGCGACGGGCTTGATTGGTCATCTAGTGATGGCGATTAGCGGTGGTAACTTGTACCGTAAATCCTCTTTCCTGCTTGATCACCTTGGCAAGCAAGTGCTGCCGGAGTGGTTCAATATCTCAGAGCGTCCGCACGTGCTGCGCGGCTTGGCTTCAAGCCCATTTGACAGTGAAGGCGTATACACACAAGACAGTGAAATCATCACTGATGGTGTTTTGGCGACTTACTTACTAACTAGCTACGCTGCTCGCAAGATGAAGATGGACCCAACGGGTCACGCTGGTGGTATTCATAACTGGAATGTGAAGTCTACGGGTCAAAACTTCGAGCAAATGCTGAAAGAGCTGGGCACTGGTCTACTGGTAACAGAAACCATGGGTCAAGGCGTGAACGTGGTGACCGGTGATTATTCACGTGGTGCTGCGGGTTTTTGGGTAGAGAATGGTGTCATCCAATATCCAGTATCCGAGATCACGATTGCTGGCAACCTGAAAGAGATGTTCAACAAGATTGTTGCAGTGGGTAGTGATGTGGAGACCCGCTCACAAATCCAGACGGGGTCTATCTTGCTTGATACCATGAAGGTGGCGGGGGAGTAAGCTTTTCTAGCCAATAGATGTGAAAAAGCCTGATGTGTTCATCAGGCTTTTTTTTGTTTTTAAGCGTCCTAGCCCTGAGTCAGATCGCTAGGGTTGCCAGGCCAAGGAAGACGGACAAACCGATCACATCGGTGACCGTGGTTAATGCCATCCCTCCCGCTAGTGCTGGATCGATGTTCATCTTCTTAAGCAAAATAGGAATACTTACCCCAGCAATACCTGCGACCAGCAAGTTGGTTAACATGGCGGCTGAGATAATACCACCGAGCATCCAGTTACCTTTCCACACGATAACGATACCACCGATGATCAGTGCCCACATGATGCCATTGAGTAAGCCGATGGCGGCTTCTTTCATCAATAGTTCGCGTTTGTTGGCGTCACCGATATGGCCAAGTGCAAGGCCACGAATGACCAGTGCAACCGTTTGGTTCCCCGCAACACCGCCCATCGATGGCACAATGGTCATTAAGACAGCGATTGCGGCCATTTGATCGAGCGTGGCTTCGAACATGTTCGACACGGATGCCGCTGCCAGTGCGGCAAGCACGTTGGCGCCTAACCAGACACTACGTTTACGTGCCGATTTAAACACTGGGGCGAAGGTATCTTCGTCGTCATCCATACCCGCCATACTCATCATTGAGTGTTCTGCGTCTTCTCGAATAACGTCGACCACGTCATCGATGGTGATACGGCCAACGAGGTGCTGATTTTCATCCACGACTGGCGCTGAAACCCAGTTACGACGTTCAAATAGGCTTGCCACATCAGAGTCACTGGTGTCTACCGTGATGGCGTCGTCTACATCTTCCATCACATCTCTGACTTTTACATCAGGTTGAGTGGTGATCAGTGTGGTGATTGGCAGTTCACCGATCAGCTTGTTCTCATCGTCAATGACGTAAAGCGCGTCGGTTGCTTCAGGCAGTTCGCCTTTCATGCGCAAGTAACGCAGGACGACGTCGACGTCGACGTCACCACGAATGGTGATGACATCGGTATTCATCAATCCGCCAGCGGAATCCTCAGGGTAGGATAGGGCGGTCTCGACGCGTAGGCGGTCGTCAGAGTCCATTTGTGATAGGACTTCACGCGATAGCGTATCTGGCAAGCTCCGTAGTACGTAAGCCACGTCATCGGTGTCCATGCCTTCTGTCGCTTCTGCCAGCGCTTCAGGGGCCATTTTTGACACCAGACTGTCTTTTACGTCTTCGTTCAGTTCATCGAGGATCTCACCGTAGTCTTCCGGATCGGTCAGCTGCCATAGTACTTCACGACTTTTACGCGGAGATGCTTCTAAAAGGTGCGCGATATCCTCAGGTTCCATGTCCTGTAGTTGACGACGAACATGGACGAAGCGGCCATTCTCTAGTGCTTCTGTGACTTCTTGGAGGGCTTGGTGAGCTTGGTCGAATTCTATTTGCTCTGCCATTCATTCCTCCCAATTCCTGATATTTACAATGCGTTGAATAGTATCTTAATTCTAGGCACCTTTTAATAACAACTTATGAAAGTAGACAAAATTATTTGTTGATGGGAGGCTAGGGATGAGAAGGGATGTGTGCAGATGTGAGCAAAGCGAGTGAATCACTCGCTTTCTTCAAATTTGTCTTCGATCAGGTGACAAACTGCATTGAGGGCTTGCTCTGACTGTTCGCCAGTGGCGTGGATAGTAACATATTGTCCTTGAGCGGATTCGAGCATTAGCAGGCCCATCACGCTGTCTGCGGTCGCCGTTGTATCCTCTTCGTTGTTGATAGTAACGACGGCATCAAAACTTTGTGCCAGTTCAACTAACTTAATGGCTGCGCGAGCATGTAAGCCTAAGCGATTTTGGATCAATACTTTACGACTTAATTCCACCGTTATTCCTTAACGTTTTTTTCCAATGAAGTGTGGCGAATTTGCACTTGATGCCCTTTTTCTGCGAAGTATTCACCAATTTTTTGTGTTAGATATACCGAGCGATGTTTACCCCCTGTACAGCCAATCGCAACCGTTAGGTAGCTGCGGTTGTTTTTCTCTAACATCGGTAACCATGTCTCAATAAAACTTTCAATTTGCTTTTTGAGCTCAAGAACCGGTTGATGTTGTTCTAAAAAGGCAGCAATAGGGGCATCTAATCCTGTAAATGGACGCAGTGCAGGTTCCCAGTGCGGGTTTGGTAAAAAGCGAACGTCAAATACGTAATCCGCATCTGATGGTAGACCAAATTTGAAGCCAAATGACTCAAACACCATGACGAGGTCTTTGCGTTCACGCCCTTCAACACGCATACGCACGGTCTCGCTCAAGTCATGCAGCGATTGACCGCTGCTATTGAGCACGAGATCGGCATGGGCTTTTAGTGGCATCAAAATGTTCTGCTCAAGCTCGATCGCCTGATCCAAAGAGAGGGATTGACCGTCAAGTGAAAGTGGGTGAATCCGGCGTGTTTCGCTGTAGCGTTTGAGTAACGTTTCTTTGTTTGCATCTAAGAACAGCACCGTCACGTCGAGTTCCGCTTTGAGCTTTTCTAACGTTGCGTTTAGTTCTTTGAGTTTCTTAGGGATATTACGGATATCAATACTTACAGCGACGTTTTGTTTACTGCCGGCAGTGGACTGAACAAATGCATCAAGCAAATTAACCGGTAGATTGTCTACGCAGTAATAACCCATATCCTCAAGTACACGCAGGGCAACACTTTTACCAGCACCAGAGTGCCCACTGACTACGATTAATCGCATGATGATCGCCTTGATTACTGATGAATCATAATGTCGTAGAGTTCTTCATCACTCTGAGCATTGCGCAGCATTTTTAACACTTGCTTGTTGCTCAGACGCTCTGCCATGGAGGATAAAGTCTTGAGGTGCTCTTTGCATTGCTCTTCTGGTACGAGAAGAGCGAAAAGAAGATCGACGGGACGGTTGTCGATAGCATCAAATTCAATCGCTTCGTCACATTGTAGTAGCACGGCGATGGCTTTGTCGCTGGATGGCATTCTGGCATGAGGAATAGCGATACCGTTACCGATACCTGTACTGCCCATTTTTTCTCTGTTTAGCATACACTCAAACAGCTCTGTTGAATCTTGACCCGTACTTTCAGCCACGATTTGGCTGATCATTTCCAGGGCACGTTTTTTACTCGTACAATGGACTGCACTTTTCGTGCAGTCCAATGACAGTATCTCGCTAAGTTGCATGATTAATGACTGTTTAATTTTTCTTTGTGCTTGTTAAGTTGGCGAACTAACTTATCCACCAGCGAGTCAATCGCTGCATACATATTTTCGTCATCGGCTGACGCATGGATTTCGCCCTGATTTACGTGGAGCGTAGCTTCCGCGATTTGCTGAAGTTTTTCAACTTTTAGTACAACGTGAACTTGATTGATATGGTCGAAGAACCTTTCGAGCTTCTGAAACTTTGTTTGAACATAGTCTTGCATTGAATCGGTAAGATCAACGTGATGGCCTTGAATATTGATTAGCATAGACTTTCCTTTTCAGTTGGTGCCTTAAAGTAGGCGTTTACGCTGACTTGAAGGGGCAATACCCAAGGATTCGCGATATTTCGCTATGGTTCGTCTTGCGACTTGAATCCCTTGATCAGCCAGAAGAGTAGCAATCTTGCTGTCACTAAGTGGTTTGGCAGTATTCTCCGCTGCGACCAGTTTCTTGATGAGAGCACGAATTGCTGTGGACGAACATTCTCCCCCATTGTCAGTACTGACATGACTGGAGAAGAAGTACTTCAATTCAAATATGCCACGTGGTGTGTGCATGAACTTCTGTGTGGTAACACGAGAAATTGTGGATTCATGCATTTCTACCGCCAAAGCAACATCGTTTAATACCATTGGCTTCATGGCTTCTTCACCATACTCGAAGAAATCTTGCTGATGTTCAACAATACATCGTGCAACTTTGAGAAGTGTCTCGTTTCTGCTTTCTAGACTCTTTATTAACCACTTTGCCTCTTGCAAATTGCTGCGAATATACTGGCTATCTGCGCTACTGCCTTTGCTTAGCTGTGCATATTGTTGATTTACCTTCAATTTTGGCATGCTGTCAGGGTTAATCGAAACTGTCCATTTGCCATGCTCTTTAAAGACAGAGACATCAGGAATGACGTACTCGGTCTCATCAGAGGTAATGCGACTGCCAGGGCGAGGATCAAGTTGCTGAATTAACTTCAACACTTCACGTAACTCGGTTTCTTTCAGCTTACTTTCTTTGATAACGAGTTTGTAATCACGATTGCCTAGCTGGTCGATGTGATCGGCAAGTACCATCTTCGCTTCGGCTAACCATGGGGTATCTTCAGGAAAAGTGGCCAATTGCAGCAATAAGCACTCTTGTAGGTTGCTTGATGCAACACCAAGAGGATCAAATTGTTGAATTCGCTTGCGAACGGCTTCGATTTCATCGAGCTCAATTTCTTCGTTATCAAAGCTCTCGTGAATTTCTTCCGGAGAAAGCGTAAGGTAGCCGTAATCGTCAATAGCATCGATAATGGTAAGAGCAATCGTTCGGTCAGTTTCACTAAAGGGGGTAAGATCCAGTTGCCACATTAAGTAATCGTGTAGAGACTCAGTGGTTTCACCTTGGTAAATCGGCATGTCGTCATCAAGAGCTAGGCCAGTACTGCCAGTGTTCGCACTGTAGACATCATCCCAAGTCGTATCGATTTCCAGCTCTGAGCTGATTTCTGACTTTTCGATGATGTCAGAGCTGTCTGGAAGATCTGTTTCAGAGGTATCGCTCGCACTGTCGTCAGACGTATTCAGTCCGGATTTGTCTTCACCATTGGCTAGAGGTTCTTCTTGACCTTCTTCAACTTCCAGCAGAGGGTTGGAATCCAGTGCATCTTGAATTTCTTGTTGAAGATCGAGTGTAGACAGTTGCAACAAACGAATGGCTTGTTGCAGCTGTGGCGTCATGGCTAACTGTTGACCTAGCTTGAGTTGTAATGAAGGTTTCATTCAGTGTTACTTACCTTGTAATGCTCAGAATCTTACCGTTCCTAATGTAATCATAGACGGAATTGTTCGCCGAGATAAACTTGTTTCACTTGCTCATTATTGAGAACTTCATCCGGAGTTCCTGAAGCAATGAGGTGTCCTTGACTGACAATGTAAGCTTTTTCACAGACGTCTAGGGTTTCACGAACATTGTGGTCGGTGATTAGCACACCAAGGCCACGATCACGCAGGTGTTCGATGATCTTTTTGATATCGTTTACAGAAATCGGGTCTACACCCGCAAACGGTTCATCCAACAGAATGAATTGTGGATTTGCGGCTAGAGCGCGCGCGATTTCGACACGTCGACGCTCACCACCAGATAGTGCCATACCCGCACTGGTTCGTATGTGCTGTATGTGGAACTCTTCCAATAAATCTTCTAGCTTATCTTGGCGTTCTTCATGTGTGAGTTCTTGGCGCGTCTCTAGTACAGCCATGATGTTGTCTTCTACTGAGAGTTTACGGAAGATAGACGCCTCTTGTGGCAGATAGCCGATACCCATACGAGAACGACTGTGCATTGGCAAAATACTAATATCTTGATCATCAATAGTAATAGTGCCTTCGTCACGGGGTACAAGACCTACGATCATATAGAAGGATGTGGTTTTACCTGCCCCGTTAGGGCCTAAAAGTCCTACGATCTGACCGGACTCAACCTCTAAGCTTACATCAGTAACCACTTTGCGCTTTTTGTAGCTTTTTGCCAAGTTTTTTGCGCTTAGTACCGCCATATTACTTCTCGATCTGATTAGGTTGCAAAATGGTGGTCACGCGCTCGTTTTTTGAGCTATCAGCAACCAATTTCTGTTTGCCAATTTGGTAACGGATTGAGGCGCCATTGATGGTGTTACCATCTTGAGCGAGTTGCGCTTGGCCCTTCATTGTCAGTTCGTCAGTAGAGATGCGGTAATCTAACTCTTCGGCTTGACCGCTTAAAGTTTTGCCATCATCCATTAGCTGAGAGAAGGTGGCTGGTTTGCCAAAAGCCTGAATCTGTTTAATTGACTGCGTTTTTGCATCGCGAGTTACGACGATTTTATTCGCATCAATATTAATACTACCTTGCTTAAGAGAGACATTGCCTTCAAAAGTCACCTGATTACTCTTCATGTCCACCAGTTGGGTGTTAGAGTTAATGTAAACCGGTTGTTGAGTGTCCGATTTTAATGCTAACGCTTGCGGCGCAGCTAAAATCAGCGCCAATAGGCTAAGGTGTAACGGTTTCATATCGACCTTGAACTTCATCTGTTAGAGTCGCGATATGCTTTTTCAAGTTACCTTGCATTGCGCCTCCAGTAGTTTCAAATTGAGGTCCAACCAACATCACTTGTTGATCGGCTTTAAAATCACGATTGGTTAGATTGATGACCAGTTTGTCCGTTACCATGGTATCAAAACTGGCACCTGGTAATAGATTTTTCATTAAGACCTCGTCATATAGCGTCAAGATCTGGTCTTCATCTAGTACTGCTTTTGTCGCAGTCACCTTCCACTCGATGACATTCCCTTCTCGGTAAACCAACAAGGTTGGTTGGTTGAAAATCGTGTCACCACTTTTGGCATAGTGATCCAAATTCGTGGAGCGAATGATGTAACTGCGGACACCATCTTCACCATAAGTAATATTTTCCAGTCCAGTACCACTGAACATGGGCAGTTCTAAATCGGGTGCTACTTGCATACCTTCATGGCCTTTTGGAGTGAGCAAATAATAGCCACACCAAGCGACAACGAAGAGCAAGAGCAAGTATATAAGGCGAGTAAAACTCATAAAATAAAGGCCTTTATCTTAGCTCAGTACTTCCCTGACCATTGCCTTAATCTGATAAATAGATCATTTAAGTTTGCTGTATGACGGATATTACATCACGCCAGCTTTCAATAAGTCATGCATATTTAAAGCACCAACAATCTTGTTGTTGTCACACAAAAGCAGTGCGTTGATGTTTTTATCTTGCATTAAATTTAATCCCTCAACGGCCAGCATATCTGGGTGTGCGACGGTTGGGTTTTGTGTCATCACCTCTCCGATCGCCGTTGTGTGGATATCAATTCGTTTGTCCAATGTTCGGCGTAAATCACCATCGGTGAATATACCAAGCATAGCATCGTGTTCATCGACGATTGCGGTCATGCCCAATCCTTTCTCTGAAATCTCAAGAAGCGCATCGCGAATCAGCGCATCGGGAGCCACTTTGGGCAGTTTGTTGCCAAAGTGCATAATATCAGACAGCTTAAGCAGCAGTTTTCTCCCTAAAGTGCCGCCAGGGTGTGACAGTGCGAAGTCTTCAGCTGAGAAACCACGAGCTTGAAGTAGAGCTACAGCTAGCGCATCCCCCATCACTAAGGTAGCGGTGGTACTTGTCGTTGGTGCGAGTCCAAGTGGGCAAGCTTCCTTTGGCACCGTGATTTGCAGGTGCAGATCAGACAGTTTAGCCATGTTGGAATCAGGCTTACCAGTCATGCTAATGATTTTGATATTGAGGCGTTTTAATACGGGAAATAGAGACAAAATCTCATGTGACTCACCAGAATTAGATATCGCGATAACAATATCACCAGCGCTGATCATTCCAAGGTCACCATGAGCGGCTTCGCCTGGATGAACGAAAAACGCCGATGTACCAGTGCTTGCGAGCGTTGCAGCAATTTTGTTGCCAACATGGCCTGACTTGCCCATCCCCATCACAACAACTTTACCGCTGTTGGATAGAATCAATTCGCAGGCTTGTTCAAATTGCGCATTAAAGTACTGGCTCAGCTGTTGTAAACCAGCTATTTCGATATCAAGAACTTGTTTTGCAGCAGCGCGAAAATCAAATTGATTAGACATCTCAGGGCTCCAATTGGTCTTTAATTATTATGTTATTAAGCGGCCATGTTCATTAGTAGATAGCCTTGGTAACCCAAGAAACATACGACTAAAATGCTGCCTTCAATTCGGTTAATGCTACGAGATTTACCCAAGCACATCGCAACCAAAAGCAGAGAAACACCCAACATAACCCAGAAGTCGCGCCCCATAGCGTACTCACTTAGCACCGATGGGTTGATAATGCCTGGAAGTCCCATTACGGCCAAGATATTAAATACGTTTGAGCCGATGATATTGCCGACAGCCATGTCATCTTCGCCTTTTAAAACGCCAGCCAATGACGCTGCAAGTTCAGGTAAGCTCGTACCCACCGCGATGATCGTAAGACCAATCACAAGGTCACTCATGCCGAAAAATTTCGCGATGATAACGGCATTATCAACCAACATGCTGGCAGCGATAGGCAGCAGAATCAGGCCGATAACCACCCACATAATCGCTTTTGGATTGCTCACGCCTTCTGGAATTTCGGCTTCTTGCTCTTCAATTAATACGTCACCCGCTTTTTGTTCTTTACGGCTGATCTGCAACATGGCGTAAAGGAATCCACCAAATAGAACAAACAGCAGCACACCCTCGTAGAAACCTAAGTGGTTATCCCAAAGCAAAATGCCAGCTAAAACGGTAACCGCTATCATGAGAGGAAGCTCACGGCGAATCACTGCCGAGCTGATTGATAGTGGTTTAATTAGTGCGGTGATACCTAGGATTAATGCGATGTTAGCAATGTTCGAGCCTAGTACATTACCGACAGCCGTGTCAGTTTTTCCTTCCCATGCGGCCGTGGCGGACACCATCATTTCAGGTGCAGACGAGCCCATGGCAAGAATAGTCATACCGATGACCAAAGGCGATATACCAACGTTACGAGCAAGAGCAGCAGAGCCAAAAACAAGTTTATCGGCACTCCAAACAAGTAATACAAGACCGACGATGAGCAACGCTACGGTTTCGAGCATGATGATTCCTAAGTAGTGAATAATTGAAATGAGTAACCGCTAATTTTGACCTTTTGCAGGCAAAAATGGAAGATAAACAACAAATAAATTAAAGGTTGGTAACGAAATTGCATTTAGCCTGTATGTTGTTTATTACTGCAATGAGGTCGTTGCCGAAATTTAGTCGCCTATCGTTGCTTCACTTTGTTTATAAGGGAATAGTGAAGTCTAGCCGATGTGATTTAATTGAACAGTGCTTTTAATTCAAGTTCAATGTGCTTATGATTGCAGCTAAATATACCCAAGTGACGTCAATATACTGTATTCATCGTCTGTCACGGTTTTCAATTCATTCTAAATAACGATGAGCGTGGTGAGCCCCTCAGAGTTATTTAGCTAAGTACTGGGAATCCACAACGGGCTACTGACTGAAAGACGAATTTACCTGGCGATTTTGTAAGTGATTACTTACAAATAGTAGAAGAAGATGATATGTCGCACAACGATTTAGTTACCTTAAATAATCTCACTTTCTCACGTGGAGATCGCACGATCTTTGACGGCATTGATTTGCGCGTACCAGAGGGGAAAGTGACGGCCATTATGGGGCCATCGGGAATCGGTAAAACGACGCTGCTACGCCTGATTGGTGGTCAGTTGTATCCAGAGCAAGGAGAGATCTGGTTTGATGGTGACAATATTCCTGCTCTTTCACGGAAGAAGTTGTACCAAGCTCGTAAGAAGATGAGCATGCTATTTCAATCCGGAGCACTATTCACGGATCTCAACGTATTTGATAACGTTGCCTTCCCTTTACGTGAACATACTGAACTGCCAGAAGAGTTGATTCGAACCATGGTGCTACTCAAGCTTGAAGCCGTAGGACTTCGTGGTGCGGCAGAGTTGATGCCGAGCGAATTGTCTGGGGGGATGGCGCGGCGTGCGGCATTGGCACGAGCCATTGCGCTTGACCCGGACTTGATCATGTACGATGAACCGTTTGTTGGTCAGGACCCAATTACTATGGGCGTCTTGGTTGAACTGATCAGTAATTTGAACCGAGCTCTGGGGCTTACGTCAATCGTGGTATCACACGATGTACCAGAGGTGATGAGCATTGCTGATTGGGTCTACTTGCTTGCAGATGGAAAAATCGTGGCATGCGGTACACCACAAGAGCTCAATGACAATCCAGACCCACGTGTACAGCAATTTTTACAAGGCGAAGCTGATGGCCCTGTACCATTCCGCTACCCAGCTCAAAGTATCGAAAAGGATTTATTTGATGGTCGATAGCTTTATTCAATTTGTCGCTTCGCTAGGCAGACGCACATTGGCCATTTGTGAAGCGTTCGGTCGCGCAACGTTGATGCTCGTTGGTGCGTTAGTGGCTCGACCACAGCCAATCAAAAACCTTCCTTTAGTGATCAAGCAACTTTACTCGGTAGGGGTACAGTCATTGGCGATCATTGTCGTTTCTGGTCTGTTTATCGGTATGGTGTTGAGCCTGCAAGGGTACGTTGTTCTTGTGGATTATGGTGCAGAGGGCAGTTTGGGGCAAATGGTTGCGCTGTCGTTGCTTCGCGAGCTTGGTCCAGTGGTTACTGCTCTTCTGTTTGCGGGGCGCGCCGGCTCTGCTCTGACTGCTGAAATTGGCCTAATGAAGGCAACTGAGCAGTTATCAAGCTTAGAAATGATGGCCGTGGATCCGCTTAAGCGAGTGATTGCGCCACGTTTCTGGGCTGGTGTTATCTCAATGCCACTGCTTGCTATGATTTTTATGGCGATAGGTATTTGGGGCGCAGAATTAGTTGGGGTTGATTGGAAAGGCGTTGATCACGGCAGCTTTTGGGCAGCGATGCAATCGTCGGTGGAGCTTGGTAAAGATATCGGCAACAGTATGATTAAATGTGTTGTATTTGCCCTTACTGTTACTTGGATTGCTCTTTTTAACGGCTATGACGCGATTCCAACTTCGGAAGGCATCAGTCGAGCTACTACGCGCACAGTTGTGCATTCTTCTTTAGCAGTACTAGGACTAGACTTTGTACTGACTGCATTGATGTTTGGGAATTAGTCATGCAACAAACACGTAAAACTGAATTATGGGTTGGCAGCTTTGTATTAGCAGGAATTTGCGCGATTCTTGTGATGATTTTTCAAGTTGCTGACGTAAAAAGCATGGGCTCTGGCAATACTTATACCCTGAAAGCCGAGTTCGATAATATTGGTAGCTTAAAAGTGCGCTCGCCAGTGAAAGTCGGTGGCGTGGTTATTGGTCGAGTAAGCAGTATTACGCTCAACCCAGATAACCTGCTGCCAGTAGTAAGTTTGTCGATCAACAGCAAATACAATCAGTTCCCAGAAACGTCCAGTGTGCAAATTCTGACTTCTGGCTTGATTGGCGAGCAATACATTGGATTAGTGCCAGGCTTTGTCTTTGATGATGAGGAAATGCTCGTAGATGGCGATACAATTGAAGACACCAAATCAGCATTGGTGCTAGAAGATTTAATTGGCCAGGTGCTATACAGCATTGGCGATTCAGGCGATTCAAATAAGGAATAACCCATGCTATCGAGATTATTGCTTTCTTTCGCAGCGGCTTTCACGGCATTTGGTGCAGCAGCCCAAGAAGTGGATAAAACGCAGCCATACCAGATGATGAAACAAGTCGCGGAAGTGACGTTTGAGCGATTGAAGAATGAGCAACCAAAGATTCAGCAAAACCCTAATTTGTTAAAGGATATTGTTGATCAAGAGCTGATGCCTTATGTAAATGAACGTTATGCTGCGTTGAAACTGCTCGGCCCGAATCTTAAAGGAGCCAAGCGTGAAGATGTTGGGGTGTTCATTAAAGCTTTTCGTGGTTACTTGGTGACATCATATGCACAAGTGCTGACGCAATATACGGATCAACAAGTCGCGTTTGGTCCAGAACCAAAGCTGGACCCGTCGAAACGTATCACTAGTATTAAAGTTGATATTATTGATGCGCCTCGCCCAAACATTACGCTTGAATTCAAACTGCGCAAAGATAACAAAACAGGAGAATGGCTGGCATTCGACATGGTTGCTGAAGGCATCAGTTTACTGTCGAGCAAGCAGTCGGAATGGAGCGGAAAAATTCGTCAAGATGGCATTTTAGCGGTAGCGAAAGATCTTGAGAGTTTGGCAGCGCAACCCATTCGTTTTGAGGCAAAAAACTAATGTCAGCATCTCATTCTCAGTGGCACTTACAGCAAGGCTCACTTAAGCTCAGTGGGGCGTTGGATAGAGATACTGTGCCATCACTATGGACGGTAGCGAAACAATGGCAGCCCTCACAAGTCGCTGTCGAGTGCTCGTTGGAAGAGATCGAGCGTATCGACTCAGCTGGAATGGTGATGTTAATTCACTTAATAGAGCATGCAAAAAAACAAAACTGTCATATAATGCTCAGTTTCGTGCCTGCGCAATTGCGCACTTTGTTTCAGCTGAGTAATGTTGAATCTTTAGTGGCCAAACATATACAGAATTATCAGGGGTAAATTGTGGATAGCGCAAAAGTACAACAGTTACTAGAAGAAGCACTAAACCTTCAAGAAGTGCATGTAAAAGGTGAAGGTAGCCACTATGAAGTGGTTGCTGTTGATGCTTGTTTCGATGGAATGAGCCGCGTTAAGAAGCAGCAGTTAATTTACGGTCCTCTGATGGATTACATTCAGCGTAACGACATTCACGCGCTATCGATTAAAGCGTTCACTCCCGAAGAGTGGGCACGTGATAAAAAGTTAATGTCGCTTTAAGGTTTATTGATGGAAAAGTTTCGAGTAATTGGGTCAGACAAACCACTAGTTGGTGAAGTGACTATTTCTGGTGCAAAAAACGCAGCACTGCCGATTTTATTTGCGTCTATTTTGGCTGAAGAGCCGGTAGAAGTGGCAAATGTGCCACACCTTCGTGATATCGACACGACCATGGAATTGCTAAAGCGTCTAGGCGCAACAGTAAGTCGTAATGGTTCTGTTCATGTCGATCCAAGCAGCATCAATGAATACTGCGCGCCTTACGATTTAGTAAAAACCATGCGTGCCTCAATTTGGGCGCTTGGTCCACTTGTTGCGCGTTTTGGTCAAGGCCAAGTATCACTGCCTGGCGGCTGTGCGATTGGCGCACGTCCAGTTGACCTACACATCACTGGCCTAGAACAGCTTGGTGCAACCATCACACTAGAAGATGGTTACGTAAAAGCAGAGGTTGATGGTCGTCTGAAAGGCGCACACATTGTGATGGACAAAGTCAGCGTTGGTGCAACCATTACTATTATGTGTGCTGCCGCATTAGCGGAAGGCACAACAACACTAGATAACGCAGCTCGTGAGCCTGAAATCATTGATACCGCCGATTTTCTAAACACCTTGGGGGCGAAAATTTCAGGTGCAGGTACAGATACCATCACGATTGAAGGTGTTGAGCGCCTGGGCGGTGGTAAGCACAGCGTCGTCGCAGACCGTATCGAAACCGGTACTTTCCTAGTTGCAGCAGCGGTGTCTGGTGGTAAAGTGGTTTGTCGCAACACCAATGCACACCTATTGGAGTCTGTGCTGGCGAAGTTGGAAGAGGCTGGAGCTCTAGTAGAGACAGGCGAGGATTGGATTTCTGTTGATATGACGGATCGCGAGCTAAAAGCTGTGAGCATCCGCACCGCTCCGCATCCAGGTTTCCCAACCGATATGCAGGCGCAGTTCACGCTATTGAATATGATGGCGAAAGGTGGTGGCGTGATCACGGAAACGATCTTTGAAAACCGTTTTATGCACGTACCAGAACTGATGCGAATGGGCGCGAAAGCGGAGATTGAAGGCAACACTGTGATCTGTGGTGACGTAGAATCATTAAGTGGCGCGCAAGTTATGGCAACGGATCTACGAGCATCGGCAAGTTTGGTGATTGCTGGTTGTATCGCAAGTGGTGAAACGATCGTTGATCGTATTTACCACATTGATCGCGGTTACGACAAAATTGAAAATAAACTGGCGGCACTTGGCGCAAATATTGAGCGAGTGAGCGAGGCAAGTTAAACTGCTTGGCTAGTGACGTGGACATCAAGAGAGCCGAAACTCAGGTTTCGGCTTTTTTATATGTTTTCATTACCATCATGTGATGGAAAGAGAACAAAGACGAGTTGTACTTGGCGTAAAGCCGGTTCCTGGAGAACAATGATGATTGCACTATTACGTGTATTTGCTGTCGCAATTTTCGCAATTGTGATGTTTATTGGCGGTTGTGGTTACTGCCTGCTGAGCCCTAGAAACCCTAAGCATGTTTATACCTTTGGCCGACTGTTCGGCAAGATGTCTCGGGTATTTGGCATTAAATTAGAGCTACGCATTCCCGAAGATGCTTATTCTCGTGGTCAGCATATGTATATTGCTAACCATCAAAATAATTGGGATCTGTTTACGGTTTCTTCAGCAGTGACACCAAAGGTGGTCACCGTTGGTAAAAAGAGCCTAGTATGGATGCCACTATTTGGTCAACTTTACTGGCTTACCGGCAATATTTTGATTGACCGTGCGAACCGATCGAAAGCGAAAGGTACTATCGATCAGGTGGTCGATAATATTAAAAAGAGTGATGTGTCGGTATGGATGTTCCCAGAAGGCACACGTTCACGTGGTCGAGGCTTACTGCCATTCAAAACCGGTGCGTTCCATGCTGCAATTGCTGCAGCAGTGCCAATCATTCCAATCGTATGTAGTTCAACGGATCGAATTAAATTCAACCGTTGGAACAACGGCCATGTTATTGTTGAGATGCTTCCACCTATTAGTACAGACGGTTATGGTAAAGAAAGTGTACGTGACCTGGCGAACCTTTGTCGTGAACAGATGAAAGAGAAGTTAGAAGCTCTGGATGAAGAAGTAAAACAGCGCAATGCGGCATGAGTTTGACGGACGATAAATAAAAAAATGGGTAGCTAGGCTACCCATTTTTTTATTTATCCTGAACGCAGGTCACTTAGTAAGTGCGAGCAATTATTTACGAACAGCGATTGCTTCAATCTCGATACCTACATCTTTAGGTAGACGAGCCACTTCCACGCAAGAACGTGCCGGGTAGTTTGCCACTTCGTGTTCGTCAAAGAACTTACCGTACACTTCGTTTACTGTGCCGAAGTCGTTTAGGTCTTTAACGAAAACGGTCATTTTAACGATGTCTGTTACTTTAAGGCCTGATGCTTCCACTACAGCCTTCACATTTTCTAGAGACTGACGTGCTTGCTCTGCGATGTCAGCTGACACTTCACCTGTCGCTGGGTTTACTGGAATTTGGCCAGAAGTTAGAACCATGTTACCTAGATCTACGCCTTGAACGTAAGGACCGATTGCTGCTGGTGCAGATTCAGTGTGAAGTACTTTCGTCATGTGAATTGTTCCATCTGTTTTATAGGGGAATAAAGAATATACCCAAGTATCTTGACGTTACTTGGGTATATTGAGTGTGCCTCTAAACATGAAGCACGTAAAGATCAAAATACCCCGCTAGGGCGGGGCATTAGTCAACTTTCTGTTAGTAATAAAGCGATAGGCGATTAACGCTCTGTCACGATCTCACGTGCAAATACTTTCTCACAGTATTTACATTTCAGACGGATATCGCCTTTCTTTTCGACGACATTGAAGCTACTTGCGACAGGTTCGTTGTGAGTAATACAGTTACTGTTTGGGCACTCGAAGACATTGTTGATTCGCTCTGGAAGCTCTAGTGCCAGTTTCTTCACTACTTCGTAGTTTTCGATTTGGTTGACGGTCGCGTGTGGTGCATAAAGTGCTAGCTTGCTCGCTTGCTCTTCATTGATGAAGATATTTTCAATCTTTAATAGATCTTTGTGGCCCAGTGCCGATGATGGCAAGTTAAGGCCAATGGTTACACGCTGAGACGAATTATGCATGTCGAACAGCTTCAGAACCTTGATACCAATTTGTGCCGGAATGTGGTCGATTACCGTTCCGTTTTTGATTGCTTCTACCTGCAATTGAGTTTCTTTAGTCATGTCTTTTCTCCCTCGATTACAGTGTTTCGTTAAGAACCAATGCCAACAACGCTTGGCGCGCGTACACGCCGTTCTCTGCTTGTTGGAAGTAGTATGCGTGTGGTGTTCTGTCTACGTCAGTCGTGATTTCATCTACGCGTGGCAGTGGGTGTAGTACTTTTAGGTTCTCACGTGCACTTTTAAGCAGTGATGCCGTTAGGATGTAAGCTGACTTGATATGGGCGTATTCTGATTCGTCAAAACGTTCTTTCTGTACGCGAGTCATGTACAGAATATCGAGCTCAGGAATTACGCTCTCCATATCAGTATGCAGGCTGTATTGGATCCCAGCTTCGTCGAGCTCTTCACATAGGTAATCAGGCATTGCTAGCGCTTCTGGCGCGACAAAGAAGAAGCGAATGTTATTGAACTTCGCAAGGGCTTGCGTCAATGAGTGCACGGTACGACCGTATTTCAGGTCACCAACAAATGCGACGTTAAGGTTATCCAGACGACCTTGGGTTTCTGCGATGGTGTACAGGTCGAGCAGCGTTTGTGTTGGGTGCTGGTTTGCACCGTCACCGGCGTTGATGACAGGTACGCCGTTTGAGAACTCAGACGCTAGACGAGCAGCGCCCTCTTGTGGATGGCGCATCACGAATGCATCCACGTAAGAAGAGATAACCTGCACAGAGTCAGACAGAGTTTCGCCTTTTTTTGCCAGAGAGGTGTTGCCACCATTATCAAAGCCAATAACATCGCCGCCGATACGCTGAATGGCCGTCTCGAAAGAGAGACGAGTGCGTGTGGATGGCTCAAAGAAACAGCTTGCGACAACCTTGTTGTTAATCAGTTCTGGACGAGGTTCTTTTTTTAACTGACCTGCAGTTTCGACAATCAGTTCCAGCTCTTCACGTGAAAGCTCTGGAATAGAGATGATGTGCTTCTGGTAAAGCGAGTTCGCCATGATCTTCTTCCCTATAACAGTGGTGACTATCCCCAAAATTAACCGTGACGGAATTTTGGACATAAAAAAACCTCCCCAAATGGGGAGGTTTTAAAAATCAATAGAATTAACGAAAATAACAGCACGTAAGCGTAGTCGCTTAGCTAGAGCAAATCGCATTTTTACGTCAGCAATCAGCGTGGTCATTTCGTAATCCTCAGACAAATTGCCGAGCATTATACGCTTAACTTCCTTGAGCGCAAGCGATTACGCTATGCTTTTGGTGACTAAAAGTCGCTAACTTCCGAGTGTCGCCACCATTACCGCTTTGATGGTATGAATGCGGTTCTCGGCTTCGTCAAACACGATAGAGTATTCTGACTCAAATACCTCTTCCGTTACCTCAAGGCCTTTCATACCGTATTTTTCTGCCACTTCTTTACCCAAGGTGGTTTCGTCATTGTGGAAAGCAGGTAGACAGTGCATGAACTTCACGTGCGGATTACCCGTTTTTTTAATCACATTCATGTTGACTTGGTAAGGTGTCATCAGTGCAACACGCTCATCCCAAGCTTGTGCTGATTCGCCCATGGAAACCCACACATCGGTGTAAAGGAAATCACAACCTTTTACGCCCTCTTCGACGTTTTCAGTCAAGGTGATTTTCGCGCCTGTTTGCTGTGCAATCTCTTGGCAACTCGCCACTAACTCTTCTTCTGGCCAGAAAGATTGTGGTGCGACAAGACGAATGTCCATGCCCATTTTCGCCGCGCCAACCATGAGAGAGTTGCCCATGTTGTTGCGTGCATCACCAAGGTAGGCGAACGTAATCTCATGCAGCTGTTTACCGCGTCCATGCTCTTGCATGGTAAGGAAGTCGGCAAGGATTTGTGTTGGGTGGAATTCGTCGGTCAAGCCATTCCATACTGGCACGCCAGCGTAAGTCCCCAGTTCTTCCACGATGGATTGACCAAAGCCGCGATATTCGATGCCGTCATACATTCGACCAAGTACGCGAGCAGTGTCTTTGATTGACTCTTTATGGCCGATTTGTGAGCCAGAAGGACCGATGTAAGAAACTTGTGCGCCTTGGTCAAAGGCCGCGACTTCAAACGCACATCGGGTACGAGTAGAAGATTTCTCAAAGATTAACGCGATGTTTTTGCCTTGAAGTTTCTTCTGCTCTGTTCCTGCATATTTCGCTTTTTTCAGCTCAGCAGACAGTTCGAGCAAAAACTGGATTTCTTTTGTAGAGAAGTCCAATAGCTTCAAAAAGTTGCGATTACGTAGATTGAAAGCCATAGCTCGTCCTTTAGGTCGTTTGGTTGATGAAGGATAAAAGCATTAAAACATATAAATGCTTTTATTGTGAATAATTATTTTTCGCGTGAGTAAAAAAAGGTTGATGTATTCACATCAACCTTAGTCATTATTTATCTCGTTTGCTGAGAGAGGTTTCTCAAATATCGTCGCGTTCTATTGGGCAGCTCATACAACGTGCGCCACCACGACCTCGACCAAGCTCATTACCTGGAATCGTTAGGACTTCGATTCCTGCTTTGTCATATTTCTCATTGGTATAGACGTTACGCTCGTAACCAATCACCACCCCCGGTTTCACCGTGAGGACGTTATTGGCATCATTCCACTGTTCACGCTCGGCTTCGTAGCTGTCGCCACCGGTCGTGATGATTTTTAGTTGGCCCAAACCAAGTGCAGATTCAATCGCATGTAGGTAGTTGTGCGATGCTTCCACATGCATTTCACCATTGCTCTTTGGCGTTAAGCGCCAAGTGTCGAGCTCTTTACGCATGATCTCAGGGTAAACCGAGAAGGTATCAACGTCCATATGCGTCATGACGGTATCTAGGTGCATGCATGAGCGGTGTTTTGGTAAGTCGATAGCAATGACTTCTTTCGCCTGACCGGATTTAAACAGGCTTGCTGCTAGGTTTTCTACCCCCTGTGGCGTGGTGCGCTCAGATATACCAATGAGTACCGCTCCTTTACCTATCACCAGAACATCACCACCTTCGATGTTTGCATTGTCGTAGTGAAGGTCTTCGTTACCAAAGTACTTAATGAAATCTTGCCCTGCAAACGCCGGATGCCAGTGGTAGATGGCTCGCAGATGATTCGTTTCACGTTGACGTGCAGGCATCATCATTGGGTTAAGGGAGACACCGCCATAAACCCAGCAGGAGGTATCTCGAGTAAACAGATGGTTTGGCAGGGGCTCAATAACGAAGTCGAGTGGCTGTTGCATTTTTGGTAGCATCGATGATGACTGAATTGGCAACTCTGAGTAGGCCAAACCGCCAAGTAGGATAGTGGCAAGATGCTCGTTGTCCATCTCGATAAAGTATTGACGCAAATCTCGAGCGAAAGTTGGACCATAGCGGAAGTCCGAAATCTGAGTATTTAATAGCCACTGTTTTGCCTCCGGAACGGCAAGAGTTTCGACCAGCAAATCGTGCAGCAGTAACACTTCGACACCTTGATCTCGAAGCGTGCGAGCAAAGGCGTCGTGTTCTTCTCCTGCCGCTTCCACTGCTAATACATCATCAAACAGTAGATCGTGACAGTTTGATGGTGTGAGGTGGGTTAGGGCACGCTCTGGGCGATGTAGTAGTACTCGTCTAAGTTGACCAACTTCTGATCCAACGTACAGCTTACTCATTTTGCATCCTTACAAATTTTCCAGCCGTTAGTTATGACAAGCTTGCTGCAAAGATGCAAGCTTACACTAATGGTCTATATATCGAATTTTATTGATTTTAAGATTTATATTTTTCTCAGGAGGTCGGTTGTTCTTTTTTTCTATATATAATTCTTTTTTCCAATAAGCTTGAGGAGTGCGTTTTTATTCTCTTCGCTTTTAGAGGAAGTGAATACATCGTTAGAGCATAAAGCGCGCATAATAATTCTAAAATATGCAGGTTAGACGCTGTCTTTATTCGTTCGGTGACAATCAGTGTGTCGTTACTGTATTCACTCCAAGGTCATAAACACGCAATGCTCTTGGAAACCAGCCGTAAACAACCGGAATAGGATCTTCTGAATATTACAGATTGTCTATTTTTGTTGATTTTATGTTTCTGCCTGCAGAGTTTCGATTTTCACGTAGTAATAATCACTAAGAATCGAGGCTGTTTGGTGTTTGTTTGTGGCTTTTCATCGCAATCCGTGCCATATTTCACCGCATCAACATACTCAGTTTTGAGTAAAGTGTTTCCATCAAGTAACTAATCTGGAGCCAAAACATGTCTCACGAAGATGAATATCTATCAGTAGAAGAATTAATTGAGATTCAAAAGGAAGAGACTCGCGATATCATTGCAGCATTGCTAGAAGATGGCAGCGATCCAGATTCATTATACGAAATCGAGCACCACCTATTTGCCGAAGACTTTGACACGCTAGAGAAAGCCGTAGTTGAAGCGTTCAAGATGGGCTTTGAAGTACTTGAAGCTGAAGAAACAGAAGATGAAGATGGCAACAAACTGCTTTGCTGTGATGCAACAATGGAATCTGCGCTGAACGCAGAAGCGATTGATGCACAGGTTGAGAAACTGGTTCATCTTGCAGAGAAATACGACATCATTTACGACGGTTGGGGTACTTACTATGAAGGCGAAGATGCGCTTTACCCTGACGAAGATGATGAAGACGAAGAGTAATTAACTCATTCATACTAGGAAGCCAGCATTTATCGCTGGCTTTTTTGTGCCTTGAAAATGAACCACGCCGATGATGATAAATAACTCTCATTGAGTTAGCTAATAGTCTATAACCCTGTGTCACTTGAGTATATAATGAGTGAAAATTGATCTAGCTCAAGGTGACTATGCAACTCTCACTCGCCGGTTTATGGCAAGTCTCTCCACTGACGGACCTTTCTATCCCACAGGATGACATCACTTTTCCTGCACCTTTGAGTCGGGTATTACCCGCTGAACTGACAGAAGAAGCGATTCGTCAGCAAGAGTGGCATCTGATGCATGACATTGAAGTGGATGAATCCATGATGGCATTCCCAGCGGTAGAAATGGTGTTGGGTGGTGTGGATTACCATGCTGAAGTGCGTTTGAACGGAGTTGCATTATTTGATTGTGACGGCTCACAAAGCTTGTACAAAAAAGACATTCGTCCGTTCATGCAGATGGGACGTAACCGCTTTGAGATCCTGTTCCTTGAGGAAGATGACGATCTTCTACTGGGTGAGGATAAGCCAGAGTTGTGTTCACTTGCGGATCACGAATACAAAAAGAGTGATGAGCGCTTGGGGGTATGGCAAGAACCGTATCTGCAGTTTATTCGTAATGTGCGTTTAGATCGCGTGGCAACAGAGCAGATTTGGCACTATGGTGGGGGCTGTGAGTTCAAAGTCGATTTGTACTATCAGACGTTTGCGCCAGGACTGGTATCTGCGTCGGTGAAGTTTAATGGCATGACTTACTGCATTCCAATTGATGTTCGCGCCGATCACACCACTGCACTTTTCCAGATCGACGCGCCAAAATATGCCGATCTTAACGCTCCCGATCCAAATGATCTCTACCAATTGTCGGTGGAGCTAGATGGGCAGCGCCAAGCCTTTTCGGTTGCACTCAGCCAAGAGCTCTGCGTTACTCACCTTGTTTTGTAACGGTTTAGCTCTGTAGGTGTCTGAATTTGTAAATGCTTGATGCGTAAGTTACAGCGACTTAAGCATCACCACTTCACATGCATCATGCCCTGTTTGTCCAAGCGGGGCATCTAAATGTTCAAAGCCAAGCTTTTCATACAAGCCCACTGCCTCTCTTAGACATTCTGTTGTTTCTAAATAGCACTGTTGATAACCGAGTTGTTTCGCAAGTTGTAAGCTCAATGCGACGATGCGTTTGGCTAAACCGTGCCCTCGCGTTTGAGGTAAGAAGTACATCTTTTGCAGCTCACACACATTTGGTTCACCAGCTAAAGGTGCAAAGCCACCACCACCCACAATCTCGCCTTGGTGCTCTACCAACCAGTAAGCAGCGCCTTGTTGGCTGTAAACCGAGTACATGTCATCAAGGGTCGGATCTGCTACGCCATAACCTTTGTCTGTGGTTAAGCCATATTCTGCCGAGACTTTGCGAATGACTTGAGCAATGCCGGGATTATCTTGCGCTGTGATTGGGCGAAGGACGAAGTCAGCAATTTGTTCCATGTTTTGCCTATAAAAAGGGTCTCGAGTTAGTGACCCAATATATTTCGATTAAGCATGTTGGTGCAAGCAAAACTGCGGAGCTTTGGCGTGGCTTTCCGATTTACGTATCCATACTTTCTCGTGGAAGTAGTAGGCGACGGTGTTCAAACTAGGTTCTAGCATTGCCATTACACCACCGACAAACGCGTCACCTGTTAGTAAGTAAACCACTGTAAAGGCAACGCTAAAGTGGATAGTGGCAAAGCTTGCGGTTTTTAATTTGGTCATCCATTGACGAGCTTTAAGCGCAGGGACTTTTGCCCATGCCTTTTCATGAAAGTAGAAAGCGACGGTGTTCACGGACGGCTCAATCATGGCAATTAAACTACCAATCAGAATGTCGCCAGTAAGCACGTAAGCGACACTAAACGCGATAGTAAAATGGAGTGCGGCAAAGGTTAGTGTCTTTTTCATGATAATTACTCAATCGTTGTGTTGTTTCGATAGATCTATTATTGAGAATCATTATCACTAAAGCCAGTGGGCAGTTAAGATTATTTTGATAGGTAAAAGCTATTAAATGTGTGGAGAAGTAGAAGAGAAGAGCGGATATTTCTGAAAACTGTCCAAGTCATAAAATGGCAAAAAGGGTTGATGTTTTCACACCAACCCTTTGATTCTTTTATTCTAACTTTTAGCGATTAAAGTGCAGCGATCGTTGTCTTCTGTTCTTCTAACTTAGCTAAAGTCTCTTTGTAGCCTTCAAGCTTCTCACGCTCTTTAGCAACAACTGCCTCAGGTGCTTTCGCTACGAAGCCTTCGTTACCTAGTTTGCCTTCGATACGCTTGATTTCACCGTGAGTCTTTTTGATTTCGCCATCTAGGCGAGCAAGTTCTGCGTCTTTGTCGATCAGACCCGCCATTGGGATCATCAGCTCAGACTTAGCAACCAATGCTGTTGCGCACGCAGGCGTTTCTTCGTCAGCAGCAAGCACGCGTACAGATTCTAGTTTCGCAAGAGACATCAGTACTTGTTTGTTTGCTTCTAGGCGTGCTGCATCTTCCGCATTTGCAGCTTTCAACATAACCTCAAGCGGCTTACCTGGGTTGATGTCGTATTCAGCACGTAGGTTACGGATGCTAGTGATGAACGCTTTCACCCATTCGATATCGTCTAGTGCTTCTTGGTTGAAGTTTGCTTCGTCGAATTGAGGCAGTGCTTGAAGCATGATTGTCTCGCCTTCTACACCTTCAACTAGTGGCTTGATGCTTTGCCAGATAGTTTCAGTGATGTAAGGAATCACTGGGTGAGCTAGACGTAGAGTCTTCTCAAGAACTGTGATTAGTGTACGGCGAGTACCACGCTGTTGCGCTTCAGTACCTTTCCATAGAACGGGTTTGGTTAGCTCTAGGTACCAGTCACAGAATTGGTTCCAGATGAATTCGTAAAGCGTGTTCGACGCCATATCTAGACGGAAGTTGTCGATATGGTTGTTGAACGCTTTCGCTGCGAGTTCAAACTGAGACTCGATCCACTTGTCTGCTAGTGAGTATTCGATCTCACCACCGTTGAAGCCACAATCTTGCTCTTCTGTGTTCATCATTACGTAACGGCTCGCGTTCCATAGTTTGTTACAGAAGTTACGGTAACCTTCTAGACGCTTCATATCCCAGTTGATATCGCGACCGGTTGATGCCATTGCTGCAAGCGTGAAACGTAGCGCGTCAGTACCGTATGCTTCGATACCGTTTTCAAACGTCTTACGTGTGTTCTTCTCGATCTTCGCGGCAAGTTGAGGCTGCATCATGTTGCCACAACGCTTCTCTACTAGAGACTCTAGGTCGATACCATCGATCATGTCGATTGGGTCAAGTACGTTACCTTTCGACTTAGACATCTTGTCGCCGTTTTCGTCACGGATTAGACCAGTAACGTAAACCGTCTTAAATGGTACTTGTGGTTTGCCGTTTTCGTCTTTCACGAAGTGCATGGTCATCATGATCATGCGAGCAACCCAGAAGAAGATGATGTCGAAACCCGTAACGAGTACGTCTGAAGGGTGGAATACTTTCAGATCGTCCGTTTGCTCTGGCCAACCTTGAGTGCCGAACGTCCATAGTGCAGAAGAGAACCATGTATCCAAAACGTCTTCGTCTTGGTGCAGTTCTATTACTGACTCTAGGTTGTTGTTCTTGCGAACTTCTTCTTCGTCACGACCTACGTAAACATTACCTTGGTTGTCGTACCAAGCTGGGATGCGGTGACCCCACCATAGCTGACGAGAGATACACCAGTCTTGAACGTCACGCATCCAAGAGAAGTACATGTTTTCGTATTGCTTAGGCACAAATTGGATGTCGCCATTTTCTACTGCTTCAACCGCTGTTTTCGCTAGAGGCGCAGTACGTACGTACCATTGGTCAGTTAGCATTGGTTCGATAACCACGCCACCACGGTCGCCGTAAGGAACTTGTAGATCGTGATCTTTCACTTCTTCAAGTAGACCTAGCTCGTCGAATTCAGCAACGATAGCTTTACGAGCGGCAAAGCGCTCCATACCGTGGTACTTAGCAGGTAGTTCTGTGCTGTATGCGTCGCTTGCTTCGCCGTTAGTGTTGAATACTTCAGATGCAGCACGGATGTTCGCGTCGAAAGTCAGAATGTTGATCATTGGTAGCTGGTGGCGCTTACCAACTTCATAGTCATTGAAGTCGTGCGCAGGTGTGATTTTCACACAGCCAGTACCTTTTTCCATATCTGCGTGCTCATCGCCCACGATTGGGATGCGACGACCAACGATAGGAAGAATGATGTCTTTACCGATAAGATCTTTGTAGCGTGGATCTTCTGGGTTAACTGCAACACCAGTATCGCCTAGCATGGTTTCTGGACGAGTAGTCGCAACAACGATGTAGTCTTTGCCATCTGCTGTTTTAATGCCGTCTGCTAGCGGGTAGCGGAAGTGCCACATGTGGCCTTTCGTGTCTTTGTTCTCTACTTCTAGATCCGAGATAGCTGTGTGTAGCTTTGGATCCCAGTTAACTAGGCGCTTACCGCGGTAGATTAGGTCGTCTTCGTATAGGCGTACGAACACTTCTTGAACCGCGTTAGACAGACCATCGTCCATCGTGAAACGCTCACGATCCCAGTCTACAGATGCGCCAAGACGACGAAGCTGCTTAGTGATAGTGCCGCCAGATTCGCCTTTCCATTCCCAGATTTTGTCGATGAAAGCTTCACGACCGTAATCGTGTTTTGTTTTGCCTTCTTCAGCTGCGATCTTACGCTCAACAACCATCTGAGTTGCGATACCTGCGTGGTCAGTACCTACTTGCCAAAGGGTATTTTTGCCCTTCATACGTTCACAACGGATAAGTGTATCCATGATCGTATCTTGGAACGCGTGGCCCATGTGTAGGCTACCAGTGACGTTCGGTGGCGGGATCATGATGCTGTAAGCTTCTTTAGTCGTGTCACCGTGTGGCTTGAAGTAGCCTTTCTCTTCCCAAGTCTGATACAGAGCTTGTTCGATTGAAGTTGGGTTGTATGTCTTTTCCATAGCGCTCTTTTAATGGATACGTTGATGGTTGAATCTAAGTCAATCTTTATAAGTGAGGGATCTTAGTAAGATCACCTTAACTATAAGGATTGACCGTTAAGGATAATCAATTTCGATTGTTTGCAGTTGGTATCCTGCTTGACGGTAAATTTTATACCTTCCTCTTGCGAGCTGTTTAGCTTTTTCTTCGCAAGGGACGAAGTCTACCACCTCTGCAAACTTGTTCGCAAAGGTTGTCTCATTTTCCGCCAAATTAATTACCAACTGACGATTCCAAGACGGCTTAACGCCCTCGTAGCCGATTTCAATATTCGTCGTGTATTTAGGCCCTTCACCTACGAGATTATGTGCCATGTACTTATCAGCATCAACTTGCCAGAAAGCTTCAGCAAGCTGCTCCGCTTGCAGTTTATCTTGGCAGTTCAAATATACTTTAGCGCCTTGACGAGCAAAGTGCTGAGTCAAAAACACGATGTATTGTTCAAACCCCGTAACGGTTGCTTGTGGGCTCTCTTCTTTAATGATGTAGAAAGTGGCGTTGTGCATCATTCTCTCGTTTGCTTAAAGTCTCATCCTAAGACCATCTTAACCCTCATTCTTTCTCAAGAATATTGGGATAATAAAAAAGGGCCTTTCGGCCCTTTTAGATTGTGTTCAGAAATTACTCTTCTGTCTCTTGGCCGCTGCGGTTCAAAAGGAATTGGACAAGCATTGAGACAGGACGGCCTGTTGAGCCTTTCGCTGCGCCTGATTTCCAAGCCGTACCTGCGATATCGATGTGTGCCCAGTTGTATTTCTTGGTGAATTTAGACAAGAAACAGCCCGCAGTAATTGTGCCAGCAGGACGGCCACCGATGTTTGCCATATCAGCAAATGGACTCTTCAACTGCTCGTGGTACTCGTCAGCCATTGGTAGACGCCATGCACGGTCACTCGCTTGCTCAGAAGCGTTGATCAGCTCATGAGACAGTGGGTTGTGATTGGAAATAACGCCGCTGATGTGGTGACCTAGTGCAATAACACAAGCCCCCGTTAGCGTTGCCACGTCAACGACGCAATCCGGTTCAAAACGCTCTACGTACGTCAGCGCATCACACAGAACTAAACGGCCTTCCGCGTCGGTATTGAGTACTTCTACCGTTTGGCCTGACATGGTTGTTAGGATGTCACCGGGACGGTATGCGTTGCTGCCAGGCATGTTTTCACAGCCTGCAAGTACACCAACCACGTTGATTGGTAGATTCAGTTTCGCTAGTGCTTTCATAGTGCCGAATACCGATGCAGCACCACACATGTCGTACTTCATCTCATCCATGCCTTCGCCAGGTTTTAGCGAGATACCACCTGAATCGAACGTCAGGCCTTTACCAATCAGTACGATCGGTTTTGCATCTGAATCTGGGTTGCCTTTGTATTCGATGATAGACATCATCGATTCGTTTTTCGAGCCACGACCTACCGCAAGGTAAGAGGTCATGCCTAGTTTTTCCATCTCTTGCTCACCAATGATCTTGGTGGTGACGGTTTCGTAATCGTCAGCTAGGCGACGAGCTTGAGAGGCTAGGTAGGCTGGGTTAGCCACATTTGGCGGCATGTTGCCAAGATCTTTAGACGCTTTTACACCAGACGCAATCGCTAGGCCATGAGTGATCGCTTTTTCACCTAGGTTTAATTCACGACGCGTTGGTACGTTAAATACAAGCTTACGCAGTGGGCGTCGAGTTTCTGGCTTAACGCTCTTGAATTGGTTAAATGTGTAAAGGCCATCTTTTGTTGCTTCAACAGCTTGGCGAACTTTCCAGTAAGTATCGCGGCCTTTAACGTGCAGCTCTGTTAGGAAACATACGGCTTCCATTGAGCCAGTTTCGTTAAGTGTGCTGATCGTCTTTTGAATGATTTCCTTGTACTGGCGCTCGCCTAGTTCACGTTCTTTACCACAACCTACAAGTAGAACGCGCTCTGACAACACTCCCGGTACTTGATGCAGTAGCAGCATCTGACCAGGTTTTCCCTCTAGATCACCACGGCGAAGTAGTGAACTGATGTAGCCATCACTGATTTTATCAAGTTGCTCGGCTACTGGAGAAAGGCGACGTGGTTCAAACACACCAACAACGATACATGCGCTACGTTGTTTCTCTGGACTGCCACTTTTTACACTGAACTCCATGCGTACTCCTACATCCTGAAGACAAATTGCTATAAATGTTAGATAATGATCGCTTACTTGTTGAATTTAAGCTCGGGTCTTACCCTCAGAGCTGATTTAAGCGCTAACATCTAGTTTATAATTTTTAAAAAATAAATGGTTCAACGGGAAACTATAGTGATTCGACCAAAAAAACAAGTTTTGTATAGGTAATTTCAGCGTGATTATTGTTAGATATTTGATCCGCGAAACACTCAAGAGCCAATTTGCGATTTTCTTTGTGCTTTTTTTGGTGTTTGTGAGCCAGAAGTTTATCAGTGTCCTCGCAGATGCTTCTGACGGAGATATCCCTGCTGGATTGATTTTCTCTATTGTTGGCTTGAATATGCCTGCAATGGGGCTATTGATGCTGCCATTGAGTTTGTATATCGGCATATTGATCACGTTTGGGCGTTTGTATGCCGAAAGTGAGATCGTGGTGATGAATGCCACTGGTATCGGGAATAAGTTCTTGGTTCAGGCGGCGTTGTACTTGGCGCTCATCACTTCTGGCGTGGCGGCATTCAACGCACTGTGGTTATCGCCTTGGTCTCAGGACCGAGTGGAGCAGCTTTATGAGCAAGTCGCCGCAGAAAACAGCGTTGACTTGCTTAAAAAAGGCCAATTCCAAGGTACGCCAGATGGCTCTTCCGTGGTGTTCATTGATGACATCAAAGACAACACTTTGCGTCATGTGTTTGTCGCACAGATGCGTCCGCGAGATTCTATTTTACCAAGCGTGATGTTCTCTTCTTCTGGTGAAGTAAAAGAGCTTTCTGACGGCCGCCAAATCATCACCATGCAAGAAGGTACGCGATATGAAGGTGTACCAACGCGTGTGGAATATATGGTCACTAAGTTTGAACAGTATGAAGGTTTGATTGGTCAGCGTGAAGTGAAGCCAAAAGGTCGTGATTGGGAAGCGTACCCTACGGCTGAGCTGATTGGCCATCCTGCCCCTGAAGCACAAGCGGAGTTACAATGGCGAGTCTCGTTATTTGTGTGTATTCCGTTGTTGACCATGCTGGTTATTCCACTTTCTGCGGTTAACCCGCGTCAGGGAAGATTTGCCAAGATGGGGCCTGCCATTTTGATTTACTTGGCGTATTTCCTGGCAATCAGTGCGACTAAGTCAGCACTTGAAGATGGTGCAATCCCTGCAGCCGTTGGTATGTGGCCGATTAACGTCACGTTGTTGCTGGTCGCCATAATGGCAAATATGATGGACAGTGTCCCTGTCCGACGTATGAAAGAAAAACTCCGCAAGAAGAGGCGTGCGTAAGCAGTGTTTAAAATATTAGACCTTTACATTGGTAGAACCATCATCTCGACCACGGCCTTGGTGCTGGCAACTTTTGTCGGTTTGTCTGGCATCATTAAATACGTAGAACAGTTACGTAAAGTGGGGCGAGGTGCTTACGATTTGATGCATGCGCTTTACTTTGTGTTGCTGAGTATTCCTCGTGATGTGGAAATGTTTTTCCCAATGGCGGCACTGCTGGGTGCCTTGATCGGCTTGGGCATGTTGGCATCCAGTTCAGAACTCGTTGTGATGCAAGCCGCGGGTTTCTCTAAGCTGGACATAGGCCTTTCGGTATTGAAAACTGCGGTTCCTCTCATGTTAATCGTGATGGCGTTAGGCCAGTGGGGCGCACCAGAAGCTCAAAAAATGGCGCGAGACTTACGGGCATTTGCGTTATCTGGTGGTAGCATCGCTTCAGTCAGAGCCGGGGTGTGGGCGCGTGATGCTAATGACTTCATCTTCATTGGAAAAGTGGAAGATGACAAACTCTACGGTTTGAACATGTGGCGCTTCGATGAAGATAAGAACCTAGATAAGGTGATCTTCGCAGAAGAAGTGGACTACCAACAAGACAACAACTGGTTGATGCGTTATGTGCAAGTTACCGATATGGAAAATGAGAGCATCATTACCAAACAAGACCTAGAGCAGATGGAATGGCATACATCGCTGGCTCCAGATAAGCTGGCCGTCGTGACAGTGAAGCCAGAAGAGCTTTCTTTAAGTGGTTTGTATGATTACGTGACCTATTTAAAAGCGTCAGAACAAGATGCTTCTCGCTACGAATTGGCGTTTTGGCGTAAGTTAACTCAGCCACTGTCCATTGCCGTCATGATGCTGATGGCGCTGTCGTTCGTGTTTGGCCCACTGCGGAGTGTGACCATGGGAGCAAGAGTATTATCGGGCGTAGTTGCTGGTTTTACCTTCTATATCTCCAGTGAGTTCTTCGGCCCTCTCACCTTAGTATATGGAATACCGCCAGTTTTCGGTGCGTTGGCTCCGAGTTTAGTATTCTTAGCCATTGCGGTATCACTGCTAAGAAGAAAACTATAGGTTTTCAAAACACGATAAACATAAAAAAGGAAGGCACTGAGCCTTCCTTTTTTTATTCTGTTTTACTGCGTCGCTATTTTGCCTTTGGCAATACCACCACTTCAGTTTTTGCCCAAATATCGTGGAAACCCCGTTTTTGAGGATCAATTGGTACTGTTAAGTTAGCCAAACCGAAGCCTGATGTTGCTAGGCGAATCAACGCTTGAGTCACGGTAATTGGTACGCCATCTTTGCTGTTACGGATTTGCATTTTCCAAGCACGCATGCCTAGTGTTTGACCTGCACGCGTCCAGAAGAAAACAAAGAAGTAAATCCATACCGCCGCCAAGTAGAGCGTAAATAGAGGGCTTAATATTGGATGTTTGCCTAGCATATCTGCAGCATCGACATATTCCCCATAGTTGAGTAGCCCGGCCGCATTGAGGGCAAAAACAATCGCCATTACAACACCAGCCGCCATCATTTCAATCGCTAAGATAATCAGCGTGTCGTAAACCAAAGCGCCGCAACGACGAAAAAATCCCGCAGGTGGAAGAGTTGTAGAAGTAGTCATAGTTCCATCACTTACCTTGAAAATTGTGCGTCAGAATATAGATTCCATTAGCATGTGAAAAGAGAGCTGACGCACAGAGTTTCTCATTTTGGTTAAATCATCCATTCATCTTCTGACTTCTATTCACCGAAGAGGGGGAGGGAAATCATCAGTTTATAAGCGTATTTTTTAATTTGGTGAAACTTAAGCCTCTGCTACCCGTTGACCCAAAGGGAAAATTTTACTGATGAGCGCTGCTTGGTCACACTTTGTGGCGAAATTATCAGCAAACGATAGTTATTTCAGATTTTTCTACTTGCGTGGGTCAAAAGCTTCCGTATAATGCCAACCATCAAAGGGCAATAGCCTCAAGATGCCGGTATGGTGAAATTGGTATACACGACGGATTCAAAATCCGTTGCCTTCGGGCGTGGCGGTTCAAGTCCGCCTACCGGTACCATATTTAAACAACAAAGCCTCGACGAAAGTCGGGGCTTTGTTGTTTCTAGCATAATCAATAGCTTTCCTCAGTTTTCCTTGCCTGTTATCAACGAAAATCTCTCCCGATAGACTCCCTTTATCAACCCTGAAATTTTGCCCATGGTGCATCTATGGTTCATCGCATGTCGATTCTGTGCGCAAGGGAATTCCCGTAAATCCAACAAACTCAGGTTACTACAAACTCGCAAGCCAGTATTGCCAAGAGCGCTGAGCTACCAGAACCATGGTCCTACCATGGTGAATTTACGGTGGTATGGGTTTTCTTATGTGTTAGCTTGGAGGGTAACTTGAAGAGTACCATAACATTCCAAGTTCACTGGTTGGTGAAAGAGTCGGCAAAAAACAATTTATCAATGGTCTTATGACAGCCTCGCGTTTTTTTGGCGTTGAATATGAGGAGCTAGAGTCGGTGATTCCAAAGTCATTGGCTGACGATGAAGAATTGCTCGATATGCCTAAGTTTATCCGTGATGGAAAATTGTTGAGTAAGCTAGGTACTGTTTAGATTTGCTGAGATGGGCGAATATCGTTTTTATTGATTGCCTGTAGAGCCTATCTTAATGCGGCTTGTTGGTTAGTGTGTATCAAGGGTGTAGGAGATATACATTAGCAGTCAATCTCACAATTTAGCCACCTGCATTGACTAATAAGTTTGGTAGACTCGAGATCGCGAATTTATTATTTCTTCGATAGCAACGAGTAGTTGTCCACAGGCTTTTGTGGGTAATCTGTTTAAATCCTGAGTGTTATTTTGGGGGAATCTTCAGTGTGTTCACAAAATGTTCGTTTGACGTGGTTTTTTAGAAAAAATGCATTTTTAGTATTGCCAAAGAAATACATCTCTCTATAATGCGCATCCATCGACACGGCAGGCTCAATAAGGCTTCAGCAGTGTCGAAGAGGTGAAGAAACTTCGGTAAAAATAGTTGAAAAAAGTGTTTGACACTTTCAGTTATATAGATAGAATTCACCTCCGCTTTGAGAGGAAATTATCGCAAAGCAAGCTCTTTAACAATATAGACCTATCAATCTGTGTGGGCACTCGTTGATGATAATCCAATTAGATACCTTGGT
>NZ_JBNFXP010000018.1:0-90052 GCF_052877535.1 Vibrio sp. PNB23_22_6 | reverse complement strand
CGTGTCAGCGAGGTGGCATTATAGAGATTGCGATCACATTGGCAAGCCCTTTTTCACGTTTTTTTTGATTTTTTTATCGTTTGAGTGTTTTTTATTCCAAACGGCTAGTTTTTACTACTCTTCTCACCAGATATCACCATTATTAACACTTTGTAAGGAGTAAACATGAGTTCTATTAGAAGTTATAAAGGTATGAGTCCCAGACTGGGTGAGCGCGTATACGTCGACTCAACCTCTGTTTTAGTTGGTGATATACGAGTTGGTGACGACTCGAGTGTTTGGCCCTTAGTTGTTGCACGAGGGGATGTAAACCATATTCACATTGGCAAACGAACTAATATCCAAGATGGCAGTGTTTTACATGTCACACACAAGAACGCCGAAAACCCTAATGGCTACCCACTTATTATAGGCAATGATGTCACCGTTGGGCACAAAGTGATGCTGCATGGTTGTGAGATTCACGATCGTGTACTAGTCGGTATGGGCGCAATTGTGTTAGATGCCGTTGTAATTGAATCAGATGTAATGATTGGTGCTGGCAGTTTAGTACCACCAGGGAAGAGATTAGAAAGCGGCTATCTATATGTAGGCAGTCCGGCAAAACAAGCTCGTCCGCTATCGGAGAAAGAACGAACTTTCTTACAGAAGTCTGCCAATAACTATGTACAAAACAAAAATGACTACTTAAATGAAGTCGAAGACATCATCAACGAGTTAACTAGTCGATGACGATATGGCCTTCTTCATCGAAGGCTTCATCTTTTATTAGCTCTTCTGCCATTTCTTCTATATCAAATCGATAATCGACAAACGCTTCAATTGCAGCTTGCTCGGTTTTAATAACAGAACCCGTTAACTTTTCTAGTTTTGGCTTTGTTATGTAGCACTCAATCAGCGCACCCGCTTGCTGCGCTGCAAAATTAACTGATTGTGATGCTTCGTCCCACAACTGCATGTCTGGGAATAAGATGGATTGATTCATTGTTTACTAACCTTCAAGGTTCTTTCTTAATTCTCTGAGAATTTGTTTTGCGCCGGGACGTAAACCACGCCATAACATAAAACTTTCAGCCGCCTGTCCAACCAACATTCCAAGACCATCGTAAGCATGGGCCGCACCGTGCTCTTTCGCCCATAGATTAAAACTAGTCAAGCCCCTGCCATACATCATGTCGTAGCTAGTACTGTTACTGGAAAAGATAGCAGAAGAGATAGCGGGCAACTCGCCGCTTAAGGAAGCAGAAGTGGAGTTAATAATCACATCGTATCCCTCTTCTATCGTAGCCATCTCTTTGGCTACAATAGTACCGTGTGAGACAAATAGCTCTGCAAGCTCTTGTGCTTTACTAAAGGTACGGTTGGTTATAGTTAAAGAAGCAGGCTTCTGATCAAGAAGTGGTTTAATCACTCCTCGCGCCGCACCACCAGCACCAATGACTAAGATGCGAACCCCTTCTAATACCACCTGATGCTGGAGTAAGTCTTGCACTAAACCCGCACCATCGGTGTTATCACCTATGATTTCACCGTCATCGAGCTTCTTAAGCGTATTTACCGCACCAGCTAACTCTGCTCGCTCGGTAAGACGGCTAGCAAATTGACAAGCGTCTTCTTTAAAAGGTAATGTCACATTACACCCTTTCCCGCCGTCAGCGAAAAAAGCTTTCGCCGCTTCAACAAAGCCATCAACAGGAGCGGTTTCTGCAGTGTACACCAAAGACTGATTGGTTTGACGAGCAAACAAGGTGTGAATGAATGGCGACTTGCTGTGTCCAATCGGATTACCAAACACAGCATAACGATCAATTTGCGGAGTCATTTCCTTACCTTTATTCCTTAGCTATATAGAGAAAAACAGGGCCACCTGATTACAGATGACCCTATCACTATCTATCTATATAGAAAAGGAGATTCAACGCTTACCACTCTCGTGGCGTTAGGTATCGCTCGTAAAGCTCGGCTTCTGGAGAACCAGCTTGTGGCTCGTAGCTGTATTCCCATCGCGCAAGCGGCGGCATTGACATAAGAATCGACTCTGTACGACCACCACTTTGAAGACCAAATAGCGTACCACGGTCATACACTAGGTTGAACTCAACGTAGCGGCCACGACGGTAAAGTTGAAACTCGCGCTCGCGCTCGCCGTATTCGATATTTTTACGACGAGAGACAATAGGTAGGTAAGCTTGGCAATAACCCTCACCCACCGCTTTGATGTAGTCAAAACACCTGTCGAACTCCCATTGGTTTAGATCATCAAAGAACAAACCGCCAATACCACGAGTTTCATTGCGATGAGGTAGGAAGAAGTATTTGTCACACCACGCTTTATGTTCTGCGTAAACGTCGTCACCAAATGGCGCGCAAAGCTGCTTTGCGGTGTCGTGCCATGATTGGCAATCTTCTTCAAATGGGTAGAAAGGAGTTAGGTCAAAGCCACCACCAAACCACCAGATAGGGTCTTCACCATCTTTCTCGGCAATAAAGAAGCGGACGTTGGCGTGAGACGTTGGCACATAGGGGTTTTTAGGGTGAATAACCAGAGAAACGCCCATCGCCTCAAAACGGCGACCAGCTAACTCTGGACGATGCGCCGTCGCAGATGCAGGCATTTTCTTACCTTCCACATGAGAGAAGTTCACTCCCCCCTGTTCAAAGATGTCACCATCACGTAATACGCGGGTGCGACCACCGCCACCAAGGCGCTCTCCTTTTTCACGTTGCCATGCATCTTCGACAAAGACGGCCTTTCCATCTTCTTGTTCTAATTGCTGACAAATGGAATCCTGAAGCGACATCAGGAACTGCTTTACCGCGTGCTTATCGATTGCTGACATACGTGTATTACCTATTGATTGCTGACTAGCAGGGTTAGCCCTGTCTTAATATTTGCGAGGTTTTAGCATCACGAATTTCACTTGGTTTATCACGACCGCAGGTCTCACCACGTAAGATAGCCACCAATCGGTCACCCAATTGCTCTTCAACTTCTTGCGTCGTCATGCAGGGAGGAAAACCGGTAAGATTCGCGCTAGTAGAGGTTAACGGCTTTCCAAATGCATTACACATCTTTTGAACTAAAGGATGATCGGTCACACGTACAGCAATCGAATCAAATTGACCCGAGACCCAACTTGAAACTTTATCACTCGCTGGCATGATCCAAGTGTATGGACCCGGCCACGTTGCGTGTACTTTATCTAACTGTTCTTGAGTCAGTTGCGATTCATCAATGTAAGGCAGAAGCTGCTCATAACTCGCCGCAATAAGGATCAAACCTTTTTCTACCGGACGCTGCTTTAGCTCTAACAATTTCTGAATCGCCTCTGGGCTATCTGGATCACAGCCAACACCAAATACGCCTTCTGTTGGATAGGCAATCACTTCACCTTTTTGTAGTGCTTCGAGCACCTGTTCAAAGTTCTCCACCGATTACTTCCTGATAGTCTTGTCTGTTGTGTTTGCACTAAGTGTACAAATATTCATTCTCAGAGACTAAAGCAATTTGTTTATAAAATGTATCAGGAGCAGTCACAAATGCACGCAAACGTTTGCTTGGGGTAAAAATCCCCGTATAATGCGCACAAATAAATCAGCTCACCTAATTTTGCAGCTTGAAGGAGTTTGAGATGAAAGTCGGTATCATCATGGGTTCTAAATCAGATTGGCCAACCATGAAACTAGCAGCGGAGATGTTGGATCAATTTGGCGTGTCTTACGAAACGAAGGTGGTATCAGCTCACCGTACTCCTCAACTATTGGCTGAATACGCAAGCTGCGCCAAAGAGCGCGGTATTAAGGTCATCATCGCCGGTGCCGGTGGTGCTGCTCACCTACCAGGCATGGCTGCCGCATTTACCAGCGTTCCGGTACTTGGCGTTCCGGTGCAGTCTCGTGCACTGAAAGGCATGGACTCATTGCTTTCTATTGTGCAAATGCCAAAAGGTATTGCAGTCGGCACACTGGCTATCGGTGAAGCAGGCGCAGCAAATGCTGGCATTTTAGCCGCTCAAATCCTTGGTACACATGATGAAGCAATCATGGCAAAAGTCGAGGCGTTCCGTAACGAACAGACGGAAACCGTATTGGCGAATCCAAACCCTGCAGAGGATTAATCAGATGCATGTACTGGTTCTTGGTGCGGGTCAGTTGGCGCGTATGATGTCTCTGGCTGGTGCGCCACTGAATATCCAAATCTCAGCTTACGATGTGGGTAGCGGCAATATTGTTCATCCTCTGACTCAACATGTGCTAGGCCATGGTCTAGAGAACGCGATTAAGCAAGTGGACGTGATCACCGCTGAGTTCGAGCACATTCCACATGATGTGCTCGATATGTGCGAAGCGAGTGGTAAGTTCCTTCCAAGTACACAAGCGATCAAGGCGGGTGGTGATCGTCGTATTGAAAAGGCATTGCTTGATGACGCTGGCGTGCGTAACGCGAAGTACTATGTGATAGAAACTCGCGAAGACTTCGACCGCGCAATTGAACACGTTGGCATGCCTATGGTACTGAAAAGTGCGCTAGGTGGTTACGATGGTAAAGGCCAGTGGCGCTTAAAAGAAGCCTCTCAAGTCGACGCAATTTGGGCAGAAATGGCCGAGTGCATCGCAACAACGCCTACTCAGGCTATTGTCGCTGAAGAGTTTGTCCCTTTTAACCGTGAAGTCTCATTAATCGGTGCACGCAGCAAAGATGGCAGTGTTGAAGTTTACCCACTTGCAGAAAACGTCCACACCAATGGTGTGCTGAGCCTATCGACTGCGATTGATGCGCCTGAACTGCAAGAACAAGCGAAGCAAATGTTCACGGCAGTCGCCAACAGCCTTAACTATGTTGGTGTATTAGCCTTGGAGTTCTTCGATGTTGATGGCACTTTGCTCGTCAATGAGATCGCGCCGCGCGTGCACAACTCTGGTCACTGGACCCAACAAGGCGCTGAAACCTGTCAGTTTGAAAACCACTTACGCGCAGTGTGCGGCATCCCTTTAGGCAGTACTAAGTTGGTTCGTGAAACCTCGATGATTAACATCCTAGGTGAAGATACCTTGCCAGAAGCATTATTTGCGATAGATGGTTGCCATATTCATTGGTACGGCAAAGAGAAGCGTGTCGGTCGTAAGATGGGCCACATCAACGTTTGCGGTGATTACACCGGTGAGCTCAACCGTAAGCTGTGTGCATTGGCAGACGTTCTTGATGAGCAAACCTTCCCTGCCGTGCATGAGTTTGCAAAGCAGTGGCAAGTGTAAAATCCATCTGAATAAATAGTAAAAGGGTCGTCATGTGCGACCCTTTTTAATTTGTACTTAACCTTACTGTGATGGGGTGTGCTGACATTTACGGCTCGCGCATTGCAACTTCACACCGCTGGCGAGCTTCTTTTCTACCAATAAGGTGAAGCCGCAAGCTTCACAGCGCCCTTTTACTGGTGGTAGATTCACCGCAAACTTGCACTTGGGGTAGTTATCGCACGCATAGAAGGTTTTACCAAAACGCGTTTTACGTTCGACCAAGTGCCCTTTTCCACATTCTGGGCAAGCATGTTGCTCTTTCGATTGCTGTTCCGATTCAGGCTGATTGATCGATTCAATATGATGACAAGCAGGGTAATGACTGCAACCAACGAACATGCCGTAGCGTCCTTGACGCAACACCAATTCATTGCCGCACTCAGGGCAAGGCACACCCAGCTCTTTAACGATGTGACCATCATTGTTGTGCAGCGGCTTAATATAATCGCAACTTGGGTATTGGCTACAACCTAAGAAAGGGCCATGTTTGCCGTGCTTAAGCGTGACTTCCCCGCCGCATTTTGGGCAAAGTTCGCGCTCGAGTGCATGCTCATGGGCCGAGAAAAGGTTGTGATCGATTTTACTACTCATAGTCACCACTAGATACTTAGTGCAAAATACCTTGTTCCTTGGTGTACAGCAGCTCTTCCATCAGCGTGTAGGCATTTTCGTTGCCCGGAACATTAAACAGCACCATCAGAATGATCCATTTAAGGTCCTCAAGCTCAAACTCATTGGTTTCTAGCCCCATCACACGGTCGATAACCATCTCTCGCGTTTCTGTGGTTAGGACGTTAATTTGCTCTAGGAACAACAAGAAACCACGACTTTCAATATCCAAACGCTGCATCTCTGACGATGTATAGATACGTGTCGATGCCGATGCAATGCTGGTTGAAATCGCCGAATGTGCATCGCTTTGTTGCAACGCGGCCAGCTCTTCTAACCAGACAAGGGCTTTGTAGATGTCTTTTTGCTGGAAGCCCGCACGAAGCAGTTCATCTTCCAACTCGTCTTGATCGACCTGTAAATCTGCATCGCTATGGATGTAGGTTTCGAATAGATACATAAGTATATCCATCATCATAGCTAGCCCCTCCCCTTTCGAATATAGCCACCGGATACTGCAACAACATGCCCTGAAAGCTCAAGCTCTAAGAGCTGCATCATGACTTCTTGGACAGGTATATTGGTCATGTTTGCAAGAATGTCAACTGGTGTAGCCTTATTTCCTACGTTAGCGAACAGCTGAGGAAATGGCAATTCTTCTTCATCAATTGCAACAGAAAATAAATCCATACTCTGATTAATAGACCAATCGAGCAATGACTGTATTTCATTTAACACATCTTGAGTATTTTGTACGAGGCAAGCTCCGTTACGAATCAATTGATTGCCGCCACTGGCATTCGGCGTACTAATCGAAGCCGGCAGAGCGAAAACTTCTCGCCCTTGTTCAAGAGCATAACGCGCAGTAATCAGAGAACCACTCTTTTCTGCCGCTTCTACGACTAAAACACCGAGCGACAAACCACTAATAATCCGATTACGACGCGGAAAGTTCTCTGCGCGCGGTTTGGCATCAGGGCGAAACTCCGAGACTAATGCGCCGTTTTCCATCACTCGCTGCGCTAACCCTCGATGCCTTGCTGGATACACTTGATCTAATCCAGATCCCAACACCGCAACAGTTTTACCGCCTGCGTGGAGAGCACCATCATGAGCATGTCCGTCAATACCCAAAGCCAAGCCACTGGTCACAATCAGATCATGCTGTACGAGTTCTGAAGCAAAGCTGCGAGCATGTTGCAAACCATCCACACTAGCATTGCGACTGCCAACCATGGCGATTTGCGGTTGAGACAAAAAACTCGGCTCTCCTTTTACAAATAACAAAGGAGGTGGCGCGACCGTTTGTTTAAGAAGTGGCGGATAAAGCGGATTCGCCAAGGTGAGAATAGAGTGATGGGAAGATAATGCTAACCAAGTTAAACAAGCCTCGACTTCTTTATCGACCTTAGACCATGCTTGTAACTGTTTCGTCGTAAACCCAAGGCAGAGAAGCTGCTCAGTCGAGTACTGGACAATGTTATTCGGCGTGTCTTTGCTCAGCAGCTTATTCATCTTAACCCCACCAATGCCTGGTAAGCAGCTTAGTTTTAACCAGGCAGCGAGGTCGGTATCATTGTGTGATTTCATTGGTGGTCGATTCCTCTGCCAGAGGAGAAACCACAGAGACCTCTTTATTGATAGGTTTAGTGCTATTGGTGATCAAAGCAAGACTGAAATACTCATACGGGCGGATCACTAACAACTCCCCGACCTTGCTTTGTGGCAAGGTTATTTTCGTATCAAGCACACCATTATCTTTGGCAAAGTCATCACCATATTTGAATACTGGGTGTGCGTCTTCTTTCAAATCAAACACACTACCTTGGCGAAGCGCATCCGATGTGCCTTTATCTATCACCACAACTTGGTTGGTCGAGCTATAACGAATGCCTTCAATATTCCCCAATAATTTTGCAGAAGAGCCTTGTGGTGATGGCAACGGAGTGAATGTCGCGGTGAAATCACCGTTATCAAGAACTTGAACTGGCAAAGCAATGTCGTTACGGACAATCTCTTGCAGTTGTGTGGTGATTTTCAAACCAGAAAACTGACTTGATGCTTCAACAAGTTCTCCTTTAGCAATCAAACGCAGCGCCGTGATTTGTTGTGATACATCATCACGTGAAAAGGTCCCCACAGGCCGATAGATTGCCCATCCAGTCGAAGTTTGCTCGCCACTGATGTACAGTGTGTCTTCTGTAGTCAGAAATTTATTGCCTTTGCTACTGCCCATCACTTTCGCGGCATTATCTAGTGTCTCATCATCGACTAAACGATCAGATTTCATATATGGCACCACCACCCCTTCCGCAACGCTCGGTACCGCTTTCTTCTCGGTGATACGCGCTTTTGGACTGAGCTTTTTGACTGGCTTTAAGCTTAAAACTGGCTGACCGTTAATCCACACCAGTGATAACTTATCGCCCGGGTAAATCAGATGTGGGTTATCAATTTCTGGGTTTACCTGCCATAGACGAGGCCACAGCCAAGGGCTATCCAGATACATCGCCGAAATATCCCAAAGCGTGTCACCTTTGACCACAACGTAAGTTTTGGGCGCATCATCTTTAACGGTAAGTGGTTGGGAGTCCGTGTTTGCTACGGCACTGAAAGAGAAAAGTAACGGCAACGTATTACGAGAAACGTTGCGGAAAATTCGATTCATGACCCTCGTCCTTGGCCTGTTAGACAGTTACCAGAATGGAAATTGGTATCAGGATGCTGTCATTTAGGTCATAAAATGTCTAGAATTGAGCCAACAAGGTTTGTGCTGTTACGGCACAGTTCAATATTTCGAGTGAATATGTCTGTATTACAAGTATTAACATTCCCAGATGATCGCCTGCGTACCGTTGCAAAGCCTGTAGAAGCGGTGACACCTGAGATTCAAAAAATTGTCGATGACATGATTGAAACCATGTACGACGAAGAAGGTATTGGTCTGGCTGCAACGCAGGTTGATATCCACCAACGTATCGTAGTGATTGATATTTCAGAAACTCGCGATGAGCCAATGGTGCTTATCAACCCAGAGATTCTGGAAAAGCGTGGCGAAGATGGCATCGAAGAAGGCTGTCTATCGGTACCAGGTGCTCGTGCACTTGTACCTCGCGCTGCTGAAGTGTCGGTTAAAGCCCTAGATCGCGATGGCAAAGAATACACCTTTGAAGCCGACGATCTGCTAGCAATTTGTGTTCAACACGAACTAGACCATCTCATGGGCAAACTGTTCGTTGATTACCTATCGCCACTGAAGCGTAAGCGTATCCAAGACAAGTTAGCAAAAATCAAACGCTTTAACGAGAAACAGCAAAGCGCGTAATCTCGATACAATTTAATTAGAAGGAAGCCTACCTTGAGTCAGTCTTTACGTATTGTCTTTGCAGGTACTCCGGATTTCGCCGCCCGTCACTTGGCGGCGTTGTTGTCTTCGGAGCACGAAGTAATTGCGGTTTACACTCAACCAGACCGCCCGGCAGGTCGTGGTAAGAAGCTTACTGCTAGCCCAGTAAAAACCATCGCGCTTGAGCACGACATTCCGGTTTACCAACCAGAAAACTTCAAATCAGACGAAGCCAAGCAAGAGCTTGCCGATCTGAACGCCGACATCATGGTGGTCGTGGCTTACGGTCTATTACTTCCGCAAGCCGTGCTAGACACACCTAAGCTAGGTTGTATCAACGTTCACGGTTCAATTCTTCCTCGCTGGCGCGGCGCGGCACCTATCCAGCGCTCTATTTGGTCCGGTGACGCTGAAACTGGCGTCACCATTATGCAAATGGACATCGGTCTAGATACTGGCGACATGCTAAAAATCGCAACACTGCCGATTGAAGCAACCGACACCAGCGCGTCAATGTACGAGAAGCTCGCAGGCTTAGGTCCTGATGCTTTGATTGACTGCCTATTAGACATCGCAGCAGGCAAAGCAGAACCAGTGAAGCAAGAGGATGAGCTAGCAAACTACGCGAAGAAGCTAAGCAAAGAAGAAGCGCGCATCGATTGGAATAACGACGCCGCGCACATCGAACGTTGCGTTCGCGCATTCAACCCATGGCCAATGAGCCACTTTGAAACGGCTGAAAACAGCATCAAAGTATGGCAAAGCCGTGTTGCTGAACAAATCAGTAACAAGCCTGCTGGCACCATTGTGCAGGCAGATAAAACTGGTATTTATGTTGCGACTGGCAACGGCGTACTGGTATTAGAACAATTGCAAGTTCCAGGTAAAAAAGCCATGTCAGTTCAAGATATTCTGAACTCACGTGCATCTTGGTTTGAAGTTGGCACTCAATTGGTTTAAAACCAAACAATAGTGTCAAAGACCAATAATACGAACTTTTAGAGGGCAGAGATGCCCTCCTTTACTTTAAGGTACTCATCATGAATGTTCGCGCTGCGGCTGCCAACGTCTTGTATCTTGTCGTCGACAAGGGTCACTCACTTTCAAGCGCTCTTCCAGCGGCTCAACAAAACGTACGACCTCGTGATCACGCTCTGCTGCAAGAGATCTGTTACGGCGCTCTACGTTACCTCCCTCGCCTAGAAATCATTGCTAACCAACTGATGGACAAGCCACTCAAAGGCAAGCAACGCGTATTCCACCACTTGATTCTGGTTGGTATTTACCAACTGAGTTTTATGCGTATTCCTGCGCACGCGGCTGTAGGTGAAACGGTTGAAGGTACGAAAGAGCTGAAAGGCCCTCGTCTACGTGGTCTGATCAACGCGGTATTGCGTAACTACCAACGCAACCAAGAAGAATTAGACCAAATGGCAGTCAGCAATAATGCGGGCAAATATGGCCACCCAAGCTGGCTGCTAAAATTGCTGCAAGACGCTTACCCTGAGCAATGGGAAAGCATTGTTGAAGCCAACAACCAGAAAGCGCCAATGTGGCTACGAGTCAACCACCAGCACCATACCCGTGATGAGTATCAAGCGCTGCTCAATAATGAAAACATTGATAACACGCCACACACACAAGCAATGGACGCCCTAAAATTGGCGGCGCCATGCGATGTGATGAAACTACCAGGCTTTGAAAAAGGTTGGGTATCGGTGCAAGATGCGGCGGCGCAGCTGTCGATTAATTATCTTGAGCCAAAAGATGGCGAGCTAATCCTAGACTGCTGTGCAGCACCTGGTGGTAAGACGGCGCACATTCTTGAACGTACGTCCGGCAGTGAAGTCGTTGCCATTGACTGCGATGACACTCGCCTTAAACGTGTGCACGAAAACCTGAAGCGTCTCAACCTTCAGGCAAAAGTGGTTTGCGGCGATGCGCGTCATCCTCAAGAATGGTGGCAAGGCGAACAATTTGATCGCATATTGCTGGATGCACCGTGTTCTGCGACGGGCGTCATTCGTCGTCACCCAGACATCAAATGGCTACGTCGTGCTGATGATATTACCGCCCTTGCTGAGCTACAAAGCGAAATTTTTGACGCTATGTGGGCACAATTAAAACCTGGCGGCACCATGGTTTACGCGACTTGCTCAATCACACCACAAGAAAACGTGGAACAAGTAAAAGCGTTCTTGGTACGTACTGCGGATGCGCAATTGGTGGACTCCGATCCAAAACAACCTGGTCGTCAGATTCTGCCAGGCGAAGAAGATATGGATGGTTTCTACTACGCAGTGCTAACAAAAAAACACGCGTAACAGCATGCTAAATAGGGCGATTGAAATGAAGTCAATCGCCTTTTTCAGATAACGAGTAAAGAGTATGAAAATCATTATTCTTGGTGCTGGTCAGGTTGGCGGCACGCTGGCGGAAAACCTAGTTGGTGAAAACAACGACATCACCATCGTCGACAAAAATGGCGACCGACTGCGTGAGTTACAAGACAAATACGACCTACGTGTTGTCAATGGTCACGCAAGCCACCCAGACGTTCTGCATGAAGCGGGTGCGCAAGACGCCGACATGCTCGTCGCAGTAACCAACACCGATGAGACCAACATGGCCGCCTGTCAGGTTGCGTTCACTCTATTCAATACACCAAACCGCGTTGCGCGTATTCGCTCTCCAGAGTATTTGGCAGAAAAAGAAGCCCTGTTTAAATCAGGTGCCATTCCTGTTGATCACCTTATCGCACCAGAAGAGTTGGTAACCAGCTACATCGAGCGTCTTATCCAATACCCAGGCGCCCTGCAAGTAGTGAGCTTTGCCGAACAAAAAGTCAGCTTAGTAGCGGTAAAAGCCTACTATGGCGGCCCATTGGTTGGTAACGCACTGTCTGCTCTGCGTGAGCACATGCCGCACATTGATACCCGTGTTGCGGCGATTTTCCGTCAAGGCCGCCCAATTCGCCCGCAAGGCACCACCATTATTGAAGCCGATGATGAAGTGTTCTTCGTTGCGGCAAGTAACCACATTCGGTCGGTAATGAGTGAGCTTCAGCGCCTTGAAAAGCCTTACCGTCGTATCATGATTGTTGGTGGTGGTAACATTGGTGCCAGCTTAGCGAAGCGCTTAGAGCAAACTTACAGTGTAAAGCTGATTGAGCGTAACTATCAACGTGCAGAGCAACTGTCTGAGCAGCTTGAGAACACCATCGTCTTCTGTGGTGATGCGGCTGACCAAGAGTTGCTGACCGAAGAAAACATCGATCAAGTTGACGTATTCATCGCACTGACTAACGAAGATGAAACCAACATCATGTCTGCAATGTTGGCAAAACGCATGGGCGCGAAAAAGGTCATGGTACTGATCCAACGTGGCGCTTATGTCGACCTCGTACAAGGTGGCGTGATTGATGTGGCAATCTCACCACAGCAAGCGACAATTTCCGCTCTACTGACGCACGTTCGTCGTGCTGACATCGTGAATGTTTCTTCTCTGCGTCGTGGCGCAGCAGAAGCTATCGAAGCCATTGCGCATGGTGACGAAACCACATCCAAAGTGGTTGGCCGCGCGATTGGCGATATCAAACTCCCACCAGGAACCACCATTGGTGCCATTGTTCGTGGCGAAGAAGTGCTTATCGCACACGACCGTACTGTTATAGAACAAGATGACCACGTTGTGATGTTCCTAGTCGACAAAAAGTACGTACCAGACGTCGAAGCGCTGTTCCAGCCGAGTCCATTCTTCCTTTAGGCCTTTCCTATGGTCAATTTACGTCCCGTACTGTTTGTTATCGGGCTAGTTTTATCCAAACTGGCCCTTTTTATGTACGTACCGACGATTGTCGCATTCGTCACTGGCACAGGTGGATTCCTTGATTTCGCTCAAGCGGTGGTGATCACCCACCTTGCCGCATTTATCTGCTTAACAATTGGTCGAACCGCAAATTTCAAACTCAGCGTACGCGATATGTTCCTTATCACGAGTTTGGTATGGACCATCGCCAGTGCCTTCGCCGCGCTGCCGTTTATTTTCATCAACCATATCAGCTTTACCGACGCCTACTTCGAAACCATGTCAGGTCTAACGACCACGGGATCCACCGTACTGAGTGGTTTGGATGACATAGCACCAAGCATCTTGCTATGGCGTTCGATCTTGCAATGGCTGGGGGGCATTGGCTTTATCGTGATGGCGGTAGCAATTCTACCGATGCTAAACGTGGGTGGTATGAAGCTATTCCAAACCGAATCCTCCGATTGGTCAGACAAAAGTAGCCCAAGAGCCAAAACCGTCGCCAAGAACATTGTATTGGTGTACTTAATGCTGACTGGGCTGTGCATCATCGGTTACTTACTAACAGGCATGAATCTGTTTGAAGCGATCAACCATGCTTTCACCACCTTATCAACAGGGGGGTACTCCACCTCGGATAGCTCAATGAACAGCTTCTCCCATGGCGCACATTGGGTAGCGACGGTATTCATGTTCTTGGGCGGTTTGCCTTTCTTACTGTTTGTCGCGGCTTTGCGCAAACGCAGCCTCGATGCTTTGCTAAAAGACGCACAAGTGCGTGGGTTTGGTTATCTATTTTTATTCTCAAGTTTAACCGTAGCCGCTTGGTTGGTCATACATAACGGCTACACTGTTCTTGACGCACTGCGCGTCTCGATGTTCAACGTTGTCTCTGTGGTTACCACTACCGGTTTTGGTCTCGACGACTTTACCGCTTGGGGAGCATTACCTGCGACACTATTTGCTTTCCTATTAATGGCAGGGGCATGTTCCGGCTCTACCTCTGCGGCATAAAAATCTTCCGTTTCCAAATCGCGATGACACTGCTCAACAAGCAGATCATGAAGCTGATTCACCCCTCTGGAATATTCGTTCAACGCTATAACCAGCGCTCTGTGAATGACGATATCGTACGCTCTGTGATGGCATTTGGGTTAATGTTCTTTATCATCATCATCGCTATCGCTGGTAGTTTAAGTGCGCTTGGTCTTGATCCTGTAACCAGTATCTCGGGGGCCATCACGGCTGTCGCAAACGTTGGACCAGGTATGGGCACTAGGATTGGCCCGACAGGCAACTTCGCCTCACTGCCAGACACCGCAAAATGGCTGTTGAGCTTTGGTATGTTGATGGGTCGCCTGGAAATTCTGACGATTCTTGTTCTGTTCTTCCCTGCGTTCTGGCGCCGTTAAACAGACTCAGTTAAAAAGGTATCACAATGAAACTATGGATAACTCTAGCCACCCTACTGGCCGCTTCTTCAGTCTACGCGGAAGAAGTAGTGAAACTGGCGGATGGTCGCGAAGTGAAACTAAACGATGATTTCACCTGGGAATACGTTATTAAAAAAGCGACACCAAAAGCTACAGAAACGACATTGGAGAAAGTCGAAGCGGTTGCAGCACCAGCAATTGCGGCCATTCCTGTGATAAACAAAAAAGTAGGTACGACAGTGGTCGTTAATGCTAAGAAACCAACCATGCAGCTATCGGATTCTGGCGTAGATATCTTGATTGGATCAGCCAGCTATGAAGATGGTGAATTGGCTTTAACAACCTCTATCACCAACCAAAGCTCACAATCGGTGATTCAGGTTGAAGTGGAAGTACAGGTATTCGATATGTCTGGCAAACCGTTAGCAAAAGAGAATGTCACCGTTTGGCAATCTATCAAACGCATGGCAGACACTTACTTACGTCCACAGCAAGCAGAGCAAGGTAAAGCTATCAAACTGGCAGTGCCACAATCTCAGCAATACCAATTCTCTGCAGAAATCTTAGAAGTGAAAACTCGCTAATACGATAGCGCGCACTTTGTCGAGTTTATTTCTATCAATTAGATAGGCTCGACAAAGTAGTAAATCGCGAAGAAGTGACACACACAGCCAGCCAATACAAAACCATGCCAAATCGCATGGTTAAATGGAACCCGTTTAGCAACGTAGAAAATCACCCCTATCGAATACACCAACCCACCCGCAGCCAATAGCGTCAAGCCGCCGATATCTAAATTTATCGCGAGCTGATAAATCACAATCAGCGACAGCCACCCCATCACCAGATACGTCATCAATGACAACTTCTTAAACCGGTACACAAACGCGATTTTCATTATAATGCCAGCAAGTGCAATGGACCAAATCACGATCATTAATCCTATCGCCAATGGTGTGCGCAAACTCACTAGCAAAAATGGCGTGTAGCTACCTGCAATTAAAAGATAGATAGCACAGTGGTCGAAGGTTTTTAGCCAACGCTTGGCTTTTGGATAGGAGATTGCGTGGTAGAGCGTGGATGCCAGAAACAGCACAATCATGCTCGAGCCATAGATCGCCATGCTGGTAATGGTCAGAGTGTCCGCTTGGTGATCAACCGCTTTAATCAAGAGCAGTACTAGACCAACAATGCCAAAGATCATCCCAATTCCATGGGTAATGGCATTAGCGAATTCTTCGCCCTGACTGTATTGTGCTTTCTGTTGTGAGGACATCAATGCGCCTATACTAGAGTGTTTGAATATTCGCTCTAGTATGGCATATTAGGCTTACACGCGTAAGCTTAAATTAAGCTTCACGAGCAGCAGTAGTTTGTTCAAGGTAATTAAGCACCAGTGAACCCACTTCTTCCAGTTTAGTATTCACCGGAATGCTCAGCTCACGCTTGAGTTTACCGCTTCCTAGTAAGCTCGCTAGCATCCCACCAGCACCAGTGCGGGTACGGTCAAGTTCAAACCATAAGTGAAGGTTTTGTTCATCACGATGAGCAACAAACTCTAGCTCACGCCATACACCATGGTATGGGCCGTCAATTGGCACCATTTCAAACTCTTGTACAAATGGTAGACCGAAGCCTTTCACTTCTTCACACTCCACTTGGCGAATGCGTAAGCCTTGCGCTTCAAAAGCAGACAAAATGGCATCCATCAGCGGGTCGGGTCTAACGGTGAGAATATCTTTGTCGGTTGGGTCGAGCGCCATGGCAATATCTAAGCCCGTCTCTAGCCAAACTTTCGCATCACCGATGGTAACAGGCGTGTTCCACGGCACATCAAGTTTGGCCTTAAAGATGCGGTCTTCGCCAGGGTGGATACTAAATGCGTATGGGAGGTTCCACTTCGCCAGTACGTGCGTTTGTGGTACGCGACGCATGCTGTGACCTTCACGCGCACCTCGATCGTTTGGCGCTTCAGCGATATAACGACAGCAAAGCTTAAGATCGATGTTATCGATCACTTGTTCCGTTGCTCCGCCGTAGACATGGATAGAGACATCCACACTCTGACCAGGATAGAGCACATCCTGGTTCAGAACCGAATCCACGTTGGCACTGCCTATGCCAAAACTCGCAAGTGTCTTCTTAAAAAATGACATATGCACCTCCTTCTGTCGAAATCTCATACTACTACTGCTGATCATGGGATCAAAACAAATTTTTACGTCGATCTAGGTGCCAAATTGACAAATACGAGATAATTCAATTGCTCAACTATCGACCACTTATAGCAACAGTGCTAACCTATAGATGATATGTATGCATATCGTTATTCCTGATTCTCTATTTGGATTGGCGAAAGCCAGAAGAGCCACCCTTCAAGTTGTTGAAGCTCAACTCATAGTGATTCAGGCCATTACATTGGCAATGGATATGCCTGACAGTTAGGTACCTTAATGCGCCCAACAACCGTCAGGTTCGCACATACAAATCGTAGTGCAATGCGCCGCCGCAGTGGTTTCACTTCTGCGTTTAAGGCGAAACAAGTTGCGTCAACTATGACTCTGGTTGAGAAGACAGCGGCCGAACTAAGTGTTCCAACCAAAGTAGTTAAAGCGGCTTAATTAAAAAGCGCAGCGATTGCTGCGCTTTTATCTTTACTCTCCCCCCTTTTCCCATTTGGTGTTCGCCAAGCAATTTGATACCTTTAGTAGCAAATAACACCTATAAATTCTGTGGAGAAAGAAATGAAGTGTCATCGTATTGAAGAACTACTTGAACTGCTTGAACCTGAGTGGCACAAAGATCAAGAAATGAATCTACTGCAGTTCATTGTAAAACTAGCAAATGAAGCGGGTTATGAAGGTAAGTTGGAAGATTTAACCGATGACGTGCTGATCTACCACCTTAAAATGCGTAACAGCAGCAAAGACGAGATGATCCCTGGTCTCAAGAAAGACCAAGAAGATGACTTCAAAACCGCAATCCTACGTGCGCGTGGCATCATCGAATAAACAGCTCAATACCCCCCTTCTAAGCGGCTCATACGAGTCGCTTTTTTATAACAACATCAAGTAGATTCAAGTAACTACTATCACTGTTCACTCATTTATCAAGTTAACTGCACTGACTTTTGTTGTTAAACGTTGACTGCGTTAAAGAAACGCAATTGTTATTAATTGTATAATCCTCCGTTCATCAGTGTTTACTAAAATAATTTGTCCTGTCATGGTTCATGACATGGGTATAGCAGCGATGTTATCGAGTGGCATCAACAGAAGTGTCGCCGCACATGATAAAAAGCCTAAAGAAGGAAATGTCCATGAGTCAGGATAAAATCGATATCAAAGATGTGACTCCCAAAAGCTATAATCCGAAAACCCACAAAGGGAAAGGCGATCGGTTCAATCCTAGCAATCGAATTTATGTTCGTGAAAGTAAAGGAACCTACCAAAAACTGCGCCGCTACGGTGGTTGGTTCTTGCTACTGCTGTTCGCGATTACGCCATGGATTCCTTATGGCGAACGTCAGGCCATTTTACTTGATATTGGCAACCAGCAATTTAACTTTGTCGGTACCACCCTTTACCCTCAAGACCTAACCTTACTCGCTTTACTGTTTGTCATCGCGGCATTTGGATTGTTCTTCATTACTACCTTTTTAGGTCGGGTTTGGTGTGGGTATCTGTGTCCACAAACCGTATGGACCTTTATGTACATCTGGTTTGAAGAAAAGTTAGAGGGCAGCGCCAATAAACGCCGCAAGCAAGACGCCAATAAAATAACTGCCAATTTAGCGATGCGCAAAATGCTCAAACACATCGCTTGGTTTGCTATTGCGCTCGCGACTGGCTTCACTTTTGTTGGGTACTTTGTCCCCATTAAACAACTGGTACTGGGCTTTTTCACGTTAAGTTCCAGCTTTTGGCCTGTTTTTTGGGTGATGTTTTTTGCCATCTGCACCTACGCCAATGCAGGTTGGATGCGATCCATCGTCTGCTTACACATGTGTCCATATGCGCGCTTCCAATCAGCAATGTTTGATAAAGACACTTTTATTGTGGGCTACGACACCACACGTGGTGAGCAACGCGGACCTCGCTCTCGTAAAGCCGATCCAACACAGCTTGGTTTAGGTGACTGTATCGACTGTGATCTGTGTGTTCAGGTGTGCCCAACAGGTATAGACATTCGTGACGGCTTACAGTACGAATGCATCAACTGTGGGGCCTGTATTGATGCATGTGACCAAACCATGGAGCGTATGGGCTATGAGAAAGGCCTGATCAATTACACCACCGAGCACCGCTTATCCGGTAAACAAACCAAGGTTCTGCGTCCGAAACTACTTGGCTATGGCGCAGTGTTGTTGGTGATGATTGGCTTGTTCTTCCTTCAAGTCACCTCCGTTGACCCAGCCGGCATGAGCGTACTGCGTGATCGTAACCAGTTGTTCCGCGTGAACAGCTCTGGCGAAGTGGAAAACACCTACACCCTGAAAATCATCAACAAAACCCAACAAGTTCAAGAATACAACTTGGATGTGGAAGGGTTGAGCAACGTCAGTTGGTACGGCAAACAGACCATTGAGGTACAGCCGGGCGAAGTCTTCAACTTACCAATGAGCCTAGGCGCAGATCCTGACAAGCTAAACTCTGCGATCACGACAATTCAGTTTATACTCAGCGATAAGAGCAACGAATTCACTATCGAAGTGGAAAGCCGATTTATCAAGAAGCTATAACTTCGATAACTAATGGAACAAGGCTCAGCAATGAGCCTTTTTATTTATATGTCCCAAGGTACTTTCAACTTTGATGCCCTAACGCCCGACTTTATGTGGTATGCACTAGAGAGCATCGGTATTCGTGCAGAATCTGGTTTTCTTCCTCTCAACAGTTACGAAAACCGCGTTTACCAATTCACTGACGAAGAGCGCCAACGCTACGTGGTGAAGTTTTATCGCCCTGAGCGTTGGAGCAACGAGCAGATTCAGGAAGAGCACAACTTCACGCTTGAACTGATCGACAACGAAATCCCCGTCGCTCCCCCTATATGCATCAATGGCCAAACCCTACATCATTACCAAGGTTATGGCTTTGCTCTATTTGAAAGCGTGGGTGGTCGTCAGTTTGAAGTCGACAACCTTGAACAACTGGAAGGCGTTGGCCGTTTTCTTGGACGTATCCACAAAGTGGGCAGCAAAAAAGCATTTCAGCATCGTCCGACAATTAGCTTGCAAGAATACCTCTACCAACCCCGTGAGATTCTGCAAAGTTCAGACATGATCCCAATGCATTTAGAAAACAGCTTCTTCAATGATTTGGACATACTTATCAAAGCGATCGAAAGTCACTGGCAAGAAGGCTTTAACACTATTCGCCTGCACGGTGACTGCCACCCAGGTAATATTCTATGGCGCGATGGCCCGATGTTTGTCGATTTGGATGACTCACGTAATGGCCCTGCCGTGCAAGATTTGTGGATGTTACTGAATGGTGAACGCCAAGATAAGTTAATGCAGCTCGATATTATCCTCGAGGGATATCAAGAGTTTTGCGATTTTAACGCGACAGAATTGAAACTAATTGAGCCACTACGCGGTCTACGAATGGTCCACTATATGGCATGGCTAACAAAACGCTGGCATGACCCCGCATTTCCGCTCGCTTTTCCATGGTTTAATGAGCCAAAATACTGGGAAGGTCAGGTACTTGGATTTAAAGAGCAGATTGCCAGTTTAGAAGAAGCACCACTGTCTTTAATGCCCCAATGGTAAGTTAGGCCAAACAATAAAAAAATGGAGATATTTAGATGAAAAAGCTGTTCGCACTGTTTTCTATGCTCATGCTAAGCCTATCGGCACATGCTGCACAATTTAAAGAAGGGGAGCATTACAAGGTATTGGATCTGGAGGCATCTAAAAAGCCACTCGTGACCGAGTTCTTCTCTTTCTACTGCCCTGCCTGTAATCGATTTGAGCCGATCATTCAGCAACTGAAAAAGCAGCTGCCAGAAAACGTAAAACTACAAAAGAACCACGTGTCATTCATGGGTGGCAACATGGGGATCTCAATGAATAAAGCATACGCCACGATAGTTGTGCTGAACGTCGAAGACAAAATGGTGCCAGTGCTCTTTAACCGCATTCATAACATGGGTAAAGCTCCTCGTGACGAAGTAGAACTGCGCCAAATCTTCATTGATGAAGGTATTGATGCAAAGAAATTCGACGCGGCATTTAAAGGCTTCGCGGTCGACTCTATGGCTCGCCGTATGGATAAGCAATTTGAAAACAGCGGCATCACTGGCGTTCCAGCGGTTGTCGTTAACAACAAGTACCTGATTCAAGCGCAAAGTATCAAATCAACCGATGAATACTTTGCTCTAGTGAATTACTTGCTTACGCTAAAGTAATTCACACCAAACGCCAAAAGGGGAGCTGGTGTTCCCCTTTGTTATTTATGAATGCCTTGCAACAACTGGTCTTTCTCTTGCCACACATCACCAAGCCACTGCTGGAACTGACGCTTGTAAAGCTTGTCGTTGAAGTAATCCCCCAGAACACGCTCATCCACGGGTAGTACACTGACCCGCACGACAATCTTGTTCATCCGTCCCATCAATATGTCTTTAAATGGCTTATCGGTGTTTTCTGGGTACGCCAAGGTCACATCAATGATGTTCTCAAACTGATCGCCCATCGCCGCTAGCGTGTAAGCAATACCCCCAGATTTTGGCTGCAACAAATGTTGATAACCCACACGGCTCTTGCGTTGCTTTTCCTCGGTGAAACGAGTGCCTTCGACGTAATTTACCACCGTAGTTGGCGTGTGTTTGAACTTGGCACATGAGCGGCGCGTGGTTTGCAAATCTTGACCACGCTTGTGCGGATTGCGGATCAAATACTCTCGAGAATAGCGACGCATAAATGGCATATCCAGCGCCCAACAGGCCATACCGATAAAAGGCACATACAATAATTGCTGTTTTAAGAAAAATTTTGGCATTGGAATGCGATCTTTAAATACACAACACAGTACAACAATATCAGTCCAACTAAGATGATTACTGATCAGCAGGTACCAACCGTCCTTCTTTAGATTGTCGCCACCTTGAATATCCCACTCAACGCGGTTGAACAAGGCAAGAATGCCAGCATTGACAGTGGCCCAAAACCACATCATTTTGTTGGCAGCCTCTGTGCCTTTGGCTTTAAGCTTCGCAGTTGGAAGCAACCGCTTAAAAATAGCGATGATACAAATTGCGATAGAGCAAAGAGCAGAGTTTAAAATCACGAAAAAAACGGTAAAAATAAATATTAGGTATGCCAACATCTTCATCAAACAATAGCTTAAAGTGCGTGAGTAATAAAACAGCGTGTAATTATACAAGTCCATGGTCACATTGAAACATTTGTAACAATGGTCAGATTTGTTTTCACAATAAAAAAGTGAACTCATGCTCAAAAACACTCTTCATTCGACAAACAAGGAGAAAGCGAATGAATCCAAGGATCACCTTATTGCCTTTGGCCTTTATCGTCAGTTCAGCACAAGCTCAACTTGCAGAAACCGCCGGTTTTAGCGGCGAGATTTCATTGAATACTGGCTTCGTCTCATCAGAGTCCAACTTCAACACCGATGGCAATAGCACAATTACGTCACTCAACCAGCGTGCCGAAAGTGATGAATCTTTTATCGTAGCTCCTTTGGGCAGCGCCGCGTATACCTTGGGTAACAAACTCAATCACCAAGTGTACGCTGGTACTACGCGCTCCGATATCGCGATCGGTACTCTCGCCTTCCAGCTTGGTTATAAATACCAACTCGCTTCGGACACTGTGCTCGACTTTTCCTATCTACCGACCATCTTGAAAGGAGAGACATGGCAAGACCCATACCTAACTGGGCAATCGAGAAAAACCACCGATGAAGGCGGCAATGCGTTTCGTCTCCAAATCAACCGCTTCTTAGACAACAACTTTAATCTTGATTTGGCTTACGCAGAGAAAAACGTAGAGAAAGATACCGTGACCGATTCTTCCCTGCTGCGTGATGCAAAGATCTACTATATCAAAGGTGACTACCGCATTCCACTTAGCCGCACGTCGATACTGCAACCCGCACTTACCTACGTCTACCAAGATGCGGATGGCGATGCTGAATCCTTCGACTCCTACCGATTCGAACTCAGTTGGTTCAAGTTCGTTAATCGCCATCGTTTTGCGGTTACGGCAGGCTACACATTGAAAAACTACGAAGCAGCAAGTGACACGTTCGATAAAATACGTGATGACGGCAAACTCAGTTTATTCGCCGCCTACGAGTATAAGAATGTGTTCGATTGGCAAAATTGGTCGCTCATTTCTCTGGCAGGTTATGGGCACAACGACTCCAACATCACCTTCTACGATGAAAAAGAGTCCCTACTGACTGTCGGTTTGAACTACGCTTTCTAATCGCTTTAATCGCAGCAAGTGACGTTTTCTCGCTGCGATTTTCTACTCATCTACACGGCTTGCGCGGTCAACTGTTTGAGCAATCTATCCATCGCTCGATAACCTAATGCTTCGGCAAGATGGGGACGCTCAATTTGTGGCGATCCTTCAAGGTCAGCAATGGTACGCGCCACTTTGATGATCCGGTGATAAGCCCGAATAGAAAGCCCAAGGCGATGAAGTGCATTTTCCAAAAACTCCGCATCGCTTTTCTGCAGCGGGCAGAAAGCTTCTATCTCACGACTCCCCAGCAGTGCATTTACTTTACCACTGCGATTGAGCATGCAGCCACGCGCTTTATTCACCCGCTCTTTAACGACAGCTGTCGGCTCTCCCCTATCTCCCCCTTCAGCCAGTGTGCCTTTGGGTAGTGCTGGAATTTCTAGCGACATGTCAAAGCGATCGAGCAAGGGCCCGGATAAGCGACCAAGATAACGCAATATCGCCTGTGGGTTGGTTCGCGCTTGGTTGCCTTCGTAATAACCTGTTGGACTTGGATTGAGTGCACCGACCAATTGAAAGCGGGCTGGAAAGCGAGTTTTACCTTGTGCGCGTGAGATAATAATCTCCCCAGACTCTAAAGGCTCACGCAAAGAATCAAGCACTTTTCGGTCAAACTCTGGCATTTTCCTAATATCGATTTTGATTAAGAAATATTGTCAATTAGAGACTTGTAATATTGCCAGTGTTAGTGGAGCGCATCGCTTCAGATGTAAGCGGAACGATAGCAATGCAACTTAGTTTTTAGTCGAGCAACCATCTATGTCATCCATTTAATCCAACCTTTTTGCCCACTTGCCCCATTGAATGGATATTCAATATTTATAAAAAAGTTATTATTGCTCTTGGGAGTGACTACGGGTACAAGCGGAAATAAACTGTGTGTCAAGCGGAGCGTTGTCCACATTTTATTCCGTGATCTTGCGGAGCAAGATGTGCCTGTAGTTGAGCGACCAACCCAAATTCCATACCCAAAACCTATCTCGATCTGTACATTGGCTCGCTAGTTGACCTCAGACATCTAGCATGTTTCTGCCCCAAAATGATTCAGAGCTGTTCCTCATTCATATTCTGCTAATGCTACTTTCCGATATCAGAGGTTATCCGAATGTGCTTGCGCTATGCTCTCGTGTACTAAATGACCATCTTCAATTTAACAGCTCGATATGAGAACTAATTTTCTGATTTGCAATTGAGATTGAGCAAAGAAGATTGCACTATAAGATCAAGAAAAGCGACTCTGCGCAACCTAATATACGTCTATTTAGAGGATGAAATGAACGAGTATCAAGAGTTATATAAACAAGCAATGTTGAGATCAGAAGAGATTTTTGGTTCGAAATATCTACCTAACAAAATGAGCATAGACCTTTCTCTTAAAGATTACAGCACAGATGTTATTAAAAACGCTTTGATTGCAGATTTTCAAGAGTTCATTCCAAGTACAAACGCGTTGGTAGGTAACTGTTTCAAGGTGGTAAGAGAGGCTTCATACGTGTTGAATGAGCTAGGTGTTCCACACTACTTAACCATAGGAGATGTAACATATAAAGGTAAGCCATATTACCGTACAACAGTGGGAAGTATCTTCAAGGAAATTAAGCAAGGATATGTACCCCATGCACCAGCGAATGCACATGCTTGGCTAACCCTAGAATCTGGTCAAGTAGTTGATTTAACGATCTTGTCTTCAGTTAACAAGAGAGAACACCCTGAAAGTGAGCTTCCATGGTCTCAAGCTATTTATGTGTCGTCTTCTGAGGACAGTTCGGAATTATCTCACACACCAATACTGCAAGGCTTTGGTTATCACCTAAATGTAGTTAGCTATCCTCTTGTTGATAGGAACTATCATATTTACCTTCAATGGATGAATGATTTTCCACATTTTAACAAAACACAAAACGTTTAAGGCTTCAAGACACTTTTTCTAACCTAAGGTGAGCGCGTTAGTGCTATAAATCTAACGCGTTTCTGTCCAGAGGCGTGCTAGCACGATCACCGCTAGCACGTTTATGCCCCTTTATCAGTCAGAGCAAATACTCATTCACATACAGTTAATTCGTATTTGCCTTATCAATAGTTATTCGAACAGTTGCTGAGTAACACCGAATAAGCAGTCGAATTTACGTGAAAGTTGAGTGACGAGATTGTTGTTAGCGGTCATTTAACACGCATCAGTTGATGCTGAATGTTACCTAGATCAAGCTCTAGGATTTGAGAGCAGTTCATTGCTTCAACCTGTTTGAGCATTGAGTCATTGTAGCCTTTACGTTTCATCCATTGTAAAGGAATGGAAAATGAGTCCTCATTAATGACAAAGGATTCTCCTTTCAACTGACCATTATAGACATGCACCACCCACATGCGACCACGAAAGTCTAAGCACTCAATTACTGCTTTTCGTAATTTTGTAAGTAAATTCGACATTCAAATAACCCTATAAATTCTAATCGGAACAATAGCATTTTTACTGTTCTGGGTGAACCCAATAAAGGCGGAGATTAAATATTGCCTGAATTACAAAATTCTCAGGAGGACTTCGTCATTCAGAAGTGCGCTTTATCAGTTTCTGCCAGAACATTTGCGCTCGTGGACAGCCAGAATTTACCCAAACGGAGTTCATGTTATAACAAAAGGATACATGCATCAAAAATGATACTTTTATGCGGGTAAGATTGCTTCAGCACAGAAACGACTTAGATTGATGCAGTAGCTCAGTTCTGCCCCTTTATTAGTTTCGTCGAACAGATTCGCATATCTAGTTATTCGTCATTTGCCCAAATATTGCTCATGTGATGACGGTGCTACTTATGCATAATAAGCGTATTTTTAGCTTGAAACTATGAGGCGCTTAGGGACAATAGCGCCCTAGATAATTTATTCTGAATACGTGATCAATTTTAGTGAACCACTACACTTACTATGGTTAAGCTTAGAGAGGACGGAGGTGTCTACTTTTCTTATTAATCGGTGTGCGTCTTGCTCAGGGGTAAAAGGGCCTTAGGAGAACTATAGAGAAGCTTGTGTTTCGTTAGTATCTTGAATACCCAGAGAGTAAGGTCGAACAATGTGCATTGCGTTAATTAAATTACTCACCCTTTCGCCTAATACCAAAGCAATCCCATTCAATTAGCAGTCGACTAAAAACCTCTTTTGAAAGATATTTTGCATCAAGACAATCTCCATTGTCATCGTATAACACAAGGTAAAAGGAACTTCTTTTTTTAGCTATACCAGCGGAAAGCCACTGAGCAATAATGGAATCGTTATTAGTGTCATATGAAGCGAGTTCAAAACCTGAGCAGTTTAACGCCTTAAAATAAATTTTTAACTTCAAAATGCGTTCCCATCAATTTGCCTCCTAGTAAATCAATATTAAAGCCCAACACTCATGTAAAAGTTTAACCTTTTATGCAAATTGAGATGACGCTCAAAACAAAATGCAACATAGCGCATAAAGAGAAACTATAATTATAAAAATACTGATGAGATACGTTGATGAAGTCTGTCCAAGTAAAAAAATATGACGCTCTGGTTGATGCTCATACTCTTACCCTTTTGGATAATTTAACTCTTAAAGTTGGAGACGAAGACACTGCGCTACACGTAACCATTTTGTCGTTCGAAAAGCTATGGCACTACATGGAAGCGCATGGTGAGCCACAAAACACATTGGAATGGCTTCAAATGGAAGCAGAAAAAATAATGACATAAATCCAAGTAGTTCATGACAAAAGCGATAGGTTTCTTTTAAATCAGAATATTTCTAACGCGACTCTAATGCTCTCACAATTCGCTAGGAAAGGGGAAATTGGTCTTAGTAACAAGAGTGAAAATGCCCGTGCGATTTGATTTGGGACAAGAGCGCCTTAGTGCTACTACTCTAAAGCACTTCTGCCCCATTCTAAGCTAGAGTTGTGCCGTGTCTCCTTTTAATGTGCGGTGATTTGGCCTATTTTTTCTTATGGTACAAAGTGTTTATCGACTTGGTGACGACTCAGATAGATAGTTTATGAGCTATTTGAGCGTTATAAGCATAGCCTGAATAATGTTAGTGTTAGGCTTCATTGAGTAATTGGGATGGAATCAAAAATGAAACACATAAAGAAGAAGTTTTTGATATTCGCTTTTTTTGCGGTTGTTCCTATCGCTTTAGCTTACGGCATTTATCCCGATTGGTTTGCATTTACACTTTTAGGTATAGAAACACTCGATAACAATATCGCCCATATTCTAAGGGCAGTTATGTGTCTTTACCTAGGCTTAGGCTTATTTTGGCTATATTCAGCCTTTAATGAGAGCTATAGAAATCCAGCATTAGTTACCATCATAGTGTTTACAGGTAGCCTTGTTATTGGACGGCTAATAAGCTTGTATGCAGATGGGCAACCCGCTCCAATTCTCATCTTATACATCGGTCTAGAGCTTGTTCTTGTACCCGTGGCATTTTGGGTTTTGCGTATGCCCGAATGATAAGTTTACAGACAAGATTAAATCACTAATGTAGTGGCTGATGAACTTGGCCTCGATATTAGTGATTTTGTTAAACAGCGACTAATCCGCTGACTGCTAATTTAGAGAAAGCAATAAGTCATTTTTGTCCAAAGGTGTGCTGGCGGGGCATGTAACGCGAAAATGCCCTCAATAAAATGAATACTATTGCTTAAAAGTCGTGCGCCACTGAACCGGCGATACATGAAAAGCAGATTTAAAGTGCTTTCTGAATACGCTGTCAGAGCCAAAACCCGCTTGCTCTGCAACTTGAGGTATCGATAGTTTCGTGGTTTCTAGTAGGCGTTGGCTGAGAACCAAACGCTGATTTTGGAGCCATTCACCAAATGTACAGCCATAGGTGGATTTAAACTGGCGTGTAAAGGTACGTTTGCTCATCGCACATCGCTCACCGACTTCATCTAGTGAATGAGACTGATTGAGAGTCTGCTCAACCTGCTCAATCACAAGGTTAATACTTGTCTCTGTGAGGGGGGGTATGTTGACTGGTGCTGGTATGTATTGTTGCTGCCCACCATTGCGAGATGGCGCTGTCACCATCTTACGTGCGAGATCATTCGCAAGCTCACTACCACACAAACGGCGCACTATGTGCAAACAGCAATCGAGTGAAGCAGCGACTCCAGCAGAGGTGATGATAGTCTCATGTTCAACAAATAGAGGGTTTGGGTCAAAATTCACCTTAGGAAATTGCTGCTGAAATTGTTCGGCAAATGCCCAGTGACTTGTGGCTCGTTTGCCATCGAGAACGCCAGCACACGCGAGAACATAAGAACCAAGGCAGAGCCCTACCAGCAGCTTCCCTTTATCATGATGCTCTATTAACGCCTCTAGAAGTCGCTCACTTGGCTCTGGCAGGTCATTTGGCCAGCTTGGAATAATTATAATATCGGCTTCTTGGATAGCACTTAAATCGCTATCTACCACTACACCAAATCCAGAGCTTGTTTCAAACTGCAAACTGTTTTCGCTACAGATCCTCAAGTTAAACCGAACCGGCTGACCAAAAAAGATATCTTGAAACACCAGACAGGGCACAGAGAGATGAAAAGCACTGATGCCTTCAAAGGCTATCATAGTAATTTTAATTAACTCGCTTGATTTGTTCATGAATGTCTCGATTTGCGCGAACGTTGACTTTCAAGACACTATCACAAAAAGTCGGAAAGTAGCATGCTAAATCGTATAGAGAAGATGACTGGTTAGTGAGTATAGAGAGGCATTATGAAAATCCATCACCTACGTAGCGCAACTTTTATCATTGAATCTGGCGACAAATTTATTCTTATTGATCCTATGCTGGGTAAAAAAGGCTCATTGCCTCCCTTTTCGGTATTTAAGGCCAAACCAGCCAGAAACCCTACCGTTGAAATGCCAAATAATGCAAAGGAATTACTTACCAAGGTCACTCACACTCTGATCACTCATAGTCGAACTTTAGGTATTAAAGCTCTTCAGCATGCAGATCATCTAGATTCAGACGGTGAGGTATTTTTAACAAGCCGTAACATTCCGGTTGCGACACCCGCCAGAGATAAAGCCTACCTCGAAAAATACGGCTTAACGATAAAGTGGGGAATTGAAGACTGGCAAACCATCGACTTTCTTGGCGGAAAACTCACGGCGATACCTGCTTTGCACGGTCATGGATGGATTCACACAGTAATGGCTAATGGTGTTGGATTTTTCTTGGCGCTTCCCAATGAGCCTTCTATTTACATTAGTGGTGATACGGTTCTAACCCATGATGTTAAACGAGCATTGAATGAGTTAAAACCCGATATCACAGTCGTCGCGGCAGGCCGTGCTCGTATGGACGTGGGTCAACCGTTATTGATGTCTATTGATGAAGTCATGGAGTTCGTTCGTCTTTCCCCTAATAAGGTGATTGCGAACCATATGGAGGCACTAAATCACTGTGCAGTGACCCGACCAATCCTTAAAGAGGTAATTGATAAAAACGGTTTGTCAGATAAAGTCCTTATTCCTGCTGATGGTGAGACCTTGGAGTTTTAGATACCTGAACTAATCCGACGACTCCCGATTTAAGTAAATAATCTAAATGATTTCTGTCCAAAGGCGTGTTACGCGACCGATTGGTGATGATGTGATGAACCTTACTGTGACGATACAATGCTTTTATCTATATCGCATTGGAAAGCTCCCAATAGTTCCTTTATCTCACACAACGCTGCGGTAGGCGTCAACTCCTTCCTTGCTATCTGTTCTTCTAACAACTCAATCTGACGCTTAGCAAGCTCAACACTCGACTTTAGAGAAACAGCATTATAAACCTCTGTGTAGCCGTGAATATCTGCAAATGCGAGGTCAATATAAGTATCCAAAGAGCTAAGTATTGTATGACCAGTCCATTGTTGTAACTGCATTTTAAACGTTTGTGTATGAAGCAGATGTTTTCGGAAATCATCTTTATCATTCACTTCTTTAGTGGCAAGAATCAGTTCCTTAAGCTTGTCTGTAATGAATGCGTGTCTCCACAAGTGCGGGTGCAATTCTCCCTCGATACCAAGCTCTTTTTTCCATGAGTTCATGTACGTTGTCCATGAATCGGCAGATAGGCGTAGACCTGTTTTTAAGCTGATAAACAGGTAGTCATGTTGGACTTTTTTCTTCCTCATGACTTTCTTGCGAACTTTGATGTAATCCGCAATCACTGATAATAACAAATGTGGGACAGGTATCTTTCGAGTGGCATTCTCGTCTTTGCGCTTTAAAGTGGTAAGAGTGAGCATACCTGTGCGTCTCGCTTCCTCGTAATCGGTCATTTTAATCAAATGAAGCTCCGACACTCGACCACCCAACTGCTCCATTGCAGTATATAACGCCATGTCTCTTCTGCGTTTGTCTTTGTTTTTCTGGGTCTTTATATGCTCCCACACACGCAAGGCATCATCTTCTGAAACAGGGTGGCGTTTCTTGATTTCATCTTTTGTTGGCACGGCTGCATGGGTGACTTTGACACCTTCAATATAACCTTTGTAGCCTTCCTGTTTGCGCTTGTAATGTTTTTCAATAGTAATAATTGAATTCGCCTTATCCTTACCAATGAAATAACTCAAATCGTGAAAGTTTTGGATAAAAAGCAAAAAATCCAAACAGGTATGCGCAATCTTTATAACGGAGTTATTCTTGCGTTTTAGTTCGCCAAGTGGTGTTCTCTCTGCCTGTAGTGACTGAACGAAAAGGGTGAATGTTGCATCAGTAAGCTGGCTGAAGCGACTCAATAATGGCTGTTTTTCAATAAAATGCACTAAGTGAATAATATCGTGGGCATACCCTCGTATCGTGTCACTTTTTAAGTTTCTCACTATCAACGCCTGGATATAGGCATTAGCTTCATAGCAAGGAGTATGATTACTGTAGGTGACAAAAGGAATATCCAGTGGCTTACGAAAGACAAGCTTCCCATCAAACCCAAGATGACTCCATTGCTCAAAGTTTTTAAGCTTACGAACCGCCATTAGACCTCTCCTTTGTCGATGTAATTCATTTGCGCCTCAATCGTTCGATTGTGCCTTCTGTAAATCTCTTGTCGTTCTTCTAATGTTTCTTTATTCGCTATTTGCTTTAGTTTAGAGCGCAACTCAATGATCATAGCGGTCAGTAAAGAATTACTGCGCTGCGCTGCATCTAACTCCGATTCAAGCTCAGAAACTTTGTGCTTTAAACCCACGACGGTTTGCTTGTTGCCTTTGGACGCTTTCTCAGCGTGATGCGCGGCTTCTATCGCCAATTTAGCGTTGATACGCAGTTCATCGAGGGATAAGAAGCCTCTTTCCAGAAGTGCTTCTGAGATGCTTTTGACCGTGTTTAATGAGCATGATGTGATATTACGCTCTTGATTCTGGTATTTAGCGATACCAGATTGAGACTTGAGCGCTTTTAGTAGTTCCTCATCATTTTTAAACTCAGCAGGGGTGGTGATGATTTCCCTTAACAGCTTTTCCGTTTCAAGTATCTTAGTTTGGTTTTTCTCTAAAACTTTCATTGTCCCAATCCTCAATCAAGGTCTTTGATTTTTAAAATTAGATTAAAGGTTTGAGTGGCATTTCCATCAGCATCTTCAATGGTAAAGAACTCTGGCTCAAGCGTGATTCGACCTTCGTCTAAAAGCTGAATAACCTCTGTTTCAATGTCCTGCTCCTTTTGAAGTTGGCTTATATGAGGGACGGTTAGATAAGACTCATCATCGTAATCTTCTGCGGCTTCACTCACTGATTCTATAGTGACTGGTATTGAGCTATCACCTGTCAGGCGTTCTGCAATGATTTTACGAACCTCTTCTATTCCGTCGAGCTTGGCAAGCTCAGAAGTGGAATCGACCACACCACGAACAATCACGCTGGCTTTAGCCCCATTAAGCACGGCCCCTGTCTCTGATTCTGATATATAGTGATATAGATGCTCCATGTCTGAATGTCCGAGCATCCAGCGCAGAGCATCCATGCCATCAAATCCCTTAGACCAGAAGAACGCCATAGCAAAGAAGCGCCTCAATTGGTGCTGACGAACATAATTACGGCGGTACTCACCGTTGTCGTACTCTACCAAGTCCGTTTCTAAGTAATCACACAAATCATCAAGGTGCGCAATATAAGTATTGCTAGAAACCTGACTTAACTGAGTACGCTTTGAATCAAGGTTGTTAAACAGAGATAGCTTTCCTTGGCATAGCTTCAACTCACTCGCTTTGATGTTAAATTGCTCCAGTTGCCAGACGAACCTTGCGATAGATAAGGGAATTGGTCTTTCTATTGTGGCATTTACCCCTTTTGAGCCAGTTTTTTTTACCTTAAATATCAGGTTGTACTCTGCTTTTGCACCATCTTTTGAAAAAGGACTTACATTAGGAGATAGGTTGCCATGTGACTTCAACTTGATTAATTCATCTTGTCTTCGAGCCATGATGGCACCCACCAAGAGTTGTATTGCACCTTGCAGTACCGAGAACAAATCAAACAGGCTCTCATTAGCTCGAATCCGCTCAAAGCGATTTTCAACGCTATCAGCAAAGCCTTGAACCTGCTTTATCCCTTTTTTCAGATATTCACTACTCAGGCAATTGATTGCATCCTTTTTAAACCAGTAACCTCGCTCCGTGCTAGACATCTCTCGATGCAACTCTTCATTCCAAGCTAGAGAGTGTCGTTGTGGGCGGAGTGTGTTGGAGTCTTTTGCCGCAGATTTGCTTCTTGCTGTAGACAGCAGCGTTAACGTTTCGTCTAGCAAAGTAACAGCACCTTTGTCGGTAGGTAGATGCTCTTTGGCAAACTCATAGCACTGACGAATTAAATTAAACACAAAGGTTGGCGGCAAGGTGCGGGTACGTCCTGCTCTTTTTAAGCTAACTAACTGGCTAATGTGACCTGAACTGACACGCCCGGACAAGATCGAAGGACTTGCCGCATCTTCACGCTCAAGGTTGGTATGAATCAATCGAATTGCTTCAATGTAGCCCGAGATAGTCTTTTGACTCGTACCTGTTGAGGTGTCTTTATTATCAACTGCACGATACTCTGAGTTTCGTTTTGGCGCTTTGAGATGAAGTTCTGCGTAATCGGGAATATTAATGCCGTGGTAAAGCATCTTACCTTTAAATAACAACTCACCCAGTACAGCACTGCTGCCAGTGTATTTTATGCCTTCTCCAGCGTGATAATAGCCTTGTTCAAAAAGCCAAGCACACGCCTTTTCTCTCTCTACTAGAAATAAGAAATTTTCATCTTGCGCAATATCTTGAATAACGTAGGGATACTTCTCTTTAAACGTATGTGCGTCTGTATCAGAAACACTTTGACAAGCGTTATTAAGCAATGCCTGAGTGCGCTTATCAACCTCATACACACCTTGAAAATTTCCATGTTCAGCGTATTTGGTCAAGATGTTCAACCAAAAGTCATCATTCACATTCAGAAGGTGATATTTTGCTAATTTCAATTCTTTCGAGTGCAGCAAGACCGCATTGATGAGAGCGATAACTTTGATAACTTTTTGATAAGCGGTTATTGGACTGATAATCTTCCCACCGTTTTCAAGTGGATTATCTGCCGCTGTGATCCAGTATTTAAAGCTGTTTAACAACTTTTGGTGTTTTTTATCCGTGAGTTTCTTTCCGTCATCCAAATACACACTATCCCAATGGATTGTTTTTGCCGTTTTACCGAATGTTATTGTCCATTTAGGTGCAGTAAATTTGGACTCCAACCACTCAGGCTGTCTGTCATCATAGCTGTAGATGCCTGTATGGAAATTCGTAATGATATCTAATGCTCGATAGTCATCATTTGCTACTGAGAAATTGATAATATCTTCAAGAGTCTCGGCACTTAGACCATTCAAAAGCGCATGGTCTAGCACGATGCTTTCAATGAGGTTAGCAATTGAGGTATTGTCGATAGCAACACTTAACATAGCAGCGCTCCCTTAATCGAGTCAGTATCTAGTTTGTTATTGGTTGCAATATCAAGCATTCCCATCAAATCATCATCAGCACTATGCTTACCTGAACTTAGGGTTTCTAAAACAAACACTGCTGATTGATACCAGTGAGCCACTATATCTAAAAAAGATTCCTCATCATCACTACTCTCAACAACAAGGCGTATCGCCATTAATAACTGCAAAAGAGAGGTGGAAATGGTGTAGGTCAACTGGTCGAACGCTAAGGATTCAGAGGTTTCATTATCAGTTGCGGTCTTTTGAACAAAACCGTGGTCGAAATGCTCTGGAATATTACTGATACCGTGATTGTTTAAGAATTCCTCAATGTCCTCTGTACTCATATTAACGGCATCAAGTCGATGCACTGAATCTTTCATGGCTTCAAGTAAAATGGCGTTCTGAAACTGACGAACCCAACGTGCATTAAAGAAGTCCATGAGTGGTTTAGGAAGATAAGAAGTCAGTAGGTTGGCATCCTTCTTTTCATGACCCAGTGCCTCAGCAACCGCATCCATTGAACGTGTTTCCAAGTAAATTTGAAAACCTCGGTGTCGTCTGATTGAGCGTAATGAATGGATGTCAGAAATGGCTTTGGCATCTTTCAAGGTGATATCACTGCTCTTATCAAAGAGCGATTTTTCTTGAAGCCAATCATAAAACTCATTTGCTGAGTGAAGAGTGTTATTGAGGTTGCTTGGGTGCACCGCATTGGTAGAAGTTGCAGTTAAAATCATCTTTCGCCAATCGTTATTCCCTTTCTGCTTCAGGTGTTCACGCGCCATGCGTGTATACTGTATCAAGAACTCTACTATAGATTTAGAAAACTGATTAAGCACTACTTCTTGCTGCGCATTGGCTGAACCTTTGCGTGATTTGTAACTGACAGCAATATGCTGATTACCCACCTGCTTGTAGCCCACCTTATTGCCTTGAGCGTCAAACAACTCCCAGCTTTGTAGCCAAGAGGGTGTTATCAAAGGATGTTCTATCACAAGCAGCGTCAAAAGAACGTTCAGTGGTGATTTGTTTGGTAAATTTAACTCTGTATTGAGTTGGCTGGCATTACCGCTAAATCCCAAAAAACTTAGGTAGCCTGTTGTGTCTTTTGCAGCGATGCCATGCGCATAAAAGGTCGCTACGGTATTGTCTAACTTATCTGCACCGACAAAGTCATTATATTGTGTATAGCCTCGCGTGCCGCTCAATGGTTTAACTAAGCCTGTGCTCTGAAAAGCTCTATTTCTCTCCTCTCGCTCTAAAAGCTCCTCAAATTTCAAGAGACACACATGCCTGATGTGCGCCATATCTCGCTCTACACGTTGCTGAATAATTAAAACCGCCTCTTCATCTTTAATTTTAAGCGGAATGTTAGCAAACCATCGAAGGTTTTCTGGCTGCGTAGCATTGCCACCAATTGAAAAGGTAGGCGCTGCCTCTTTTGGGTCTTTCCAGTCTGGAACGATGAATGGTTTGTGAGGCTCAGCAAAAACACCCGTGTTGATAAAGCACTCGGTATAATGGTTAATGGTATCTCGCCACTTAGCATGAAAATGCTTTGGGCAGTGCTGAGCAGCTTGGGAGCGCACAAATAGCACTTTAAACACCTTGTGAAAGAATAGCTGCACATGATTACGACTGAGAAGGGCTTCTATTGATAGTCCGTCTCTGCCGTTATAAACCGTGGAGAAACCCACAAAAAGTTGTCTAAGGAGTTTTAATGCCTGAGCAAGAGATGATGATTTTTGTGTAAAAGCATAGTTTTTTAGAGCAAGATGAACCTTATTGGTAAAATCTTCGCCAAAATTCACATAAAGCGTATCAAGATAAGCCTCATATTCTTTGCCTTCTTTTGATAGCACCTGCCAACCATTAAGGTAGTCCGCTTTTGTTTTATCTATATTAAGCTTTCGGAATTGAGCTAGGCAGCTCTGGGCATCTTCTGAAATTTTGTCTTTTGACAGTTTTACGTCTTCGAGAATGAGCTGCTTATCATTGGCAATGTAACGGAAAAGGTTTTTGAGGTGAGTGCCTAATCTATACCTGTTAATGATAGTGATATCATCATTGCTATAAACAAAGCCAATGAGCGACTGGAAATGTGCATTAAGTGAACTTGAATCATTCAGTATTTCCAATGCACTGTAGTTGTCTTGTCCAATCAAGTAGCAGTAAGCTGCATAAAAATTCAATGCTAACTGTATTCTACTTGGGGAGACTGAGGATTCAGCAGCAAGTGTTAGGTAGTTAGAGTATTCGACTGACAGTGCAGTTTTTAATAAAGAAAGCTCATTTAGTGCTTTTACATTCATAACCAAACCCTATAAATTGACAACTCACAACCACATTAGTTGTCATATCGATTATTGTCAATGTAGATTAAAGGTATTGATTGGCATTTTAAGTATTGCAATCCAAAAAGTTAGTTTGGTTTTGATAATTTATAATTATTGGGATTACTGGCATCTCATCTAAGAACAATAAGCCGTTATGAGCTAACGAGATCTCTCCCGGCCTTGGGATGGAGCCTCCGCCAACCAATGCCGCCATGGAGCTAGAGTGATGCGGCGCGCGAAGTGGCCTTGTCTTCCAGTTGTGTTCATTGATTTCACTTTGAGTTAGCGATGCAACAGCGGCCGTTTCCATCGCTTCTTCATCGCTCATTTCAGGTAATAAGTCACACAAGCGAGAAGCCAACATGGTCTTGCCGGTACCTGGAGGGCCAAGAAAAAGGAGATTGTGATTCCCTGCAGCTGCAATCTCCAGCGCTCGCTTACCCTGCGGCTGACCAATAATGTCCTGCAAGTCACGACTGTGTGTCTTGACCTCTTTTTTCTTAAGTGTTTGGTACAAATTTAATTGATGTTGGCCACAAAGCTCAGCACAGACTTCCAATAATGATTGAGCTGATTTGTGCTGATCTTTACCGACTAACGCCGCCTGATCGCCATTGGCATGGGGCACCACTAAACAGCGCTGTTTCTTATTCGCAGCAAGCGCCGCTGGCAACACACCTTTTACCGCTCTCAATCCACCAGAAAGCGCTAATTCACCGACAAACTCGTAACTTTTGAGCTTATCTGTCGCGATCTGCTCTGAAGCAGCCAAAATCCCTAATGCAATCGGCAGATCAAAGCGCCCCCCTTCTTTAGGCAAATCCGCTGGTGCCAGATTGACCGTAATACGCTTGGCAGGAAACTGAAAATTTGAATTGACGATCGCACTGCGAACGCGATCTTTCGATTCTTTTACTGTGGTTTCTGGTAATCCAACCAGCGTAAAGCCTGGCATCCCATTACTGATGTGAACTTCCACGCTAACTGACGGCGCTTGCACACCCACACTTGCCCGACTATGAATGATTGCCAGCCCCATAAATTCCTCAATTTTGTATACGTTATATGATCATAGATTACCTATCTGGATAGGTTATATAGCGCGTACAGATTGGAACTAAATGTGAAAAAAGAATGAGTTTTTGCTTGTCATGCAGCAGATTTGTGTGTTACCACTAGTGACGCAAACATTTTCGTAGAACATTACACAATACTTTTTAACGAAAACAGAACGACAGACAGATGAACTTAATCGCTCACATCAACTCACTGCTAGCCCTGATTATCGTGGTCATTATTGGCACCGCACGGGGTATTGTGGGCGAAGGATAACCACAAATTACAAAAAACCCCCGCACTGAGAAGTCCGGGGGTTTTTTTACAACTACACGTTGTCATCTGTCTAACCCTCAGACAGCTTAACGGGAAGAATGGGAGTGCACATGAAGTGCAAAACGCATGGCGATAGCTACGAGCCACAACGTAGCAAAGGAGGTTTACGATGACCGGTGCAGAACTAGTCGTAGCCGCTTTAAGGCAGCAAGGTATCAAGACGGTGTTTGGGTATCCGGGGGGAGCCATCATGCCAATCTACGATGCGTTGTATGACGGAGGTGTCGAGCACATCTTATGCCGTCATGAGCAAGGGGCTGCGATGGCCGCTATCGGGATGGCTCGCGCGACACAAGACGTTGCGGTTTGTATGGCCACTTCCGGCCCAGGCGCCACCAACCTTGTTACTGGCCTTGCCGATGCCTTCCTCGATTCCGTTCCTCTCGTCGCCATCACAGGTCAGGTTGCTAGCTCTCATATCGGTACCGACGCATTCCAAGAAATAGATGTGATCGGAATATCCCTAGCTTGTACCAAACACAGCTATCTAGTGACCGACATTAAAGACCTTGCCCCAACACTCGCCGAAGCGTTCGAAGTGGCAAAAGCCGGTCGCCCGGGCCCTGTGATTGTCGATATAGCCAAAGACGTTCAGCTTGCACAGGCGCCAACCGAGCTCCTGCCTCCATATATTCCACCAGCTATCCCTCAAGTGAGCGATAAAGACATCAAACGCGCACAACAAGTACTGGCCGCTTCTACCCGCCCTGTATTATACGTCGGCGGTGGTGTTCAGCTAGCGAAAGCAACAGGAGCAGTACGTGAGTTCCTACGTTTAAACCCAATGCCAGCGGTAAGCACGCTAAAAGGCTTAGGGACAATTGAACGCCATGACCCGCACTACCTGGGTATGTTGGGTATGCACGGCACCAAAGCGGCTAACCTTGTAGTTCAAGAATGTGACCTTTTGATTGTGGTTGGGGCTCGTTTTGATGACCGCGTGACAGGTAAGCTTGATACCTTTGCCCCACATGCGAAAGTGATTCATATCGATATCGATGCGGCAGAAATCCATAAGCTGCGCCACGCCAATGCACCACTGCGCGGCGATATCAATACCATTCTTCCTCAGTTAGAATTAACCCAAGATATTTCACCTTGGGTGCATCACAGTGAAAGCCTACGTAGCGGATTCAAATGGCGCTACGACCACCCAGGCGAACTTATCTACGCACCGTTATTACTTAAGCAACTGTCAGATATGATGCCGGATAGCTCAATTGTCTCAACCGACGTAGGTCAGCATCAGATGTGGGCTGCACAGCATATCCAACCGCGAGCTCCACAAAACTTCATAACCTCTGCTGGTCTTGGCACCATGGGGTTTGGCTTACCAGCTGCGATGGGCGCAGCTGTCGCTCGAGCGGATGATCAGTCTATTCTTATTTCTGGTGACGGCTCATTCATGATGAACGTGCAAGAACTCGGCACGCTGAAACGTCGTCAGATCCCCGTGAAGATTGTTCTCCTCAACAACCAGCGTCTTGGCATGGTTCGTCAGTGGCAGTCATTGTTCTTTGATGGTCGCCACAGTGAAACCATTCTTGATGACAACCCAGACTTCGTCATGCTGGCAAAAGCGTTCGATATTCCGGGGAAAACCATCACCAAGAAAGAAGAAGTCGAACCGGCGCTCAAAGAGATGCTGGAAAGCAAAACTTCATACCTGCTTCACGTTTTGATCGATGAAGAAGAGAACGTGTGGCCACTTGTACCACCTGGCGCATCAAACAGTGATATGTTGGAAAACACCTAGGAGACCATCACATGGACAGATATTTACTCGACATCAAAGCCGATGACAAACCGGTACTGTTAGAGCGCGTTCTTCGTGTGATTCGTCACCGAGGCTTTGTGATCAAACAAGTGGCTGCAACGCAAAACCACGCAAGCAGAGTCGCCAGCGTAGAGATCATCGTCGACAGCGATCGACCGATCTCTTTTTTGGTCAATCAAATTGAGAAGTTGTGGGATATCCGTACTGTTGAAGTACTTAAGATCTGCAACGATGAACTCCCAAATCACAACTTACAACAACACGTGAGTGCATAAGGAAGGCAATAAATGGCAATGAACACTGCAGATTTTATTTGGTTTAATGGTGAGATGGTTCCGTGGGCAGAGGCGAACGTTCACGTTCTTACTCATGCGATGCATTACGGCACCTCTGTTTTTGAAGGCGTACGCTGCTACAACACGCCAAAAGGGCCAATTGTCTTCCGTCACCGTGAACACGCACAACGTTTAAAAGACTCTGCCAAGATCTACCGCTTCCCGATCCCATACTCCGTAGAAGAAATCATGGAAGCAACACGCGAAACACTACGCCAGAACAAACTCGATAGCGCTTACATTCGCCCATTGGGTTTTGTCGGTAATGTCGGTTTGGGTGTGTGCCCACCTGTTGGTACAGAGATGGACCTAATCATTGCAGCGTTCCCTTGGGGTTCATACCTAGGCGAAGAAGCGTTAGAAGCAGGCGTTGATGCAATGATTTCTAGCTGGAACCGCGCCGCACCAAATACCATCCCTACCGCAGCAAAAGCAGGCGGCAACTACCTTTCCTCACTGTTGGTTGGTGGTGAAGCGCGTCGCCACGGTTACGATGAAGGCATTGCTCTAAGCGTTGATGGTTATCTATCGGAAGGTGCCGGTGAAAATATCTTTGTCATCAAAGATGGCGTGATCACCACACCACCAGCAACCAGCGCGATTCTCCCGGGCATCACTCGTGACTCGATCATGACCATTGCACGCGATAAAGGTTATGAAGTACGTGAAGCGAATATTGCTCGTGAAGCACTTTACCTTGCCGATGAAGTATTTATGACAGGTACCGCGGCCGAAGTTGTGCCAGTGGCAACCATCGACAAAATTGAAGTGGGCACTGGCAAACGCGGCCCAATTACTAAAGAACTGCAAACGGCCTACTTTGGCCTATTTAACGGCACCACCGAAGATAAGTGGGGTTGGTTAGACTATGTGTACCCAGAGCAAAAGTAAGAAGGATTAGGAAATGCCAAAATATAGATCAGCTACCACCACACATGGTCGCAACATGGCGGGGGCGCGTGCATTATGGCGTGCAACAGGCGTAAAAGATGAAGACTTCGGTAAGCCAATCATTGCCGTCGTAAACTCGTTTACTCAATTTGTTCCGGGTCACGTACATCTCAAAGACATGGGTCAACTTGTTGCCCGTGAAATCGAAAAAGCAGGCGGTATCGCCAAAGAATTCAACACCATCGCGGTAGATGATGGTATCGCTATGGGTCACGGCGGCATGCTCTACTCGCTGCCATCTCGCGAACTGATCGCAGACTCTGTGGAGTACATGGTTAACGCGCATTGTGCCGATGCAATGGTGTGTATCTCTAACTGTGACAAAATCACTCCGGGAATGTTAATGGCATCCATGCGCCTCAACATCCCTGTCATCTTCGTGTCTGGTGGTCCAATGGAAGCGGGTAAAACCAAGCTTTCTGATCAGATCATCAAGCTAGACCTTGTTGATGCAATGATCCAAGGCGCGGATCCAAAAGTGTCTGATGAACAAAGCGAGCAGATCGAACGCAGCGCATGTCCAACCTGTGGATCGTGTTCAGGAATGTTCACGGCAAACTCAATGAACTGCCTAACTGAAGCGCTGGGTCTATCTCAACCAGGTAATGGTTCAATGCTAGCAACTCACGCTGACCGTGAGCAGCTATTCCTTAATGCAGGTCGTCGCATTGTTGAACTGACTCGTCGTTACTACGAGCAAGATGACGAATCGGCATTGCCACGCAACATCGCAACCTTTGATGCCTTTGAAAACGCAATGGCACTGGATATCGCGATGGGTGGCTCAACTAACACCATTTTGCACCTATTGGCAGCCGCACAAGAAGGTGAAGTGGATTTCGATATGGAAGATATCGATCGTCTGTCTCGCCAAGTACCACACCTATGTAAAGTAGCACCATCCACGCAAAAATATCACATGGAAGACGTACACCGCGCTGGTGGTGTCATGGCTATACTTGGTGAACTAGACCGTGCAGGTCTACTACACAATCAAGCTCGCACTGTACTTGGTCTTTCAATGAAGGAGCAGTTAGCGAAATACGACATCATCCAAACGGAAGATGAAGACGTACTAAAGTTCTTCCGAGCAGGTCCTGCTGGCATTCGTACCACTCAAGCTTTCTCACAAGATTGTCGCTGGGATCGCCTTGACGACGATCGTGTAGAAGGTTGTATTCGTGCCATCGATCATGCCTTTAGCCAAGAAGGCGGTCTAGCGGTTCTATCAGGCAACATCGCATTAGACGGCTGTATCGTTAAAACCGCAGGCGTTGATGAGAGCATTCTTAAATTCACTGGCCCTGCAGTGGTATTTGAAAGCCAAGAAGATGCGGTAGAAGGCATCTTGGGCGGTAAAGTCAAAGCTGGCGACGTGGTTGTTATCCGTTACGAAGGCCCTAAAGGTGGTCCGGGCATGCAAGAGATGCTTTACCCAACCACTTACCTAAAATCGATGGGACTTGGTAAAGAGTGTGCGCTTCTGACTGACGGTCGTTTCTCTGGTGGTACATCTGGTCTGTCTATCGGCCACGCCTCTCCTGAGGCTGCCAACGGCGGAGCTATTGGCTTGGTTAAACAAGGCGACATGATCGCAATTGATATCCCAAACCGTTCGATTTCACTCGAAGTGTCGGAACAAGAACTTGCTGAGCGCCGTGCAAAACAAGACGAATTAGGCTGGAAGCCAGTTGACCGTCAACGTGAAGTTTCATTTGCACTCAAAGCGTACGCAAGTATGGCGACCAGTGCTGACAAAGGTGCAGTACGAGACAAATCTAAGCTAGAGGGCTAGCTTATGACCGACTCTCTATTTTCAGGGCAAGAGCCTCAAACTGGCGCAGACTATCTGCGCCAAATCCTCCGTGCGCCGGTGTATGAAGTCGCGACGGTGACACCACTACAAGATATGCCTCGCCTTACTGAGCGTATCGGCAACCATGTGCAAATCAAACGAGAAGATCGTCAGCCCGTGCACTCATTCAAGTTGCGCGGCGCATACAACATGGTGGCAAGTTTATCTGAAGCGCAAAAAACCGCGGGCGTGATTGCTGCATCCGCTGGCAACCACGCACAGGGCATGGCACTTTCAGGCACTAAGCTTGGCATCAAAACCACCATTGTGATGCCAAAGACAACACCTGACATTAAAGTCGATGCGGTGCGCAGTTTTGGTGGCAATGTGGTGCTGCACGGCAGCAACTTTGATGAAGCAAAAGCCGAAGCCGAACGCCTTTCAGGGCTACATGGTTACACCTTTGTTCCGCCATTCGACCATCCACTAGTGATTGCAGGTCAAGGCACCATCGGCATGGAAATGCTGCAGCAAAATGGTCACCTTGATTACATCTTCGTTCCTGTCGGTGGCGGTGGTTTAGCCGCTGGTGTTGCAGTACTGGTGAAACAACTAATGCCGGAAATCAAAGTGATTGCCGTAGAACCGGAAGACTCATCATGCCTAAAAGCGGCACTGGATGCCGGAGAGCCTGTCGTGCTTGACCAAGTCAGCATGTTTGCCGATGGTGTGGCAGTAAAGCGTATTGGTGAAGAGACATTCCGTTTATGCCAAAAGTACATTGATGGCCATATTGCGGTCTCCAGTGATGAAATCTGCGCGGCAGTCAAAGACATCTTTGAAGACACCCGTGCGATTGCAGAGCCTTCGGGAGCACTTGCTCTGGCGGGTTTGAAGAAGTTTGCAGAACAGAACAAACTGGAAGGCAAGAATCTAGGCACTGTGCTGTCTGGTGCCAACACCAACTTCCATGGTCTGCGTTATGTTTCTGAGCGTTGTGAACTTGGTGAGAAACGTGAAGGTCTGCTTGCGGTCACCATCCCTGAGCGTCAAGGCGCATTCTTTGAGTTCTGTAATCTCATTGGCGGCCGCGCGGTGACGGAGTTTAACTATCGCTACAACGATGACGCATTAGCAAATATCTTTGTCGGTGTGCGTTTGCAAGGCGGTCAGGAAGAGCTAGAAAACATCATTCATGATTTACGTGATGGTGGCTACCCTGTGGTTGACCTGTCTGAAGATGAAATGGCGAAGCTGCACGTACGCTACATGATTGGTGGTAAGCCATCTAAGCCACTCAAAGAACGCCTCTACAGCTTTGAGTTCCCGGAGTACCCAGGAGCACTGCTTAAGTTCTTAAGTACACTCGGAACCCATTGGAATATCAGCTTGTTCAACTACCGCAACCACGGTGCGGACTACGGACGCGTTTTATGTGGTTTCGAGTTAGATGAAAGCGATTTAGCTCAGTTTTCTGCGCATTTACGCGAACTTGGCTATCAATGTAAAGACGAAACAGACAACCCGTCTTACAAGTTCTTCTTGTCCTAGAACCAACAAAGCCACTTTCCTTGAAAGTGGCTTTTTATTAGTACTGTAACCAATCTTGATGTAACTGGTTTGGAGCACCTAAGTAATCCACCATCCATTGGATCAACTTATGGTTGTCATCTTTACGCCATACCAAACAACACTGGCTTAGTGGCTTGTCATCCTGCAGCACCTTTTCCACCAGCACACCCTCATGGATAAGAGGCATAGCAATAAGACGTGGCATATAACCGACCCCGACCCCATTTTTTAAACATCCAATCGTAGTAAACCGTGCATTAGCGAGTGCGAAGCAAAGTGCAGCAAGCGCTGCAGTGATGGCACCTTATATAGACAACAAAGCCGCTCATAATGAGCGGCTTTGGTTTATATTGTTAAAAACTTACTTCTGTTTTACTGGTCGCTGCCAACCCGTAATTTTGCGCTCTTTCACGCGAGTGATCACAAGCTCACCTTCTCCCACGTCTTTGGTCAACGTGGTGCCAGCACCAATGGTTGCGCCATCAGAGATAGTAACAGGAGCCACTAACTGGCTATCAGAGCCGACAAACACATCGTTACCAATGATGGTTTTAAACTTGTTTGCACCATCGTAGTTACAAGTGATGGTACCCGCACCAATGTTAGTACGTTGACCGATCTCTGCATCCCCGAGATAAGTGAGGTGATTGGCTTTAGAACCTTCGCCGATACGTGCATTTTTCACTTCAACAAAGTTACCCACGTGAGAGTCATTGCGCATCTCAGCCCCTGGACGAAGGCGCGTAAATGGACCAACGGTACACTCTTCACCGACGGTCGCCCCTTCAATCACACTGTAAGGGCGAACGATGGTATTGTCATCGATTTCGCAATCTTTCAATACACAACCAGTACCGATGACGACGTTATCACCTAAGGTTACTTTGCCTTCAATAATAACATTGACATCAATTTCACAATCCATACCGCATTGCAGTTCACCACGCAAATCAAAGCGAGCTGGATCACGCAGCATCACGCCTTGCTCTAACAGTTTTTGCGCTTGCATTGACTGGAATGCACGCTCTAGACGAGCCAATTGTGCACGGTCGTTCACACCTTCCACTTCAATTGGATTGACTGGATGTACCGCCTCGACAGCACGGCCTTCATCATGCGCAGCGGCAATGACGTCCGTTAAGTAATATTCGCCCTGTGCGTTTTGGTTGTTTAAGCCTGACAACCAACGCTTCAGATCGCCACCGGTCGCAACCATCACGCCCGTGTTGATCTCTTTAATTAATTTCTGCTCATCTGTCGCGTCTTTTTGCTCGACGATTGCAATCACAGGCCCATTTTTACGCACGATGCGGCCATAGCCCATCGGGTTGTCTAATACCACCGTCAATAAGGCAATGCCACCCGTTGGCTGTGCATCCAGTAGCCCCTCCAGTGTCTCTTCGGAGATCAATGGCACATCACCGTAAAGTACTAAGATCTTTTCATCATCTTCAAATTGAGATGATGCTTGATCAACGGCATGACCCGTACCCAGTTGCTCAGCTTGCAGTACCCAGTTTACCGACTCTTCTGCCAGTGTTTCCTGCATCTGATTCCCACCGTGACCGTAGACCAAATGAATATTCTGCGCGCCTAATCCATTGCAGGTATCAATTACGTGTTTCACCATTGGCTTGCCAGCTAAAGTGTGCAACACCTTCGGTTTATTGGAATACATGCGAGTCCCTTTGCCCGCTGCGAGGATAACCGCACTAAATTTCATTAAGTAACCTATACGTTGTATAAAAACTGGGGCTATTTTAGACACTAATCGTCAATTAGTTAATTGCAGAGGAAAAATTTCCGTCAAAAAAAAAGCAAAAAGGCGGTCATATGACCGCCTTTATCACTATTGAAACAACGCTGTTGATTAACGACGCTGTTTTGTCAGCTCGATAACTCGTAGCTGAGCAATGGCTTTAGCCAGTTCGCTGGCCACTTGTGCGAAGTCCATGTCACCATGCTGATTCTGGATTTGCTCCTCAGCGCGGCGCTTGGCTTCTTCAGCCTTAGCTGCGTCTAGATCTTCACCACGAATCGCTGTATCAGCCAGTACTGTCGCAGTACCAGGCTGAACTTCGACCATACCACCAGAGACATAAATGAACTCTTCGTGGCCGTGCTGTTTCACAATACGCACCATACCAGGCTTAATAGCGGACAACAGCGGAGTGTGGCCATGGAAAATACCCAGCTCACCCTCGCTACCGGTCACCTGGAACGTTTCAACGCGACCAGAGAAAATTTGTTTCTCTGCGCTTACCACGTCTAGGTGAAAGGTTATTGGTGCCATATCGCCTCCTAGTTAGCCTTATAGCTTCTTCGCATTCTCGATAGCATCGTCAATCGTACCGCAGTACATGAACGCTTGCTCTGGAATGTCATCGTATTCACCAGCTAGTAGACCTTTAAAGCCACGTAGAGTCTCTTTAAGAGGTACGTAAATGCCTGGGTCACCAGTAAATACTTCCGCTACGTGGTAAGGCTGAGTTAGGAAACGCTCAATCTTACGTGCACGAGATACGACTTGCTTATCTTCTTCAGAAAGCTCGTCCATACCTAGGATCGCGATGATGTCTTTCAGCTCTTTGTAGCGCTGAAGCGTCTGCTGAACACCGCGAGCCACGTCGTAGTGCTCTTGACCTACAACCAATGGATCTAGCATACGAGATGTAGAATCTAGTGGGTCGATCGCTGGGTATAGACCCATCGCTGCGATGTTACGGTTAAGTACAACCGTTGCATCCAAGTGCGCGAACGTGGTTGCTGGAGACGGGTCAGTCAAGTCATCCGCAGGTACGTATACCGCCTGTACAGACGTGATAGAACCTTGCTTAGTTGACGTGATACGCTCCTGAAGTACACCCATCTCTTCTGCTAGCGTTGGCTGGTAACCTACCGCAGAAGGCATACGACCTAGCAGTGCTGATACCTCTGTACCTGCAAGCGTGTAACGGTAGATGTTATCAACGAACAGAAGTACGTCACGACCTTCGTCACGGAACTTCTCTGCCATTGTTAGACCCGTCAGTGCAACACGTAGACGGTTGCCTGGTGGCTCGTTCATCTGACCGTAAACCATCGCTACTTTTGATTCTTCAGGCTTCTCAACGTTTACAACGCCCGCTTCCTGCATTTCAAAGTAGAAGTCGTTACCCTCACGAGTACGCTCACCAACACCAGCAAATACTGATAGACCAGAGTGTTGAAGTGCGATGTTGTTGATAAGTTCCATCATGTTAACGGTCTTACCTACACCTGCACCACCGAATAGACCGATTTTACCACCCTTAGCGAATGGACAAACCAAGTCGATTACTTTAACACCGGTTTCTAGAAGTGCTGTTTCGTTTGATTGCTCTTCGTAGCTTGGCGCTTCACGGTGAATAGAGTAAGTCTCTTCTGCACCGATCTCACCACACTCATCAATCGCGTCACCTAGGACGTTCATGATACGACCTAAAGTTTTAGTACCTACTGGTACTGAAATTGGAGCGCCAGTGTTAACCACTTCAACTCCACGACGTAAACCATCAGAGCTACCCATTACGATACAACGAACTACGCCACCGCCTAGCTGTTGTTGAACTTCAAGAACAAGACGCTCTTTTGAGTCCGTTACGTTTAGAGCGTCATATACACTTGGTACATCGCTCTGTGGGAACTCTACGTCGACTACCGCACCGATGATCTGTACGATCTTACCTGTAGCCATCGTTAATCCTCTAAACTGTTTCGTTTTACCTAAGCTTAAACCGCAGATGCACCACCAACGATTTCCGATAGTTCTTGTGTGATCGCAGCCTGACGGGCTTTGTTGTACACAAGTTCTAGATCTTCAATCAAGTTGGTTGCGTTATCCGTTGCAGCCTTCATCGCAATCATTCGAGCCGCTTGCTCACAAGCAAGATTCTCTACCACACCTTGGTATACCTGAGACTCTACGTAACGCACTAGTAGCGTATCCAGTAGAGGTTTTGGCTCAGGCTCATAGATGTAGTCCCATGAGTGCTCACGCTGCATCTCTTCGCTGTCCGATTTAGGCAAAGGTAGCAATTGATCGATCGTTGGTTGCTGAACCATGGTATTTACAAATTTGTTGAATACCACGTATAGACGGTCCAGTTCACCTTCATCGTATTTCTTAAGCATTACGCCAACAGAACCAATGAGGTCTTCTAAGCTTGGGTTGTCGCCAAGACCAGAGACCTGTGCCGCAATTTTTGCGCCACCATGTCGGAAAAAGCCAGTTGCTTTAGAGCCAATCACTGCTAACTCAACTTCAGCACCTTTCTCTTTCCATGCTTGCATGTCTGTTACGGCTTTTTTGAACACGTTAATGTTCAAACCACCACACAGACCGCGGTCTGTTGAAACGATGATGTAACCAACACGTTTAGCTTCACGCTCTTCTAGGTACGGATGACGGTACTCTAGATTTGCGTTCGCCACATGACCGATCACTTTACGCATTGTTTCAGCGTATGGACGAGAAGCTTGCATTGCGTCTTGAGAACGACGCATTTTTGAAGCTGCTACCATTTCCATCGCTTTCGTAATTTTCTGCGTGCTTTTAACACTACCGATTTTATTACGTATCTCTTTTGCGCCGGCCATCGTTACTCTCCGTTAGTTGGTGGCAGAACCTGCCACCGACCTAATTACCAAGTTTGGGTTGCTACAAAATCGTCGGTCAGCTTCTTCAACTGAGCTTCGATTTCATCGTTGTATGCACCCGTCTTGTCGATCTCAGCTGCCAATTCAGCGTATTGACCGCGAGCGAACGATAGTAGAGCCGCTTCAAAATCTAGCAGTTTGTTCAATTCAACATCTGCTAAATAGCCGCGCTCTGCCGCGAAGATAACTAGCGCTTGGTCAAATACAGACATAGGAGCGTACTGCTTCTGCTTCATTAGTTCTGTTACTTTTTGACCATGGTTTAGCTGTTTCTTCGTTGCTTCATCAAGGTCAGATGCGAACTGTGCAAATGCTGCTAGTTCACGGTACTGAGCTAGAGCAGTACGGATACCGCCAGATAGCTTCTTGATGATTTTCGTCTGAGCTGAACCACCTACACGAGATACTGAGATACCAGGGTCAACGGCTGGGCGGACACCCGCGTTGAATAGCTCAGTTTGTAGGAAGATCTGACCATCGGTAATCGAGATTACGTTAGTCGGTACGAATGCTGAAACGTCACCTGCTTGAGTTTCGATGATAGGAAGCGCAGTTAGAGAACCGGTCTTACCTTTCACTTCACCATTAGTGAAACGCTCTACGTACTCTTCGTTTACACGAGCTGCACGCTCTAGTAGACGCGAGTGTAAGTAGAATACGTCACCCGGGAATGCCTCACGGCCTGGTGGACGTTTTAGTAGTAGAGAGATCTGACGGTAAGCTACCGCTTGCTTAGATAGGTCATCGTAAACAATCAGTGCGTCTTCACCGCGATCGCGGAAGTATTCACCCATCGCACAACCTGCGTATGGCGCTAGGTATTGTAGCGCTGCAGATTCAGAAGCAGATGCAACAACAACGATAGTGTTTGCTAGCGCGCCGTGCTCTTCTAGTTTGCGAACTACGTTAGCGATAGTCGATGCTTTCTGACCGATTGCTACGTAGATTGAGAAAATACCAGAGTTTTTCTGGTTGATGATCGCATCGATCGCCATTGCTGTTTTACCAATCTGGCGGTCACCGATGATAAGTTCACGCTGACCACGACCGATTGGGATCATTGAGTCAACAGACTTATAACCAGTTTGCACAGGTTGATCTACCGATTTACGGTCGATTACGCCTGGTGCGATCACTTCTACAGGTGAAGTCAGTTTCGCTTCGATTGGACCTTTACCATCGATAGGCTCACCCAGCGTGTTTACTACGCGGCCTAGTAGTTCTGGACCAACTGGCACTTCAAGAATGCGGCCAGTACCTGTAACTTTCATGCCTTCCTTAAGGTCAGCATATGGGCCCATTACTACCGCACCAACCGAGTCACGCTCAAGGTTAAGTGCTAGTGCATAACGGCCACCCGGTAATTCAATCATTTCACCTTGCATCACGTCCGCTAGGCCGTGGATGCGGATGATACCATCGCTTACCGATACGATAGTACCCTCGTTACGAGCTTCACTAACAACGTCGAAAGATTCGATACGTTGTTTGATCAGATCGCTAATTTCCGTGGAATTAAGTTGCATGCTCCAATCCCCATTAAGACTGCAATGCATCGCTCAGGCGGTTCAAACGACCACGTGCTGAGTTATCGATGACTAGGTCTCCGGCTCGAATAATAACCCCACCAAGTAGGGTCTCATCTACACTGCAATTCAGCTTCACTTTGCGTTCAAGACGCAGTTCAAGTTTGCTGCTGATGTTTGCTTGTTGTTCATCAGAAAGCTCGCTTGCTGAAATGACTTCAACATCGATTTCTTTCTCATGCTCTTGTTTCAGAGCAAGGAACTGTTCACAGACATCAGGAAGGGCCGCTAAACGACCATTCTCAGCCATCACCTTAATCAGGTTTTGACCGTGCGCATCAACTTGTTCACCGCAAACGGCAACAAAGATTTCTGCCATTTTCTCGGCAGAGATAGAGCCAGTTAACAGCTCTTTCATTTGTTCGTTCTTAGCTACTTCTGCAGCAAAAGACAGCATTTGACCCCATTGGTCTAACTGATCTTTGCCCACTGCAAAGTCGAAGGCTGCTTTAGCATAGGGGCGTGCGATTGTAGTCAAATCAGACATATGCGCCCCCAGACTTAAAGTTTTGCAGTAATGTTGTCGAGAATATCTTTCTGAGCGTCTTTATCGATCGCACGCTCTAGGATTTTCTCAGCACCAGCTACAGCCAGAGTAGCAACTTGTTTGCGCAGATCATCGCGTGCACGATTACGTTCAGCTTCAAGTTCTGCTGCTGCTTGCGCTAGGATTTTCTGGCGTTCTGCCTGAGCTTCCTCGCGTGCTTCATCAATAATTTGAGCTTTGCGTTTATTCGCTTGTTCGATGACCTCAGTTGCTGTGCGCTTCGCTTCTTTCATCTGATCAGAAGCGTTGGCTTGTGCCAGATCCAAGTCTTTCGCAGCACGTTCAGCTGCTTGAAGACCATCAGCAATTTTCTTCTGACGTTCTTCAATCGCTTGCATGATAGGCGGCCATACATACTTCATGCAGAACCACACAAACAGTGCGAACGAGATTGCTTGACCTAGCAGAGTTGCGTTTATATTCACAACAGCTACTCCCTTTTAAGAATCAACTACAAAAATACAATTAACAGAGTTGTTAATTAGCCTGCTAGTTGACCCACAAATGGGTTTGCGAAAGTGAATAGTAGCGCGATTACGATACCGATCATTGGAACCGCATCAAGTAGACCCGCGATGATGAACATCTTAACTTGTAGCATAGGAGCCATTTCTGGTTGACGTGCTGCACCTTCTAGGAATTTACCACCTAGCAGTGCGAAACCAATCGCTGTACCAAGAGAAGCAAGACCGACGATAATACCTACGGCGATTGCAGAAAAGCTCAGTAAAGTTTCCATTACTATCTCCAATTTATAGTTGTTGGCTTAGTGCCCAAATAAAAAGCTTAAAAAATTAATGATCAGAATCTTCGTGTGCCATTGACAGGTAAACAATTGTCAACATCATAAATACGAAGGCTTGAATCGTAATAACCAAGATATGGAAGATTGCCCACGGTAGTGAACCCATCCATTGCAAGTACCATGGTAGCATTGCCGCACAAAGAATGAATACAACCTCACCCGCAAACATGTTACCGAATAAACGCATACCAAGAGAAAGAGGTTTCGCCAATAGCGATACCACTTCGATTAGTAGGTTAAACGGAATCATCAGTGGGTGATTGAATGGATGTAGTGCAAGTTCTTTTGCGAATCCACCTAGACCTTTCACTTTGATGCTGTAGTAGATCATCAATGCAAAAACGCCTAGAGCCATAGCCATGGTGATATTCACATCAGCAGACGGTACAACCTTAAGATAAGGGATACCTAGCCAATGCTCTGCTGGGTAAGGCAAGAAGTCGATCGGGACTAGGTCCATCACGTTCATCAAGAATACCCAACAAAAGATAGTCAGTGCTAAAGGCGCGATCAGTGGGTTGCGTCCATGGAACGTGTCTTTGACGTTTTCCGCGACAAATTCAACGATCATTTCTACAGCACACTGAAGCTTACCCGGTACACCTGCTGTTGTTTTCTTTGCTACTTTGTAAAAAATTCCAAGGAAAATTAAACCCGTAAACCAAGAAAAAAACAGGCTATCGATATGTACGTTCCAGAAACTTGCTTCATCCGCTACCAAGCCTAATTTCGCAAGCGATAGGTTTGATAAGTGGTGGGCAATGTATCCGGACGATGTTAGCGCTTCACCTGGCGCAGCCATAACTCATCCTATTTTTTGTTGTTAATGAATAGCACTGGTGCACAGATATTAATACCTAGTACCAGCAAATAGGTTAGTTTGAGGGGAACAAGTTCCACCTGCATATACATGTAGGCAACATAGAACAGTGCAACCGTGATAAGGATTTTCAGTACTTCACCCATGTAGAATGATGCCGCGACGCGCTTGGCAGCACGAGCTCCACTAAACATAAAAGCACAAAGCGCGAATACTGCATTGGCAACGACAAAAATACCGCCACCAACCAACGCTGAAAGTCCCCATACAGGATTCACGGCCACCGCCATCCCTGCCGCCACAAAAATAACCGCGCCAGACTGGATCATTAACAATTGCTTTGCGAGCTCTCGTCCTGGTCTAGCTAACGCAGCTACCATGTATTCGTACCTCTAGTAATATCCACTTTGCACTAAATCTCGATGTGCAGGGGAATTGGCGAAAATTATACGGTCAGAGCAACTGAATGCAATTATATTGCAGCAAAAACTTACAGTTTTGTTTACAATCCGACAACTTTCACACAAAATTCGATTTATTTAATTAATTGACCTAAATCAATTATCTCATTTAGGCCTCGAGCTTGGCAATTAGTTGCTCTAATTTGTGAGGCTCATCAATACTTATCGTTAGTTTGGCTTTTCCGCCAACCGAGCGGGTCAAAGAAACCTTTGCATCAAGCAGCTGACTCAATTTATGCGACATTTGCTTTGCTTCGATATCTTCTTGTTGGGCTTTTTGTTCATTTTGTGGCGCTAAGCACTTTTTTACTAACTGTTCGGTTTGGCGAACGGTCATTTTCTTCTTAGCGACTTGCTGAGCAACTTCGATCTGCTGCTCACCTTCAAGTGCCAACAGTGCTCGAGCATGACCCATTTCAAGCTTTTTATCCGCAACCAGACCCTTTACATCCGTTTCGAGCTGATTTAGGCGTAATAAGTTACTTACCGTGGTTCTTGATTTACCAATCACATCCGCAACTTGTTGATGAGTCAGGGTGAATTCATCTTGCAGACGCTCAAGCGCTTGCGCTTCTTCAATCACATTCAAGTCTTCACGCTGAATGTTCTCAATCAACGCCATGGCAATCGCAGCACGGTCCTCAACCTTTTTCACCAAACAAGGGACTCGCTTAAGACCGGCTTGTTTGGCAGCACGCCAACGACGCTCACCGGCAATGATTTCAAATTGACCGCTCGCCACTTGGCGCACCACGATCGGCTGAATAATGCCTTGTGATTGAATCGATGCAGCAAGCTCTTCTAGCCCTTCCGGTGTCATATCTTTACGTGGTTGGTACACACCCGGTTGCAACTGACCGATCGATAAGTCAATCAACTCACCGTCTGCCGATAATGCCTGACTATGCGATGCAATATGCTGTTTTTCACGTGCTAACGAACTGGTCGACAGCAACGCATCCAGTCCTTTTCCTAGACCACGCTTAGACATGGGATGAATTCCTTAGAGTAGAGTTAAACTGGGATTTCTTCGCGGCGGAGCATTTCGCCCGCTAGAGCAAGATAGGCTTTGGCGCCTGCGGAGTACTTGTCGTAGTACATCGCTGGTTTACCGTGACTTGGCGCTTCAGCCAAACGCACATTGCGTGGGATCACGGTACGGTAAACTTTACTGCCAAAGTGTTTTTTTAGTTGATCGGATACTTCATTAGACAGGCGGTTACGTGGGTCGTACATGGTACGTAGTAAACCTTCGATTTTAAGGTTCTCATTGACCACGGCCGCTAACTTGCTGATGGTATCCATAAGAGCAGTTAAACCTTCTAACGCAAAGTATTCACATTGCATCGGCACCAGCACAGAGTCAGCTGCAGCCATCGCATTGATTGTAAGAAGGTTTAGAGATGGAGGGCAATCAATAAAGATGAAATCATAGTTATCGCGAACGGACGCAAGCGCGTTCTTTAAACGCACTTCACGAGCGAACACTTCCATCAATTTGATTTCTGCAGCGGTCACGTCGCCGTTCGCTGCAATGAGATCGTACTTTCCTGTGGTCTGGGTGCAGACCACTTGATCAAACGGGGTATCTTCTACCAGAAGATCATACGCCGTGGCATCAACCATATATTTGTCGACGCCACTGGCCATAGTAGCATTGCCTTGAGGATCGAGATCGATCACCAAAACCTTGCGCTTTGTTGCCGCCATCGAAGCTGCTAAGTTAATGCACGTTGTTGTTTTGCCGACCCCACCTTTCTGGTTGGCGATTGCTACAATTTTACCCACGATTACCTCGCTAATTTTCCTTGCGCGATAAGATTACTAGATGACGATCGCCTTCTAACTCAGGAACAGCTAAAGATATGATCTCTGTCACACTGCACCATTCAGGAAGCAGATCCATTTCATCTTTAGGGTGTTGTCCTTTTAGCGCTAGGAACACCCCATTATCTTGTTTAGGCAGATGATGACACCATTCCACCATATCGGTCATTGAAGCAAAAGCTCGGCTCAGAACGCCATCAAATTTTTCTTCTGGTTGGAACTCTTCAACGCGACTTTGAATTGGTGTCACATTTTTCAGTCCTAAGCTATGCACCACTTGCTTGATAAAGCGAATACGCTTACCGAGGCTATCGAGCAAAAAGAAAGTCTTCTCTGGGTTCATGATCGCCAGCGGAATACCCGGCAATCCAGGGCCAGTCCCTACATCGATAAAACGTTCACCTTGCAAGTGAGTACTAACCACTATGCTATCAAGGATATGTTTTACTAACATATCAAGCGGATCACGAACCGATGTGAGGTTATAGGCTTTGTTCCACTTGTCGAGCAGTTCGACATAACCGACCAACTGCTCACGCTGTTTGTCTGAGACTTCCAAATCAGTTTGTACGATCAGCGAGTCCAGTTTAGTGCGTAATGCGCTCATTATTCTTCCTCACCTTTTTTCAGCAAACCGTGCTTCTTCAGGTGAACAAGCAGAATGGAAATCGCGGCAGGTGTAATACCCGAAATGCGTGATGCAATACCGATGCTTTCTGGTTTTGCGTCTGTCAATTTTGCGACGACTTCGTTAGACAGGCCTTTCACGTCTTTGTAATCCAAATCGACGGGCAGCTTGGTGTTTTCATGACGTAAAGACTTTTCGATTTCTTCTTGCTGACGCTTGATGTAACCATCGTATTTTACTTGAATTTCAACTTGCTCAGCGGCTTGTTGATCTTCCAGCGTCGGAGCAAAAGCATCCAGTTGCGTCAATTGTGAATAAGTGATCTCTGGACGACGCAAAAGATCCTCACCGCTTGCTTCACGCGCCATTGGGGTTTTTAACAACTTGTTTAGTTCGTCAATACCTGCCGAGTTTGGATTCATCCAAGTCGACTTCAGACGCTGACGCTCGGTTTCCATGTTGTTAATTTTCTCGTTGAAACGCGCCCAACGAGCATCATCAATCAAACCAAGTTCACGCGCTTTTTCTGTCAGACGTAGGTCGGCATTGTCTTCGCGCAGCAACAAACGGTATTCCGCACGAGAAGTGAACATACGGTACGGTTCTTTGGTACCCATGGTCGACAAATCGTCAATTAACACCCCCATGTAGGCTTGGTCACGACGAGGACTCCAACCTTCTTTGTCTTGGCTGTGCAAACTTGCGTTTAGGCCAGCCATCAGACCTTGTGCTGCCGCTTCTTCGTAGCCGGTTGTTCCGTTGATTTGGCCAGCAAAGAACAAACCGCTAATGAATTTCGTCTCGTAAGTGTGCTTCAAATCGCGAGGGTCGAAGAAATCGTACTCAATCGCGTAACCAGGACGAACGATATGTGCATTCTCAAAACCTTTCATTGAGCGCACAATTTGCACTTGAACGTCAAACGGCAAACTGGTGGAAATACCATTTGGGTATAACTCATGCGTCGTTAGGCCTTCTGGCTCGATGAAGATTTGGTGACTGTTCTTATCCGCAAAGCGCATCACTTTGTCTTCGATAGACGGGCAGTAGCGCGGGCCAATCCCTTCGATCACACCAGCATACATTGGGCTGCGATCAAGATTATTACGGATCACTTCATGCGTTTGCTCATTGGTGTGCGTAATGAAACACGGAATTTGGCGTGGATGATGATCACGTTTCCCCATGAAAGAAAACACAGGGGTTGGATTATCACCATGTTGAGCTTCAAGCACTGAGAAATCAACGCTGCGAGCATCAATGCGTGGCGGTGTACCCGTTTTTAGACGATCCACGCGGAACGGAAGTTCTCGCAGTCGATCCGCTAACGCGATCGATGGTGGATCACCAGCACGGCCACCAGAAGAGCTTTCTAAACCAATATGGATCTTACCGCCCAAGAAGGTGCCCACGGTTAATACTACGGCTTTTGCTTGGAATTTAAGCCCCATTTGAGTAACGACACCCACGACGCGATCCTGCTCGATGATGAGATCGTCCACCGATTGTTGAAATAGCGTTAGGTTTGGTGCATTTTCAAGTGCATCACGCACGTAAGCTTTGTATAACGCGCGATCAGCTTGAGCACGTGTTGCTCGAACTGCTGGCCCTTTTGAAGCATTGAGTGTTCGAAATTGAATACCTGCGTGATCAATAGCTTGCGCCATCAAACCGCCCATAGCATCCACTTCTTTAACTAAGTGACCTTTACCAATACCACCAATGGCTGGATTACAAGACATCTGGCCTAATGTATCGATGTTATGGGTAAGGAGAAGTGTTTTTTGTCCTGTGCGTGCAGATGCAAGTGCGGCTTCCGTTCCTGCGTGTCCGCCACCGACAACAATGACGTCAAAGTTTTCGTGATAAAGCATGAACTGACCTCAGGTATTCAAAGGATTTAATAGACAGATAAAAAAGAGCGGCATTTTACCTTTTTTCTCTGTAGGAGAGAATTGTTTTCTCTCTTTTCATATTTTAGTCTTCAAGATTATATATATAAGATCTATATATATGATCTTTTATTAGATCTATTATTAGGATCGAGTGCTTCTGTGGATAAGTGGAAAATGATCAACAAGAACATGGATCTTTTTTGGATCATATCTTGTGATCATGGTTTGATCTACATGCGAGTATCCTGGGATCAAAATCGGTAGTTATACACAGGGGGAGGACGAGGACAAAGTTGTTAGTTGGATAACTAAAGGAAATTAACCGGATCTTACTATACTTATCCACAGTTCGATTGGGTGAATTTTGAGCGGTTGAGCATTAGGTTTTGCAAAAAGTTATTCACTCGGTTGGGAATAGAGCCGCAAAGCGACTCTGAAAAGAGGGTGTTTGGCCGTTAGAAGCGATCGATATGTTCGTTTAGCCATGCTTCAGCGGCGTCTTCAGGTACGGCATGACTGAGTACATCAATCTTTAAGCAATCTGCGATTGGTGTTGCACCAATGTCTTCTAGCAGGTCATGCGCGTGTTGGCCTGCAGCACAGAAGGTATCGTAGCTTGAATCACCAATTGCAATCACTGCAAACTTCACGTCTGCCATCTTAGGTGGTGTGTTCTGCAGTGCCGCAATGAAAGGCTGGATGTTATCTGGGTAATCTCCGGCACCGTGCGTGGAAGTGATTACTAGCCATGTGCCTTGGTTGTCGATTGAGGCCAATTCTGGTTGGTTGTGGATCGTGGTTTCAAATCCCTTTTCATTGAGTAGATCACTAAGGTGATCACCGACGTATTCTGCGCCACCTAGTGTACTACCTGTAATAATATGGATCATATTTCTTCCTTATAAAGCTATACCAACGCCTTGTCGGTTTTACGCTTAAGCGTCAGTACAAAAAGAAACGCGGTGGTAAGCTTTAGCCTAACACCGCGCGTTTTATTATTTACCGATACAGAATGAGGAGAAGATTCGGCCGAGGAGGTCATCAGAGCTGAATTCACCGGTAATCTCATTCAAGTGCTGCTGAGTAATACGCAGCTCTTCTGCCAAAATTTCCCCAGCCATATAGCCTTCAAGCTGCTCTTGGCCGATTTGAAGATGCTGAGCAGCACGCTCTAGCGCATCTAGATGGCGACGGCGAGCCATAAAGCCGCCTTCTGTATTGCCTGAGAAGCCCATGCACTCTTTTAAGTGAGTGCGTAAAGCATCCACACCCGCGCCTGTTTTCGCAGAAAGGCGAATCAACGTTGGAGCATTCACATGGCAGATCCCCATCTCTTCACCGGTTTGATCCGCTTTGTTGCGGATCACTGTCATGCCGATGTTGTTTGGCAGGCGATCAACAAAGTCAGGCCAGATGTCCTTTGGATCCGTTGCATCAGTTGTCGTGCCGTCTACCATGAACAGTACACGGTCAGCTTGAGCAATTTCATCCCATGCGCGTTCGATACCGATTTTTTCAACTTCATCTGAAGCGTCACGCAGACCTGCAGTGTCAATGATGTGCAGCGGCATACCATCAATATGGATGTGCTCACGTAGCACGTCACGGGTGGTACCCGCGATATCCGTGACGATAGCCGACTCTTTGCCTGACAGTGCGTTCAGTAGGCTCGATTTACCCGCATTAGGACGGCCAGCAATCACGACTTTCATGCCTTCACGCATGATAGCGCCTTGGTTTGCTTCTTTGCGTACTGCATCGAGGTTATCGATGATCATTTGTAGGTCGCCAGACACTTTACCATCGGCCAAAAAGTCGATTTCTTCTTCAGGGAAGTCAATCGCAGCTTCCACGTAAATACGTAAGTGGATCAGCGATTCCACCAGCGTTTGGATGCGTTGTGAGAACTGACCTTGCAGTGATTGCAGTGCTGATTTTGCTGCTTCTTCTGAGCTTGCATCAATCAGGTCGGCAATCGCTTCTGCTTGAGTTAGGTCCATCTTATCGTTCAGGAAGGCGCGCTCTGAGAACTCACCAGGACGAGCGGCACGTACGCCATCAATGCCGAGAATACGCTTCATCAGCATGTCCATTACCACTGGGCCGCCGTGACCTTGCAGCTCAAGCACGTCTTCGCCTGTGAACGAGTGTGGGTTAGGGAAGTACAGTGCAATACCTTGGTCCAGTACGGAGCCATCTTCTGCTTGGAATGGCAGATACTCTGCGTAGCGAGGCTTTAGCGTTTTACCAGTGACTTCTTGCGCCACTTGATTGGCCTTAGGGCCAGAAACACGAATAATGCCAACACCGCCACGACCCGGTGCGGTTGCTTGAGCGACAATCGTATCTGTAGTCATAATCTTGCCTTTTGAGCTAGGCTATAGGGTTTACACCCCTAGGGAGCCAGAACCAATTAATTAGCTGAATTGTAATCAGCCAAAAACAAAAAGGCGACCTTTTGGCCGCCTTTCTTATGCTTTTCTATCAAGGTTACTTAGTGTGTAAGCCTTTTTTCTCCAGTGCTTTGTAAATCAAAGTCTGCTGGATAAGCGTAACGATGTTCGACACCAACCAGTATAGAACGAGGCCTGATGGGAAGAACAAGAAGAAGAAGGTAAACATAACCGGCATAAAGGTCATGATCTTCTGCTGCATTGGATCCGTTACGGTTGTTGGACTCATCTTCTGGATTAGGAACATAGACGCACCCATCAGTAGAGGCAGGATGTAGTATGGGTCCTGCGCTGAAAGGTCATGAATCCAACCGAAGAATGGTGAGTGACGTAGCTCAACCGATTCCATTAGTGCCCAGTATAGTGCGATGAAGATAGGCATCTGTAGAAGAAGAGGTAAACAGCCACCCAGTGGGTTTACTTTCTCTTTCTTGTACAGTTCCATCATTTCTTGGCTCATGCGCTGACGGTCATCACCGATGCGCTCACGCATTGCTTGCAGCTTAGGCTGTAGCATGCGCATTTTGGCCATAGATGTGTATTGCGCTTTTGTTAGTGGGTACATGGCACCACGAACAATGAATGTCAGTAGAATAATCGCCACACCCCAGTTGCCAACAAAGCCGTGAATCGTATCGAGCAACCAGTGTAGTGGCTGAGCAATAAACCATAACCAACCGTAATCTACGGTAAGGTTAAGATTAGGTGCGACTTGCGCCATCTGGTCTTGCAGTTTTGGACCAACCCAAAGTGTCGCAGTAAAGTTTGCACTGCCACCATCTGCGATAGTCTTATTCGGCATGCGAATACCGATATCACCCAGATTACCAATCACTCGAGTGTAGATAGTCGTACCTGGCTCATCACGTGGGATCCAAGCTGATGCAAAGTAGTGTTGAATAATAGCAGCCCAACCTTGTCCATTTGGTAGATTTACCGACAGATTGCGATCTCGCATGTCATCAAAGCTGTACTTTTCGTACTTAACATTTTCTGTTGAGTAAGCGCCACCAAGGTAAGTTGGCATGGTGATACTACCACCCGCGTCCATTAAGTTATGGCGTAAATGCGCGTACATACCTAGTGCCGCATTGTTGCCTGACTTATTGACAATATCGTACTCAACGTTCATGGCATAGCTACCACGTTTAAGTACGTAAGTCTTGGTATAGTCTATGCCATTTGCAGTAAAGGTCATTGGAACGCGCAGTTCGTCTTGGCCTTCAGCGAGCGTAAAGCTATCTGCACTCACGTTGTAGTGAGGGCGGTTAGTGCTGCTAACATCGATACCTTGAGGGCCCACGAGACCGCTTTGAGCGATATATTGGTGACCTTGGGTATCTTGTAACAGAACGAATGGGTCTGATGAGTCGAGCTCAGCAGCGTATTGGTTTAGATCGGCATGTACCACATCGCCACCAATGGTGTCGATCGACAGAGTTAAAACATCAGTCGTTACTGTGATAGTTTTTGCTGATGCTTGTTGTTGACCCGGAACTGGATCAAGCTCATCCGCAAAAGATGGTGCAGGTAGAGTACTGCTTGATTGAGCCTGTTCAACCGCTTGAGGTGCTGGATTCTTTGCGACTTGCCATTGTTGGAATAGCAAGAAAGAAACCAGTGCCAGAGCGATGAGCAGGATATTACGTTGAGAATCCATCGTTATTTATCTCTGTCTTGTTTTTGGACTGGTGGAATGGGGTCATACCCCCCTTCATTCAAAGGGTGGCATTTTAATAGACGTTTGCCTGATAACCAACACCCTTTTACAAAACCGTGAGCTCTCAGAGCTTCTAAAGCATAAGTTGAGCAGGTTGGAGTAAATCGGCATCGAGGACCAATCAGAGGGCTTATAAACCAACGGTAGAGATAAATGAGCCCAATGGCTATCCACGAGAGGGGCGAGACAGGCGATGCCATAGCTTATCAAACAACTTTAAAATTTCCTCATTGCTTAAATCTTGCGCGCTTTTCTTAGCAATCACAACAAAATCTTTGTTTGGAAGCTGATGTTGTTTGTTACGAAAGCTTTCACGAGCCAAACGTTTAAAACGGTTTCGGCCAACGGCGGTTTTGATTTGCTTTTTCGGAACGGCTAAACCTAGTCGAGGATGAGATAGGTCGTTATTACGAGCAATGATGGTGAAATGAGGCGAACCAGCACGATGAGCTTGCTGGAAGACGTTTTGATAATGCTCGGGAGTTAACAAACGTAACTCCCGATTAAACGCGAACGTGTTCAAAATAAACTAATGATTATTTTGATAGGCGCGCACGGCCTTTTGCACGACGTGCGTTAATAACTTTACGACCGTTCTTAGTTGCCATGCGAGCACGGAAGCCGTGAGTACGCTTGCGCTTTAGAACTGTAGGTTGAAAAGTGCGTTTCATGATAATTACCTTTACTGATCAGTAGTTTTAGGTTCTTGTTAAACCCGGCGTGGGCAATATGCTTTCTTTATATAAAGAAGCTCTTTATATAGAGAAGAACAACCGACGCCTCTCAACAAAGAGGCGGAATTGTAATCACACTCACATAATGTGTCAATGACTCATGAGTATGAAATTCCGGCCGGGCGATTATACGTAGTGTGAGTAAAATCTCAAGGATCGATTGATCTTGATGCTTGATCTTTACTCGATTCCCCCTTGGTTAAGGAATTTTTGTAATCTTGGATCCTGTGGATTGTCGAAAATATCCTGTGGAGAACCTTGTTCGACAATGTTACCCTCAGCCATGAAGATCACTCGATCCGCGACCTCTTTAGCGAATTGCATTTCGTGTGTGACCACTAGCATGGTTTGGTGCTGATTGGCTAACTTCTTCATTAATGACAATACTTCGCCAACCCACTCAGGGTCGAGTGCGGAGGTCGGTTCATCAAAAAGCAACAGTTCTGGTTGTAAGGCCATTGCGCGACCAATACCGACACGTTGCTGCTGACCACCTGAAAGGGCGGCAGGGTAGCTATCTCCTTTGCTCCCAAGACCGATATCATCGAGGATTTGCTGGGCGCGCTTCATTGCTTGGTCTTTTTTCCAACCGCACACCGTGATCAAGCCTTCAGCGATGTTCTGACGCGCATTCATATGAGAAAATAACGCATAATTCTGGAAAACAAACCCAGTGCGGCGGCGCAGAGCTAATACTTCGGCTTTGGTATGCTTTTGTGTATCAACTGAGATGTCATCGATGGTGATGCGACCTTCATCCGCTTGCTCAAGGAAGTTAATGGTGCGCAGCAGTGTCGATTTACCCGTACCGCTAGATCCGATAATCACAATGATCTCACCTTGTTTAATATCGAGATCAATGCCTTTGAGTACTTCAGTCTCGCCAAAGCGCTTGTGGATATTTTCTAATTTGATCATCGTACGTATGCCTTATTCAATTTCACTTCTGCCCAAATTTGCACGCGAGTCAACACCACCACGACGCCCCAATAAATCAGTGCGACAGCTAAGAAGGCTTCAAAGAAACGGAAACTCGATGAGGCTTCCATTTGTGCTTTGGCCATGATTTCTGCCACACCAAGTGTGAAGGCGAGGGATGTCGACTTAATCATATCAATGAAGTAATTCATTAATGATGGCAAAGCAACGCGTGTCGCTTGAGGCAAAATGACGCGGCGCATCGCTTGTGTGGTCGTCATACCCACTGACAAGCTGGCTTCCATTTGGCTACGATCAATGCCGATAATAGCGGCACGAATACTCTCTGCCATGTAAGCGGCAAAGTGTAGAGTTAAGCCAATGACCGCCGCAGAAAAGGCATCGAGTCCGACCATGAAAGGGAACACTTGCGGCAAGCCATAGTAAAGCAAAAACAGTTGCACCAACAACGGAGTGCCACGGAAGAAACTGATATATAGCTGACTCAATTGATCAAGAACTGGGAGCTTAAAAACACGAATATTGGCTAAAATGACGGCTAAAATCAGTGAAAAGATTAACCCCCATGTGGCCATTTCCATGGTTGTGCCAAGGTACTTGAGTAGTATCGGCAGTAGCTCTAACATGTAATTAAAATCAAATCCCATACGACTTACCTTGAGAAAAGAAAAGGTGGAATACGAAGTTCCACCTTGTCATTGAGTTAAAAGGATGCGAGATAAAGCGCTGCGTCCTACAAAGAAGAGAAGTTTATTTCGTGATGTCAGCACCAAACCATTTCACCGAAATCTTCTCTACTGTACCGTCGGCACGCATTTCAGTGAGCGCTTTGTTGACGTGTTCCTGTAGAGTACGACCTTTCTCGTTGTCGACGAATGGCCAAGCATTTTCAATGGTTTCAAACGGTTCGCCTGCTAGTTCTAGTGGCAGACTAGTTTTCTTAATCAACTCTAACGCAGACAAGCGATCCATGATGAAGGCATCAGCGCGGCCAAGTGCGACATCGTGCTCGATACCCGTGTCGTAAGTTTTGATATTGATCTTGCCGTCTTTATCGTGGCTTCGTAATAATTGCTCAAAGTTTGAACCTAAATTCACCGCGACGGTTTTTCCTGCTAGATCTTCGATGCCTTTGATGTTGTCGTTACCTTTACGTACCGTAATTTGTGCACCATCTACCACATAAGGGTCTGCGAAAAGATATTTGGCTTTACGTGCGTCGGTCATGGTTATTTGGTTTGAGATGGTATCAATGCGGCCCGTTTCTAACAGGCCAAATAACCCGGAAAAGTTCGCAGTCACGTACTCGATCTTGTAGCCGTTACGTTTACCAATCTCATCCCACATATCCACTTCAAAGCCTTGAAGCTTGTCTTGTTTAACAAAAGTGAATGGGAAGTAGCGACCTGACATACCCACTTTAACTTCCGTCGCGGCAGTATCGACAGCGGCTTGAACGGTGGCAGCAGATAAAGCGAAGGCGGCGACGGCAACCTTAATCCAGTTTTTCATAATGCATCTCCAAATTTTTATAGTTGGAAATACTACTGGTAATGTACTCAGTTAGATAAATAACCAAGTGAAATATCCTATAAGTTAGAGTAATAAGCTGCTTTTTATGGTTAAAAATCAAACCGAGGAAATGTTAGAGATTTAAGGGGTCCCCTACTTGATGTGATACAACAATCCAGTAAAAAAGCTCGAACGATCGATCTGCTGAGAAAATTCATGCACAGAGTTATCACCAATTTGATGATCGACGGCTTTATGCCCAAATGTGGATCATTGTGTGGGCAACTATGGGGCAAGGTGTGTTGATCTCATCAAGTTTGGGGGAATAATTGTGAATAAGTTAGATCTTATTCACTGGATCACCGATCAATTGCTAGCGATCTTGGTTATCAACAGGTAAAATTGCCAGTCTTTTCCGATAATTCAAATATTCAGTGGGGGCACCGTGTCATCTTCGCTTTGGTTGCAATGTTTGCAGCAGCTTCAAGAAGAGCTACCAGCTACAGAATTCAGCATGTGGGTTCGTCCGTTACAAGCGGAGCTCAATGACAATACTCTCACTCTTTTTGCGCCTAACCGCTTCGTTTTGGATTGGGTTCGTGATAAGTACTTAAACAGTATTAATCGTCTGTTGCAGGAATACTGTGGCAACGATATTCCTAATCTGCGTTTTGAAGTGGGCAGTCGTCCTGTGGCTGCACCAAAACCGGCACCGACACGTACTCCGGCGGATGTTGCTGCAGAATCGTCAGCGCCAGCACAACTGCAAGCGCGCAAACCTATCCATAAAACGTGGGATGACGATGCTCAAGCGATCGCAAACATCAATCACCGCTCGAACGTCAACCCAAAGCATAAATTTAATAACTTTGTTGAAGGTAAGTCCAACCAACTAGGTTTGGCCGCTGCGCGTCAGGTATCGGATAATCCAGGCGCGGCGTACAATCCACTATTCTTATATGGCGGTACGGGTTTAGGTAAAACCCACCTTTTACACGCGGTAGGTAATGCGATTGTGGATAACAATCCTAACGCCAAAGTGGTGTACATGCACTCTGAGCGTTTCGTGCAAGACATGGTGAAAGCACTGCAAAACAATGCGATTGAAGAGTTCAAGCGCTACTACCGCAGTGTGGATGCGTTACTTATCGATGACATTCAATTCTTTGCCAATAAAGAGCGTTCACAAGAAGAATTCTTCCATACTTTCAACGCGCTACTGGAAGGCAATCAACAGATCATCCTGACTTCTGACCGTTATCCAAAAGAGATCAACGGTGTTGAAGATCGTTTGAAATCTCGTTTTGGTTGGGGCCTAACGGTTGCGATCGAGCCGCCTGAGCTTGAAACGCGTGTAGCGATCTTGATGAAGAAAGCCGAAGACCACCAAATTCATCTCGCGGATGAAGTGGCGTTCTTTATTGCTAAGCGTCTGCGCTCTAACGTTCGTGAGCTGGAAGGGGCGTTAAACCGCGTTATCGCCAACGCGAACTTTACTGGTCGTCCAATTACGATTGATTTCGTTCGTGAAGCGCTGCGTGATTTGTTGGCTCTGCAAGAGAAGTTGGTGACTATCGACAATATTCAGAAGACGGTTGCGGAATACTACAAAATTAAAGTGGCCGATCTGCTGTCTAAACGTCGCTCTCGCTCGGTTGCTCGTCCTCGCCAGCTGGCCATGGCTCTAGCAAAAGAGCTGACCAACCATAGTTTGCCGGAAATCGGTGATGCATTCGGAGGTCGTGACCACACCACGGTACTGCATGCTTGTCGCAAGATTGAGCAGCTGCGTGAAGAGAGCCACGATATTAAAGAAGATTACTCTAACTTGATTCGCACCCTGTCTTCGTAATCGGTTAGAATGAGAGTATTCTAAGCAAATCATTAATTGAGCTGACAGCGTAAAGAGCCAAGCATGAAATTTACCATTGAACGTAGCCATTTAATCAAACCGCTACAACAGGTTTCGGGCGCACTAGGTGGCCGACCAACCCTGCCAATTTTGGGTAACCTACTGCTTAAAGTAGAAGAGAACGTGTTATCCATGACCGCGACCGATTTGGAAGTGGAATTGGTGAGCAAAGTGACTCTGGAAGGGGATTTTGAAGCAGGCAGCATTACGGTTCCTTCTCGTAAGTTTCTCGATATCTGCCGTGGTCTACCAGATGATGCCATCATCACCTTCGTATTAGAAGGCGATCGCGTGCAAGTTCGCTCTGGTCGTAGCCGTTTCTCTTTGGCAACCCTACCAGCGAATGATTTCCCGAACATTGAAGATTGGCAAAGTGAAGTCGAAGTCTCACTAAGCCAAGCAGAACTGCGCACTCTGATCGACAAGACTCAGTTCTCAATGGCGAACCAAGACGTACGTTACTACCTAAACGGTATGTTGTTTGAAATCGATGGTACGACACTACGCAGTGTTGCAACCGACGGTCACCGTATGGCGGTATCTCAAACTCAGTTGGGTGCGGATTTTGCGCAGAAGCAAATCATCGTGCCACGTAAAGGTGTGCAAGAGCTGGTTAAGCTTATGGATGCACCGGAGCAACCTGTTGTGCTACAAATCGGTAGCTCAAACGTACGCGCAGAAGTAAATAACTTTATCTTCACTTCTAAGCTTGTTGATGGGCGTTTCCCAGATTATCGCCGCGTAATGCCGCAAAGTACCAACAAAACACTAGAAGCAAGCTGTGATGAATTACGTCAAGCATTCTCACGCGCCGCGATTCTTTCAAACGAAAAATTCCGTGGTGTACGTGTGAATCTTGCGGGTAGCGAAATGCGCATTACTGCCAACAACCCAGAGCAAGAAGAAGCAGAAGAAATGCTCGACGTGACCTTTGAAGGTGACGCGATCGAAATCGGCTTTAACGTAAGCTACGTACTTGATGTGCTCAATACACTGCGCTGTGAAAATGTGCGCGTGTCGATGTCGGATGCCAACGCCAGTGCGTTGATTGAAAATGCAGACGACGACAGTGCCATGTACGTGGTGATGCCAATTCGTCTATAAGCCATCTGAATGCCACTTTCTCGTCTCATCATTCAGCAGTTTCGAAACATTAAAGCCTGTGATATTGACTTATCAGCAGGCTTTAACTTTCTTATAGGGCCAAACGGCAGTGGAAAAACCAGTGTCTTAGAAGCCATTTACTTACTCGGACACGGTCGATCGTTCAAAAGTTCACTGACCGGTCGAATCATCCAAAATGAGTGTGCAGAGCTGTTTGTCCATGGTCGTTTTTTGAACTCAGATCAATTTGAGCTACCTATCGGCATTAATAAGCAGCGTGATGGCTCAACAGAGGTTAAAATAGGCGGCCAATCTGGACAAAAATTGGCACAACTCGCACAAGTTTTGCCTTTGCAGTTGATACATCCGGAAGGGTTTGATCTACTAACGGATGGCCCAAAACATCGTCGTGCATTCATCGATTGGGGCGTGTTTCACACCGAGCCTGCTTTCTATGATGCATGGGGACGTTTCAAGCGTCTTAACAAGCAACGTAATGCACTGCTTAAAACTGCCAGAAGTTATCGCGAACTCAGTTATTGGGATCAAGAAATGACACGTTTGGCGGAAAACATCAGTCAATGGCGAGCACTATACATCGAACAGATGAAAACCGTAGCGGAAGCCATCTGTCAGACATTTTTGCCAGAATTTGAGATCCAATTGAAGTATTATCGTGGTTGGGATAAAGACACGCCCTACCATGAGATACTAGAAAAGAATTTTGAACGTGATCAGTCATTGGGTTACACCTTTAGCGGTCCAAACAAGGCTGATTTGCGGATTAAAGTGAATGGAACGCCCGTTGAAGACGTTCTGTCCCGCGGTCAATTAAAGCTCATGGTGTGTGCACTGCGTGTGGCGCAAGGGCAACATCTTACCGAGATGACCGGAAAACAATGTATTTACCTAATTGACGACTTTGCGTCGGAATTAGACAGCCAACGTCGAAAGCGTCTTGCGGACTGCTTTAAAGAGACGGGCGCACAAGTATTTGTAAGCTCTATCACTGAAAGCCAAATCGCCGATATGTTAGACGATACTGGCAAAGTGTTTCATGTGGAACATGGCAGGATAGAGTCAAACTAAAAGAGAGAAACTCATGTCTGAAAATTACGATTCATCGAGTATTAAGGTACTGAAGGGTCTGGATGCGGTACGTAAGCGTCCAGGTATGTACATCGGCGACACGGACGACGGCACCGGTCTTCACCATATGGTTTTCGAGGTGGTGGATAACTCAATTGATGAAGCGTTGGCAGGTCACTGTAAAGACATCGTTGTGACAATTCATGAGGACAACTCGGTTTCAGTTACAGATGATGGTCGTGGCATTCCAACAGAAATGCACCCGGAAGAAAAAGTATCAGCAGCAGAAGTTATCATGACGGTACTTCACGCGGGTGGTAAGTTTGATGATAACTCATACAAGGTATCAGGCGGTCTTCACGGTGTCGGTGTCTCGGTAGTGAACGCACTGTCTGAGAAAGTAGTGCTCACTATTCATCGTGGCGGCCACATTTATACCCAAACTTACCATCACGGTGATCCTCAAGCACCGCTTGCAGTGGTTGGTGATACAGATCAAACGGGGACACAAATTCGTTTCTGGCCAAGTGCCGAGACTTTCACCAATATTGAATTCCATTACGATATTCTAGCGAAACGTCTGCGTGAGCTTTCTTTCCTAAACTCTGGTGTTTCTATCAAACTGATTGATGAGCGTGAAGCAGACAAACATGATCACTTCATGTTTGAAGGTGGTATCCAAGCATTTGTTCAGCACCTAAACACCAACAAAACGCCAATTATCGAGAAAATCTTCCACTTCGACTATGAACGTGAAGATGGCATCGCCGTTGAAGTGGCAATGCAGTGGAACGACGGCTTCCAAGAGAATATCTTCTGTTTCACTAACAATATTCCACAGCGCGATGGTGGTACTCACCTTGCAGGTTTCCGTGCGGCATTAACGCGGACGCTAAACACCTTCATGGACAAAGAAGGCTTTTCTAAGAAAGCAAAAACAGCAACATCGGGTGATGATGCACGTGAAGGTCTGACTGCAGTTGTTTCGGTTAAAGTGCCGGATCCAAAATTCTCAAGCCAAACCAAAGACAAGCTAGTTTCTTCTGAAGTGAAATCAGCGGTTGAATCAGCGATGGGTGAAAAACTGTCTGAGTTCCTAGTAGAGAACCCATCTGAAGCGAAGATGGTATGTTCAAAAATCATCGATGCAGCTCGCGCTCGTGAAGCCGCGCGTAAAGCGCGTGAGATGACTCGTCGTAAAGGCGCACTAGACCTAGCAGGCCTGCCTGGTAAACTTGCAGACTGCCAAGAGAAAGACCCTGCGCTTTCTGAACTCTACATAGTGGAGGGTGATTCGGCAGGCGGCTCCGCAAAACAAGGCCGTAACCGTAAAAACCAGGCAATCCTACCGCTAAAAGGTAAGATCCTGAACGTAGAAAAAGCGCGTTTTGACAAGATGCTTTCTTCTCAAGAAGTCGCAACACTGATCACCGCACTAGGGTGTGGCATCGGTCGTGACGAGTACAACCCGGACAAACTGCGTTACCACAACATCATCATCATGACCGATGCTGACGTCGATGGTTCGCACATCCGTACGCTACTGTTGACTTTCTTCTACCGTCAAATGCCAGAGCTTATCGAGCGTGGCTACGTGTACATCGCTCAGCCACCACTGTACAAAGTGAAGAAAGGCAAACAAGAGCAGTACATTAAAGACGAAGACGCGATGAACCAGTACCAAGTGGCATTGGCACTGGATAACGCATCGCTACACGTAAATGCTGAAGCGCCAGCACTGGCAGGTGAAGCGCTAGAGAAACTGGTTCAGCAATACAATGCAGGCATCAAGCTAGCAGACCGCATGAGCCGTCGTTACCCAAGTGCATTGGTTCACGAGTTTATCTACACGCAGCGTCTAACGGCAGAGCAATGCCACGATGCAGCAGCAGTCGAAGCATGGACTAAGCAGCTTATTGAGCAGCTAAATGCGAAAGAAGTGGGCGCAAGCCAATACAGCTTCGAAGTTGAACAGCATGAAGAGCTAGGTTTCAGCTTGCCTAAGATCATTGTTCGTACTCACGGTGTGACACACAACTACGTACTGAGCGCGGATCTATTGAACTCAAAAGAGTACGCTAAGCTAGCGGATCTTTCTGAAGCATTAGATGGCCTGATTGAAGAAGGTGCTTACATCAAGCGTGGCGAGCGTACTCAACCAGTAGCAAGCTTTGCATCTGCACTTGAGTGGCTAATCAAAGAGTCGCGTCGTGGTCTAAGCCTACAGCGCTACAAAGGTCTAGGTGAGATGAACCCAGATCAGCTTTGGGAAACCACCATGGACCCAGAAACTCGCCGCATGATGCAAGTAACGATTGAAGATGCCGTTGGTGCCGATCTGCTGTTCACTACATTAATGGGTGATCAAGTAGAACCGCGTCGTAACTTTATCGAAGAAAACGCGCTTAAAGTAGCGAACCTAGACGTGTAGTCGATAAGACGCTGTCAAACATAATGAAAAACGCCATCTCGTAAGAGGTGGCGTTTTTTAATGGTTTGAATACCGAATACGGAGCGCTGCGCTAACCGAATACAGAACAGCTTGACGCGACTGAAAGGCAAACAGACGATAATCCGTAATCCGTAATCCGTAATCCGTAATCCGTAATCCGTAATCCGTAATCCGTAATCCGTAATCCGTAATCCGTAAAAAGTTTTTAGTTCCCCCTTGAAAGCCCATTTTTCGACCTTATATCTAGTTATGAAGAGGGATAGCTAGCTTGCTCAACAAGAGAAGAATAGCGCCTCAGGGATCGCTAAACGAGATCGCTCAGGAGAGGATACTCAGTATTGGCACACAACTTGACCCTAGATTCGACATCATGTCCCTGAACCTAAAGAGTAGGTCAGAGGAATGCATCATCGGATCCCTTAGCTCGGCGTTTTCTTGCATAAATGCGCCACGTGGATGACCTTCATCCGGGCTAAGACTATTGCTTAAAAGAGGATAGATTATGCGTAATGTAGATTTCTCACCACTATACCGTAATGCAATTGGCTTCGACCGTCTGTTCAACCTGATGGAAGCAAGCTCTGCGAAGAATACTTCTGGCGGTTACCCTCCATACAACATCGAGAAAAAAGACGAGCACAACTACCGTATTACTATGGCAGTGGCAGGTTTTGCTGAAGATCAGCTCGAGCTGACTCAAAACGAAAACATGTTGATTGTGAAGGGCGAGCGTAAAGCAGAAGAAGGCAAAAGCTACGTCTACCAAGGCATTGCTGAACGCGATTTTGAACGTAAATTCCAACTAGCGGATTACGTAAAAGTCGTTTGTGCATCAATGGAAAACGGCCTACTTCATATTGATTTAGTTCGTGAAATTCCAGAAGCAATGCAACCACGTAAGATTGCTATCGGTGGTAACAACCTGATTGAAAACAACTAATCAGTAAACCACCCGGATTATAGAATGAGAAAGAGCGCCTTCCATGATGGAAAAGGGCGCTCTTTTTAGTTTGGGCTTTCAACGTCACCATTCCAAAGAGAAGAGCGACTGAACTAGAAAATCTATTTACCTTCGCGATAAGCCTTTTCTACTTCTTCTGCGATAATTGCAATGCCTTTCTGCATCATCTCATCGTCTTGAACGTAGTTCATGCGTAAGCATTGATGAGCATGATCCCATTCGTCTTTCTGACCAATAAAGAAGTATTCACCCGGGACAATCAATACACCACGCGCTTTTAAGCGTTGGTACAACGCCATCGTGGTGATTGGGAGTTCATCAAACCATAACCACAAAAAGATAGCACCTTCCGGTTTGTGGATGCGGAATCGCTCATCGGTAATCGCTTCTTGGAGCAGTTCAACCGCACGTTGCGACTTCTGCTTGTAGAACGGCTTAATCACCTCTGAACTCAGTTTAAGCAGTTCTCCTTTACCAATGATGTGGTTTGCCAGTGCTGGGCCGACACTGCCCGGTGCTAGGCTGATGATGCCGTTCATGTTGGTTAACGCTTGAGTGATTTCTTCACTCGCAATCACAATCCCACAACGTACACCTGGCAGACCAAGCTTAGATAGGCTCATGCACAGGATAGTATTTTCATTCCAGAATGGTTCGACATCTTCAAAAATGATGTTCGGAAACGGTAGGCCGTAGGCGTTATCGATGATCAGCGGGATGTTATTGTCACGTGCCAGTTTATCCAACTTACGCACTTCTTCGTCTGTCAGTACGTTACCCGTAGGGTTAGTTGGGCGAGATGCACAGATCGCTGCAACAGAGTCATCGACTTTTAGCTGCTCAAAATCGACATGGTATTTAAATAGCCCATTCTCTAACAGCTCGATTTCTGGGTGGTAAGAGACAAAGATATCTTCATCAATCCCTGCATCACCGTAGCCGATGTACTCAGGCGCGATTGGTAGCAGGACTTTCTTGTGTGAACCATCGGGCTGTTTACCTGCCAGTAAATTGAACAAGTAGAAGAAGCCACTTTGGCTACCGTTAGTCAGGCTGATGTTCTTCTCACTGATGTCCCAGCCATAAGTTTCACGGAATAACTGAGCCAGTGCTTTAACAAACGCATCTTTGCCCTGCGGACCATCGTAGTTGGCGAGGGCGGCGACGAGCTCCCCACTGGCGAGCATTTCTTCACTGGCTTGGCGAAAGTAATCGAGCATGACAGGAATGGCGGCTGGGTTACCCCCACCGAGCATGATGGCACCTGGTGTGCGCAGACCATCATTCAAATCGTCCATTAACTGCGTGATACCGGAATACTGATTAAATTTTTCACCAAACTTAGAGAACTGCATTTGTCGTTATACCTAATTCATTGTGATTGCTTTGTGTATGTTTGTGCCGATGTTTTATCGGCTTATCGAGTAATCCTTGACCTTACCTCAATGCGTAATTAACGCAAAGTGTGAATTAAGCCGAAAAAGAAAAAAGTGTGTCATCAGACCAGGGGTACGAGAGAAAAAGGCAAAAAGAGCAATAAAAAAGGGAAGCTTATACTTCCCTTGCTGGTGGAGAGAGTGTGAGTTACTCACCGGTGTAAACAATCAGTACCTTATCGTCTTGGTATTGACGCTCGAACGCGTAGTAACCTTCTTGGTTACGAGTGATGTGCTTACCTTGAGCAACCGCTGGGTGGCGTTTACGGAATTCGCCTAGCTTTTGCCAATGTTGCAGGAGATCTTCACGCTCGCCATGAATCTTTTCCCATGGCATATCAGAGCGAGTGCCTTGATGAGCATCTGAGCCGGTAACGCCGAAGTCACGAGCGATCTCATCACCGTAATAGATTTGTACAGCACCTGGCGCCAACATCAGTGCATTGGCTGCACGAGCTTGATCGTCAAAGCTACGACTGCGTGCCGACCAGAACAATTGAGTATCGTGTGAAGACAGGTAGCTCAGCACGTTGAACTCAGGATCGGTATTGATGCGTTCTGCGTAGCGACGGTAGTCACCATCAAGCTGAGCGAAACACTTCAATGCTTTTGGTGCAACATCGGATTGGAACTCGAAGTTGATGATGGAATCGAAGCCGTTATCAAAATACGGGCTCTTCACCACGCTGTGCGCCCACACTTCACCTGTCATCCAGAAAGGAAGGTCATCTAAGGCTTTGTCTGGGTTGTTTTGCTTCCATTCAGCAAGGGCTTGAGTGGTGCTTGCTTTCAGCTCTGCCCAGGCTTTCATTTCAACGTGTTTGGCGGTGTCGACACGGAAACCATCAATGCCGTAGTCACGTACCCAATCGGATAACCAGCGAATGAGGTGTTCACGTGGGGTTTGCAGTTCAGCTTGCGCATTAGTGTCTTTATTGCGGAAGAAGTTTGGTAATCCGGTTTTCTGTGTTGATTCGGTTTTGAGATCCGGCAAATAGTTCAAAGACATGGTGATGTCGTTGTAGCCCGGCGCATCGTAATCACCGATATCGGTGCGAAGCCAATCTTTGCCCCACCATTTCTCCCACGCTTCGCTATCACCGTATTTGATGTAGTCGTTGAAGCTGTGCCAGCTTTGTCCCGATTTTGGTTGCCAGTCGGTCCATTTCTCACCAAGGATTTCTTTCGCTTCTTGGTCATCAAGGTAAAGCTGACCAAATCCGAATTCCTGCATGTCTGCTAATGTCGCGTAGCCGGTGTGGTTCATGACCACATCCCAAATCACGCGGATGCCTTTTTTGTGCGCGGTATCGACGAAGGCTTTCAGTTCATCTTCGGTACCCATGTTGGCATCTAATTTTGTCCAGTCTTGATGGTAGTAGCCGTGGTAGCCGTAGTGCTTAAAGTCGCCTTTATCACCGCCTCCAACCCAACCATGGATTTGTTCCAGTGGCGAGGTTATCCAAATTGCATTCACACCAAGGGATTCGATGTAATCGAGTTTTTTGGTCAGGCCTGCTAAGTCACCACCGTGGAAGGTACCTATCTCGTATTGGCCGTCCTTGCTACGACCGTAGCTGTTGTCGTTGTCTGGGTTGCCGTTATAGAAACGGTCGGTCATAACGAAGTACACCGTCGCGTTATCCCAGCTGAACGGTTTCTCGGCTTGCTGCTCAACTTCTTCTAGCAATAACAGGCCTTGGCTCATAGGACCAGGCTGCATGGTCACACTGCCATTAGTTACCGTGGCTTCTTGTCCGGTTAATGCATCACGAACGACAGTGCCATCAGTAAAGGTTTGGGTAACGTCGATGGTTTTTGGCGTATCAGTCGCTACAGGACAAGAGTAGGTGATGTCCTGATTCTGTTTGGGCTTTAGTTTAACCGTTAGCTCGTTAGTGTTAGGGTTAAGCGCAAATTGATAGGTATTGGCTTTGAAGATGCGTAGTGGCATGTTCGCATCTGTGGCACAGTTATCCATTTTTAATGGACGATTGAACTTGATGCGGTTTTCTTCTGCTAGGGCAAAGCGACTGCCACAGCTTTGTTTGCTGTCGGCAATGGTAAAGGTGTAGCTGCCTTTTTCTAGTTTTTGCTCTGCGACAAGTAACCCTTCAGAGTTTTTTTCGAACACGGTAGTGTCGTCACCAACGGTTAATACGATGGCATTTTCTGGTATTTGGTTACAGGCGCTCAGTAGACCGATAGACAGTGCGAGAATTGTTTTTTTCATTGTGTCCTTCTCCCGAATAAACAGCCTAGTTATAGCAAAACAGTGCCTCTACAATCCGAGCTCTGCACCGATAAGTTAAACGCATCTCACCCTACAAATTTTCGTATTGTTCACAAAATGAATAATAAATGCTGCTCACATCAGTTTGAAGACAACAAAAAAGGGAAGCATCAGCTTCCCTTTTACTTATCTCTTGATTACTTCTTTAGAGTAATGAATTACTTTTGCAGAAGCGAGATGTCTGCGATCTGTAGGAACAGGTTACGCAGGTTGTTCAGTAGTGTCAGACGGTTCTTCTTAAGTGCTTCGTCGTCTGCCATTACCATGACGTTGTCGAAGAAAGCATCTACGGACTCACGTAGGTCAGCAAGTTTGCTTAGGGCTTCTTGGTAGTTACCCGTTGCAAATGCAGGCTCTAGCGCTTCTGTCATTACTTCAACGTTTTCAGCTAGGGTTTTCTCAGCGTCTTCTTGTAGTAGCGCAAGATCGATCTCTGCGGCTAATTCACCGTCGAATTTCGCGAGGATGTTACCTACACGTTTGTTCGCTGCGGCTAGCGACTCAGCGGCTTCTAGCTCACGGAAGTGAGAAACCGCTTTAACTCGTTGGTCGAAGTCTGCTGGTTTAGTCGGACGACGCGCGAGTACCGCTTGGATGATATCTACGCTGAAACCGGCATCTTGGTACCATGCACGGAAGCGACCTAGCATAAATTCGATCACGTCAGTTTCGACACTTTCGTTGGTTAGCTTGTCGCCAAACTGTACTTTCGCTTCGCGGATAAGGTCAACAAGGTCTAAGTTGTAACCATTTTCAACGATGATACGTAGCACACCTAGTGACGCGCGGCGCAGTGCGAATGGATCTGAGCCTTTCGGCGCTTGACCAATGCCGAAGATACCAACAATCGTGTCTAGCTTGTCAGCCATCGCAACCGCTGAAGAGACGCCGTTTGATGGCAGTTCATCACCCGCGAAACGAGGCATGTACTGCTCGTATAGCGCCAGAGCGACTTGCTCATCTTCACCATCGTGACGTGCGTAGTGCATGCCCATTACGCCTTGAGTATCCGTGAATTCGAATACCATTGACGTCATCAGATCACATTTTGCCAGTAGGCCAGCACGTGTTGCTTTATCGACATCCGCATCAATTTGCTTAGCGATGTAGCCCGCTAGAGCAGCAATGCGATCGGTTTTGTCTTTGATCGTCCCCAGTTGCTTCTGGAAGATCGCTTGTTCTAGTTCAGGTAGACGGTCGATAAGCGGACGCTTACGGTCTGTATTGAAGAAGAATTCAGCATCAGCAAGACGAGGACGAACCACTTTCTCGTTACCTTCGATTACGTAGCGAGGTTCTTTCGATTCAATGTTTGATACGAAGATGAAGTTAGGAAGTAGCTTCTTATTCTCGTCATACACAGGGAAGTATTTTTGGTCACCTTTCATGGTGTAAACCAAGGCTTCAGAAGGTACTTTTAAGAACTCTTCTTCGAACTTCGCTGTTAGCACGACTGGCCATTCAACCAGAGACGTGACTTCTTCTACTAGGTCATCTTCTAGATCAGCGATACCACCAACTGCTGCGGCTGCTTTTTGTGCGTCAGCGAGAATGATCGCTTTACGCGCTTCGTAATCTGCCATTACTTTACCGCGCTCTTCTAGGATCGCAGGGTATTGCTCAGCAGAATCGATAGTGAACTCTCGCTCACCCATGAAGCGGTGACCACGAATAGTGCGGTCAGATGCGACACCGAGGATTTCACCCTCGATTAGGTCGCTGCCCATTAGCATGGTTAGCGTTTTTACTGGGCGGATAAATTGAGTCGTTTTGTTACCCCAACGCATTGGTTTTGCGATAGGCAGGTTTGCTAGTGCTTTCGCTGCAAGTTCAACTACGATCTCAGACGTTGGCTGACCTTTCACTTCTTGTTTGAACAGTAGCCATTCGCCTTTGTCCGTTACCATGCGCTCTGCTTGGTCAACCGTGATGCCACAACCACGCGCCCAGCCTTGAGCGGCTTTCGTTGCGTTGCCTTCTGCGTCAAATGCAGCAGAAACTGCAGGACCACGCTTTTCAACGATTTTGTCTGCTTGGCTTTCTGCTAGTGCTGCGACTTTAAGTGCAAGACGACGAGGAGCCGCGAACCACTTCACGCCTTCGTGAGCAAGCTCAGCGCCTTTTAGTTCTGCTTCGAAGTTTGCTGCGAATGCTTCAGCTAGAGTGCGAAGTTGCGTTGGTGGTAGCTCTTCTGTGCCTAGCTCGATTAGAAATTCTTTTGCCATGTTATTCTACCCCTTACGCTTGTTCTTTTTTACACATTGGGAAGCCAAGCGCTTCACGCGATGCGTAGTATGCTTCTGCAACGGCTTTCGTCAGATTGCGGATGCGCAGGATATAACGTTGACGTTCAGTTACTGAGATCGCTTTACGTGCGTCTAGTAGGTTGAATGCGTGACCTGCTTTTAGGATGCGCTCATAAGCGGGTAGCGGAAGTGGTTTTTCAAGCTCAAGCAGCGATTTACACTCTTTTTCACACTGTTCGAAGAAGCTGAATAGGAATTCAACGTCAGCGTGCTCGAAGTTGTAGGTTGATTGTTCTACTTCGTTCTGGTGGAAGATGTCACCATAAGTCACGTTAGAGCCGTCTGGTGCGACGTTCCAAACAAGATCGTAAACGGAGTCTACTTCTTGGATGTACATTGCTAGACGTTCGATACCATAAGTGATTTCGCCAGTGACTGGCTTACACTCAAGACCGCCAACTTGTTGGAAGTAAGTGAACTGAGTCACTTCCATGCCGTTTAGCCAAACTTCCCAGCCTAGACCCCATGCGCCTAATGTTGGGTTTTCCCAGTTGTCTTCTACGAAACGGATGTCGTGTACAAGTGGGTCAATACCAAGTATTTCTAGAGAACCTAGGTACAACTCTTGGATATTGTCTGGTGATGGTTTTAGCGCTACTTGGAATTGGTAGTAGTGCTGAAGACGGTTAGGGTTTTCACCGTAACGGCCATCAGTCGGACGACGTGAAGGTTGTACGTAAGCTGTCGACATTGGCTCTGGGCCAAGCGCTCGTAGACAGGTCATTGGGTGAGAGGTACCCGCACCAACTTCCATATCTAGAGGTTGAACAATGGTACAACCATTTTGAGCCCAATAATCCTGCAGCGCGAGGATCATTCCCTGGAAGGTTTTGATATCGTATTTTTGCATAAGTTTGGTTCGCGCGATTCTCTTATTACTCGTCAATTCGTCTCTTTTGCTGAGTTTTCTAACCTCAACAATGGCGATTAAGAGTAATTACGGTTGAATAAAATAACAATCAAGTATACCCAGATATTGAGTATGGGAGTAGCGCTAATCTTGATTAATTCGTGGACGATTTTCGCCTTTAATGAATTTTTACCACTTTATCTGCTGAAATTTTCTTAAAAGGGCGTTTTCGCTGAGTTTCACTCTTGAGGTGATGTTTAAACATGGCTAGAATTGCGCCTGTCTTTGGGGAGTAGCTTACTCGATGAAATGTCTGTTTCATCTCGTTCGTTCGTCAACATAATTGGTGCAAAATCACCATGGCGTTCGAGACTCATCAACCCGATGAGTTTAGCAAGACCTTAGACAAATTATCATGAACCGGGGTGGGGCGTGAGGTTTGTCTACGGTTAAAATAATTATCCCGCCCCCAATGAGCATGTCGTGAGCGTTTTAGCTATTTCAATTACTACCGTAGCGTTAGCAGAAATTGGCGATAAGACCCAATTGCTATCTCTATTACTTGCCAGTCGTTACCGTAAGCCGATTCCTATTATTGCAGCCATCTTTTTGGCAACCATTGCCAACCACGCTTTGGCTGCATGGTTAGGTGTGGTCGTCGCCGATTACTTATCGCCAGAAGTATTAAAATGGGTGCTGGTGGTCAGTTTTGTTGCCATGGCGGCTTGGGTTCTGATCCCAGATAAGTTGGATGATGACGAGCAAATTTCTAACCGTGGCCCTTTTATTGCCAGTTTTATTGCCTTCTTTGTGGCTGAGATTGGTGACAAAACACAGATCGCGACCTCGATTTTGGGTGCGCAATATGCGGATGCATTAAGTTGGGTCGTTTTAGGTACGACGATCGGCATGTTGCTGGCCAATGTGCCTGTGGTTCTGATCGGTAAATTATCGGCAGATAAGATGCCGTTAGATCTCATTCGTAAGATTACTGCGTTGCTATTTGTTGGTTTAGCGATTGCTGCTGCACTATTTTAATTTTACGTTTTCTAAATGCGGTGACGGAGCAATGACGAGTTAAGTGATGGGGTGGTCAAACTTTGCCTCAAAATCGTTCAGGAGCGTGACGGATGACGTATTAGTGTCATACTTGTCATGGTACTTTAATTGTGTGAATGATAGCGAGAGGGCAAGTTTATGCTGACACGTTACATGGGGATGACCCCAAAGAATCAGAGTTATTTATTCACCTTTGGTTTGGCATTATGCCTACTGGCGATGGTGTTAACTGACATGTGGTTGCCGATAGTCGCGGGATCTTTCATTCTTACCGGTTTGACGGTAGAAGCGTGGATTCGGGTCGCTCACATCATTCCGATGCATGAAGAAATGCGGGCGATGAAAAAGCAATTAAACAAGCTACAATCAGAAATTCGCACATTAGAATACGACGAATAGATAAACGGCAGCTCATTGAGCTGCCGTTTTTTTGGTTTGCAGAGTGGCGATTATTCCAAACCTTTCTTAATCAAGTACTGATATGGAAGCTGTTCCGTTTGTGCAGCAACCAGTTGGTGATCCATAAATCGGCAGAAACTCGGGATATCTCGGGTTGTGGACGGGTCGTCTGCTTTAACCAGCAATACCTCACCATCTTGCATATTTCGAATTGTCTTCCTGACCATCATCACTGGCTCTGGGCAGCGTAGTCCTTCCGCCTCTAACGTCGTTGTCGCCAGTTCAGGATTAAAATTCATAGTGTGATTCTCGTAACTTACTTAACGGTGAATTTTACTTTCGTTGAAAAAATATTCAATAACCACTTGGCAAACAGATTTTTTTGATTTACCTTAAATTAACAATTTGGTAACAACTGGCAAGGAGAGGCGATGTTAACCGCATTAGACAGACTTACGATATATTCGGTTTTATGCTTTATCTCGTTCTGCGCTTTAGTACTCAGAACGCCAGCTGAAACCTCATTAATGCCTCTTGCAGGCATGAGTGCAACGATTATTGGGATTTGGATTGAGATGCACAAATGGTCTGGTGCGTCCGAGCAAGAAAATTAGCGCTTCTTGCTTCAATCGAAACTTATAGACACTGCTCACTTATTTTTAACGACACTTAATTCCGACACTATCCCCAATTTTCTTGGGCTTCCCCGCTGAAAGGCGGGATTTTTTTTGCCTGAAGAGTACAATTTATCCAAATCCCCTACATGATAAGTGGCAAATCGTGGAATTAGAAGATATCTATCGTCGAGATCTTAACTTATTGGTCGCGTTGCGCGTGCTGATTGAAGAGAGCAGTGTCAGCAAGGCAGCAACGCGCTTGAATTTAAGCCAATCTGCGATGAGTCGTGTGCTCGGGCGCTTGCGCGACCTGCTCGGTGATCCGTTGTTTACACGCCAAGGTCAGCACTTGATCCCAACCCAAAAAGCGTTAGAAATCGATCGTTCCTTAGGCGAACCATTGGAGTCTTTACGTCAGTTGTTGTCGCCACGCGAGTTCGATCCACGTAATTGCGATCAAACCTTTAATATCGCCACCACCGATTACGCAATGCAGACGATTCTGCCTTTTGCTTTGCCGCGTATTTATCAAGAAGCGCCGAATGTGTCTTTTAATTTCTTGCCACTGCAACACGATCGTTTATCTGAACAGTTGACTTATGAGAGTGCCGATCTCGCTATTTGTCGCCCAACCGGTCCTGTTGAGCCACTGCGTAGCGAAGTGCTTGGCCGAGTCGGGGTGCTGTGTATGCTCTCCAAGCAACATCCATTAGCAGAGAAAGAGATGAGCTTAGATGATTACCTTCGCTATCCGCATGCGATGATTGCGATAAGTGATGGAGTCAAAGCGTTGATTGAGCAAGCCTTAATCGAAAAACCAAAACGTAAAATGGTGCTGCGTGCTTACCATTTGGAAGCGGCACTGGCGATCGTCGATACTTTACCAATCATCATTACCGTGCCTGCGGATTTGGCGTATTTGGTTGCTGACCGCTATGATTTGGTGGTGAAGCCATTGCCATTCCATTTCACCCCGTTTGAATATTCAATGATTTGGCATGCGCGCTGTGAACATTCGCCAGCTCAAGAGTGGTTGCGTGCGGTAGTACGAGAAGAGTGTAGTCGCCTGATCGTTAAGCGAATTGAGGATATGGGATTGGACTAGTTTTCCGAAAATCGAAATAGCAAATAGCAAAAAGCCGGGCAATGATGAATGGCCCCGGCTTTGTTTATTTTATAGAGTTGCTAGCGCTTATAGCTTGATAACCACACGACCAGTTACTTGGCCGTTAGTGATGTCTTCTGCGTATTTTGGTGCTTCTGCTAGTTCTACTTCAGTACACGCTTGTTCGAAGTAGCTGTCTGGTAGTAGTTCAACCAATTTTTCCCATGCTGCTGTACGTTTTTCAAATGGACATGAAACAGAGTCCACACCTTGTAGGCGAACGTTACGTAGGATAAATGGCATCACTGTCGTTGGTAGATCGAAGCCACCTGCAAGACCACAAGCGGCGACTGCACTGTTGTAATCCATTTGCGCCAATACTTTTGCGAGAACTTTGCTGCCTACGGTATCAATGGCACCTGCCCATACTTGCTTTTCAAGTGGACGAGCAGGTTCTTCAAATTCAACACGATCAATAATGCGGCTCGCACCCAGTTTCTCTAGTAATGGACCGTTTTGTTCAACACGACCTGTCACGGCAGCCACCTTGTAGCCAAGCTGAGCTAATAGTGTGACTGCGACAGAGCCAACACCACCACTTGCGCCAGTGACTAAGATTTCACCCGCTTCAGGTTTGATACCCGCATCTAGCAGAGCTTGAACACATAGCATGCCAGTGAAGCCCGCTGTACCAATCATCATCGCTTTCTTGCTGTCTAGACCTTTAGGTAGTGGTACTAGCCAATCCGCTTTTAGACGAGCACGTTGCGACATACCACCCCAGTGGTTTTCACCCACGCCCCAACCTGTTAGGACCACTTTGTCGCCAGTTTGGTAACGTGCATCTTCAGAGCTGACTACCGTACCTGCTAGGTCAATACCAGGCACCATCGGGAAGTTACGGATGATTTTGCCTTTACCTGTGATCGCAAGGCCGTCTTTGTAGTTTAACGATGAGTAATCAACGTCAATTAGAACGTCGCCTTCAGGCAGCTGTGTCTCATCGATTTGCTCGATGCTAGCGATAGTACGTTTGTCTTCTTGATTTAGAACTAGAGCATTAAACATAAGGTTCTCCGAATGTGCGGTAGCGTGACTCTGGGTCACATGCAGCAAGATATCAACTGGTACTGAGTGTATGTCTTCTTTGTTTATGAATAAAATGAAACTTGAGCATTTAATGCATGCTTTTTATGCATGTGGATAATATGGAGCAAAAAACAAAGGGCGACATCAGATGCCGCCCTTAAGTGTAATACTAAAACTTTTCAGTATTGGTTTATTTGCTTGTGATTGTTGGGTTGATCACGACGATCATCAAACAATTATGGACGTTCAAATACTGTAGCAATGCCCTGACCTAAACCAATACACATGGTTGCTAGACCATATTTTGCGTCTTTGTCTTCCATTAGGTTGATCAGCGTGGTTGAGATGCGCGAGCCTGAACAACCAAGTGGGTGACCTAATGCTATCGCACCGCCGTTGAGGTTGACCTTTTCATCCATTACTTCAAGCAAACCTAAGTCTTTCGCACACGGTAGTGATTGTGCAGCGAATGCTTCGTTGAGCTCAACCACGTCCATGTCTTCAATCGATAGACCTGCACGTTTAAGCGCTTTTTGCGTTGCAGGAACAGGGCCATAACCCATGATGGAGGGATCGCAGCCCGCAATAGCCATGCCTTTAATACGTGCGCGGATCTTTAAGCCAAGTTCGTTGGCTTTCTCTTCGCTCATGATCAACATAGCTGAAGCGCCATCAGACAGTGCCGATGATGTACCTGCAGTTACGGTGCCGTTTGCTGGATCGAACACAGGACGAAGTTGAGAAAGACCCTCTACAGACGTCTCAGGACGAATCACTTCATCGTAATCCAAGGTGAACAGGGTGCCGTCGGCTGCGTGACCTTCAATTGGTAGGATTTCATTTTTAAAACGACCTTCGACGGTTGCGGCGTGCGCTCGGGCGTGAGAGCGCGCTGCAAACTCGTCTTGTTGCTCACGGCTAATGCCATGCAGTTTACCAAGCATTTCAGCGGTTAACCCCATCATGCCGGCGGCTTTTGCTACGTTTTTTGATAGGCCAGGGTGGAAGTCGACCCCGTGGTTCATTGGTACGTGACCCATGTGTTCAACACCACCGATCAGACAGATTTCAGCATCGCCAGTCATGATCGCACGAGTACCGTCATGCAGTGCTTGCATGGATGAACCACACAGACGATTAACTGTTACCGCACCAACTTCAATTGGCAGACCCGCAAGTAGCGCCGCATTACGCGCAACATTGAACCCTTGTTCTAAGGTTTGTTGTACACAGCCCCAGTAGATATCTTCAATCTCGCTTGGATTCACTTGCGGGTTACGTGCCAGAATTCCTTTCATTAGGCGCGCAGACAGGTCTTCTGCTCGTGTATGACGGAAAGCACCACCTTTAGAGCGACCCATTGGAGTACGTAGACAATCGACTACGACAACATTTCTTGTTTGATTAGTCATTTTAGAATCCCTCCTTAGATAGAACCTTGCTGTTGTGTGCCGTAAAAGCTTTCGCCTTTCGCTGCCATATCAATCAGCATTTGCGGTACTTGGTACATTGCACCTAGCTCTGAGTATTGTTTTGCCATGGCAACAAACTCAGCGATGCCTACACTATCTAGGTAGCGGAATACGCCGCCGCGGAATGGAGGGAAGCCAAGGCCGTAAACCAGTGCCATATCCGCTTCTTGAGGAGTGGCTATGATGCCTTCTTGCAGACACAGTACCACTTCATTGATCATTGGAATCATCACTCGATTGATGATGTTCTGGTCATCAAAGTCCTGCTTATCGGCACAAACGTCAGCGAGTACTGGCAAGATATCTTCAGAGAAGGTTTTCTTAGGCTTACCTTTTTTATCAATGGTGTAGCTGTAGAAACCACTGCCATTCTTCTGACCGTATTTGTTTGCTTCGAATAGTGCATCGATCGCATCGCGACCTTGTTTGCCCATACGCTCAGGGAAACCTTGTGCCATTACTGCTTGTGCGTGATGAGCGGTATCAATACCAACGACATCGAGCAAGTACGCCGGTCCCATCGGCCAGCCGAATTTGCGTTCCATGACTTTGTCGATTTTCGTAAAGTCTGCGCCATCACGAAGTAGCATGCTGAAGCCACCAAAGTATGGGAATAGAACGCGGTTAACAAAGAACCCTGGGCAGTCGTTGACGACAATTGGTGATTTGCCCATTTTCGCTGCGTAGGCGACAACGCGATTGATGGTTTCATCTGAGGTGTGTTCACCACGGATAATCTCAACAAGAGGCATGCGATGCACAGGGTTGAAGAAGTGCATACCACAGAAGTTTTCTGGGCGTTTTAGCGATTTTGCTAATAGGTTGATTGGAATCGTTGAGGTATTTGAGGTGATAACGGTATCGTTACCGACATGCGCTTCCACTTCAGTTAGAACTGCCGCTTTTACTTTCGGGTTTTCAACTACGGCTTCAACAATCATGTCCGAGTCTTCAATACCCGCGTAATGTAAGCTTGGTGTGATAGACGCTAAAATGCCCGCCATCTTAAAGCCATCAATGCGGCCGCGAGATAAGCGTTTATTAAGCAGCTTAGAGGCTTCGGTCATTCCTAAGTCGAGTGATGGTTGTGCGATGTCTTTCATTAAGACTGGCACGCCTTTGAGTGCAGATTGGTATGCGATGCCGCCGCCCATGATGCCCGCACCAAGTACGGCTGCACGTTGTGTATCTTTACTTGCAGACCTAGCGGCTTTTTTAGCAATGCCCTTGATGTATTGGTCGTTAAGGAACAAGCCAACCAGTGATTTTGCTTCCTCTGACTTAGCCAGTTTTACGAAGTGCTTACGTTCAATGTCGAGTGCTTCGTTACGAGCAAAGCGAGCGCCTTCTTCAATAGTAATAACGGCTGTCATTGGCGCAGGGTAATGAGGCCCAGCTTTTTGTGCCACTAGCCCTTTCGCCATAGTAAAGCTCATCATCGATTCAATTTTGCTTAGTTTTAGCGGTGATGTTTTTTGCTTGCGACGTGTTTGCCAATCTAGCTTCTCATTAATTGCTGATGTCAGAGTTTGTAGTGCTGAATCATAAAGCGCATCAGTATCAACGATTGCATCTAAAAGACCAATCTTTAATGCTTCATCGGCGCGGCATGCTTTACCTTGAGTGATCACTTCCATGGCGCTGTCGGCACCGATGACACGTGGCAGACGTACACAGCCACCAAAGCCCGGCATGATACCCAGTTTGGTTTCTGGTAGACCGATGCTGGTGGTCTTGTCACCAATACGCATGTCAGTGGCAAGCACACACTCACAACCGCCACCCAAAGTGTGACCTTTTAGTACCGAGATCGTTGGGACGGGTAAGTCTTCTAGCTTGTTAAAAATGCTGTTCGCAAATTGCAGCCACTGATCGAGTTCAGCGTCTGTTTTAGCAAAAAGACCTAAGAATTCGGTGATGTCCGCACCAACAATGAACGCGTCTTTATCTGAGGTGAGCATCAAGCCCTTCAGTCCTTGGTGCGCAATCAAGGCATCAAGTGCTTTGTCGAGTGACTCTAGTGTTGCTAGGTCGAGCTTGTTGACGGATTTTGGAGAGCAGAAGCTAAGCTCTGCAATACCATTGTGTACTTCCTTTACCTGTAGGGTTTCGGCTTGGTAAATCATTGTCTATCTCCATGACATACAATCTTGGATTGTCTGTATACCGATTTGATGTTGGCTAAAGGCCGTGTGATACAACAAATAGATATAGAGGAAAGTCGTTTATTCTTATTCTGGTTAGACCAGTGAGATTAGTTTGGACCGCAGATTGGTTAATTTCAATACATTTTTCAAACAAGTGTTTAACATTGTGCGCTAGTGCAGATCTTATGCGACGTGTAAATCGGTCTCGTGATAGACTTTGAACAAAGAAAAAAGTGACCTAATTCTATGAATGACCAACCTTATCTGATCCCAGCTGAGCTTATGCAATTTGAAGAAGAGATCAAAAAGAGCCTCTTTATTACCTATTTGGCTCATACTCCTAGTGTAGAAGCGGCGAAAGCATTTGTGGAGCAGATAAAATCCAAACACTCTGACGCAAGACATAACTGCTGGGGTTTTGTTGCTGGCAGGCCAGAAGACTCAATGAAGTGGGGGTTCAGTGATGATGGTGAGCCCTCCGGTACCGCAGGTAAACCAATACTCGCTCAATTGTCAGGATCAGGTGTCGGAGAAATCACAGCCATAGTGACGCGTTATTATGGTGGTATTCGATTAGGTACAGGAGGACTAGTGAAAGCTTATGGTGGTGGTGTACAACAAGCTCTCAAGCAGCTTCAAACAATTGAGAAAAAAATAACCACAAAGCTCAGACTAGAGTTAGACTATGGCTTTATACCTATCGCACAGTCGTTAATGCCCCAGTTCGGTGCGGCTGAAGTCGACGCCGAATACAGCGATCAGGTGGTATTAATCGTGGAAATCGAGCTACGTGAAGTGAGCGCGTTTACCCAAGCTATCATCAACAAAAGTGGTGCAAAGGCAATTGTCACCCCACTAGACGGACAATAATGAAAAATAGGAAGCCACAGGGACAGCTTCGCTAGTCAATTAATCCATGCAATTTCGTTCAATTATTCGAATCGTCGGGCTATTGCTCGCGCTTTTTAGTGTCACAATGCTTGCGCCTGCACTGGTTGCGCTTATCTATAGAGATGGGGCGGGTGTACCGTTTGTCACGACATTTTTTGTTCTCCTTTTATGGGGAGGGGTATGTTGGTTTCCAAACCGAAGGCATAAGCACGAGCTTAAAGCACGTGATGGCTTTCTTATCGTTGTTCTTTTTTGGACGGTTCTAGGTAGTGCAGGTGCCATTCCTTTTCTGATTGCAGATCATCCAAATGTTTCTGTAACCGATGCCTTTTTTGAGTCTTTCTCTGCTTTAACGACCACTGGTGCAACGGTGATCGTCGGACTCGATGAGTTGCCAAAAGCGATTTTATTCTATCGCCAGCTTCTACAATGGTTTGGTGGTATGGGTATCATCGTATTGGCGGTAGCAATTCTTCCAGTTCTCGGCATCGGTGGTATGCAGCTGTATCGCGCCGAGATACCCGGACCAGTCAAAGACACAAAGATGACCCCTCGTATTGCAGAGACAGCAAAAGCATTGTGGTACATCTACTTAAGTTTGACTATCGCATGTGCTGTGGCATTTTGGTTGGCAGGCATGACGCCTTTCGATGCAATCAGCCATAGCTTCTCCACCATTGCCATCGGTGGTTTCTCCACGCACGATGCTAGCATGGGCTATTTTGATAGCTACGCCATTAACATGATTACCGTTGTCTTCTTGTTGATTTCGGCATGTAACTATTCTTTGCATTTCGCCGCGTTTGCGTCTGGTGGTGTGCATCCTAAATACTATTGGAAAGATCCAGAGTTCCGCGCGTTCGTCTTTATTCAAGTAGTCCTGTTCTTGGTGTGCTTCTTATTACTGTTGAATCATCACTCGTATGACTCGCCTTATGATGCCTTCGACCAAGCGTTATTCCAAACCGTGTCTATATCTACTACGGCAGGTTTTACCACTACTGGCTTTGCTGATTGGCCGTTGTTCTTACCAGTGCTGCTATTGTTTTCTTCTTTTATAGGCGGTTGTGCAGGTTCGACTGGCGGCGGCATGAAAGTGATCCGTATTCTATTGCTGACTTTACAAGGTGCACGTGAACTGAAGCGTTTAGTCCACCCTCGTGCGGTGTACACCATCAAAGTGGGTGGCAGTGCCCTACCGCAGCGTGTCGTTGATGCAGTTTGGGGATTTTTCTCTGCTTACGCATTGGTGTTTGTAGTATGTATGTTGGGTTTGATTGCAACAGGAATGGACGAACTAAGTGCATTCTCTGCGGTGGCCGCAACACTAAATAACTTAGGGCCAGGTTTGGGCGAAGTTGCACTTCACTTTGGCAATGTTAATGACAAAGCAAAATGGGTATTGATTGTTTCCATGCTATTTGGTCGTCTGGAAATATTTACCTTACTTATTCTACTTACGCCGACGTTTTGGCGTAGCTAAGGGGAAAACGTGGCAAAAGCATTATTTCTATACTCTTCACGTGAAGGGCAAACGAAAAAAATTCTTCACTATATAGATGAACAACTATCAGGCTTCGATTGCGAGTTGGTGGACTTACATAATGTAGAGACGATGGATTTCAGCCAGTATGACAGAGTATTGATTGGCGCTTCTATTCGTTATGGCCATCTTAATAAGAAGCTATACCAGTTTATTGAGCGAAATTTGACTCAACTCGAGCAACACAAAGTGGCGTTTTTCTGTGTCAATCTAACTGCTCGTAAAGAAGACCAAGGGAAAGACACACCAGAAGGTAGTGCTTATATTCGTAAGTTCCTGATTAAGTCGCCATGGAAACCAACTTTGATTGGTGTGTTTGCTGGCGCACTTTACTACCCACGTTATGGTTGGTTCGATAAAACCATGATTAAGTTCATTATGTCGATGACAGGTGGCGAAACTGATACAACGAAAGAAGTGGAATACACGAACTGGGAAAAAGTTGCTCTTTTCGCCGATAAGTTCAAATATCTGTAGGAATAACGTGCTCTTTTAAGCGTTTTTGCTTCAATTTTATTCGAACAATAAAAAAATCAAAAAAAACGTGAAAAAGGGCTTGCCAATGTGATCGCAATCTCTATAATGCCACCTCGCTGACACG